>JALGTR010000011.1 GCA_029821265.1 Candidatus Zipacnadia bacterium
CGGCCTGTCACTTGCGGCCGCGCGAGGCGAGCCGCAGGGCGGGAGCAGCCATCCCCGGCGCTGGCTGTGCTGGTCGGCCGCGGTGGCGATGCTGGCGGCGATTATCGTCGCCGGGGTAGGCCTGCAAGCGCAACTGCTGGCACTGCGGGGCAAGCAGGAGATCGGGCGCGGGCGCTACCAGTTGGCGATGACCTGGCTGCGCCGGGCGGCGGAGCTGGACCCGCTGGACGCTGAGATCGTCGAGGACCTCGCGCAGGCGACGGCGGCGTCGCCGCTGGGTGGCCTTGAACGCGCGGTGACGCTCCGGCTGCAGGCGGCCGAGCTGAATCCGACGAAGGCGGGCAACTACCTCGCGCTGGCGTATCTCTACCGCGAGCTGGGCGACCTCCAGTCGGCGGTGAACGCCGCACGGCGGGCGCTGGAGGTGCACCCCGGCTACGCACGGGGGTACGTAGTGCTTGCGCAGCTTCAGGAGCAGATGGGCCTCGAGCAGCAGGCGCTGGAGACGTGGCGGGCGCTCGAGCGTGTCTATCAGTCGCCGGTCGGCCAGTACCAGGCGGTCGAGGGGCCGACGGACGTCTCGTGGGCCTACGGGTGGGTGGCTCTGGGCCAGTCCGCCGAAGAGCGTGGAGAGCCTGACGAGGCCGCGCGGTACTACGAGCGGGCCGCTGAGCTTGCAGGAGGATACGCGCAGCGCCAGCGAAGGCAGGAGGAGGCCCTGCGCGCGATCGGGGCCTTCAATGAGCGCGAGGTGGAGGAGGCCGAGGCGCTTGCCGAGGAGGCCCGCGCCGGGCTTGAGCGCATAGAAGACGCACGAGATGGGCGGGATGACCGATGATCGTTGCGGTAATACACGGCCCGAACCTGAACCTGCTCGGCGTGCGCGAGCCGGAGGTATACGGGAAGACGACGCTGGAGGAGATCAACGGCAGGATCGAGGAGCTTGCCGGGGAGCTGGGGATCGAGGTGATGATCTGCCAGCACAACTCGGAGGGCGACCTGATCGACGCCATCCAGGAGGCCGGCTGTGAGGCGGACGGGATCGTGATCAACCCGGCCGGGTATACGCACACATCGGTGGCGATCCACGACGCGCTCAAGGCTGTCCCGATCCCGGCGATCGAGGTGCATCTGAGCAACATCCTCGCGCGCGAGGACTGGCGGCACCGCTCGATGACCGCGCCGGCCTGTGAGGGCATCATCGGCGGTCTCGGCGTGGACAGCTACCTCCTGGCGGTGCGTGGAATCGTGGCGCTCGTGGAGGCCCGGCGATGACCTCGGAGCGGTTGACCGCTGTCCGCCAGTGGATGGAGGCCGAAGGGCTCGATGCGATGCTCGTGTCGGCCGCGCCAAACGTGCGCTGGCTCACGGGATTCTCCGGCGAGGGACTGCTGGTGATCGATTCAGGCGCGCTGATCTGCACCGACAGCAGATACGCACTGCAGGCGGGCGAGGAGGCGCCGGGGATCGAGTGCGTGGCAGATGGTAACCACCTTGAGCAGGCCATCGTCCGCCTGCAGGCGGCCGATCACGAGCGGATTGGCTTCGAGGCCGGGGCTGTCACATATGCGAACTGGCAGACGCTGAACGAGCGGCTTGACGGTGCGCTGGAGCCCTGCCCGGATCGGATCAAGCACCTGCGGGCTGTCAAGGACGAGGGCGAGATAGAGCTGATCGAGCGCGCGGCGACGATCGCGGACGCGGCATTCACCGAATGGCGCGAGGCACTTCGGCCCGGCATTACGGAGCGCGAGGCGGCGTTTGAGCTGCAGCGCCTGATGGTGCTGGGTGGGGCTGAAGGGGCGTCGTTCGAGATCATCGTGGCCTCCGGGCCGAACGGCGCGAAGCCGCATGCTCGGCCGAGCGAACGCGTGATCGGCGAGAGCGAACTCGTTGTGGTCGACTGGGGTGCGGTGGTGGAGGGATACTGCTCGGACTGCACGCGGACAGTGCTGACGGGCGCACCGGACGATCGGCAACGAGAGGTCTGGGAGGCCGTCCGCGAGGCGCAGCGGGCGGCGCTGGCGGAGGTCAGGCCGGGCGCGGATTGCCGGAAGATCGACCAGATCGCGCGGGACGCGCTGCGTGAGCATGATCTGGCCGAGTATTTCGGGCACGGCCTCGGGCACGGTGTCGGCCTGCAGGTGCACGAGCTCCCGAGGCTCAGCCAGAGCAGCGAGGACACGCTGGAGGCCGGTATGGTCGTGACGATCGAGCCCGGCGTCTACATCGAGGGCTGGGCGGGGGTGCGCCTCGAGGAACTTGTGCTGGTCACCGACGACGGCTCGCGGGTACTCACGCGGGCACCATATGACCTGACGTAACGCCGTCGGTCGCAGACGATCCGCCGGCCCCGACCCGGGACCGGGCGACCTTTGACTTTTCGCGGGGAATTAAGTATCCTGTGGGTCACCCCTGCGGGGCGGCAGGAGAGGCCGCGATTCAGCGCAGGGGTGCTGCAAGAAGGAGGCTGAAGAGTTGATCACCCCCAACGATTTTCGGCCGGGGCTGACGATTGAGCTGGACGGCCGTGTGCTGCAGGTGGTGAAAGCCGACCACCACAAGCAGGGCCGCGGCGACGCCATCGTCCGAACCCGGCTGCGTGACCTTGAGACGGGCGATCTGTTCAACAAGACATTCCGCTCCAACGAGAGCATCGAGACCGCGCATGTGGATCGCCGCGACTTCCAGTTTCTCTACAGCACCGGGGAGACGTACGTCTTCATGGATATGGAGACGTATGAGCAGCGCGAGCTGACGAAGGAGACTCTCGGCGAGAATGTGAAGTGGCTCAAGGAGGGCGAAACGGTCCAGTTCGCTCTCTACAAGCAGAACATCGTCGATATGAGCGTAGGCAAGACAGTTGACCGTCGCGTGGTGCAGACTGATCCGGGGTTGCGAGGGGACACCGCGCAGGGCGGAAGCAAGCCCGCAACGATAGAGGGCGGTGCGGTGGTGCAGGTGCCGCTATTCGTCCAGACGGGCGACGTCATCCGCGTTGACACGCAAAGTGGCGAGTATGTCAGCCGCGTCGAGAGCTGATCGAGAGGACAGGGCGCATGCAGATAGACAGGGACGCGGTGCAGCGGGTTATTGAGCTGCTCGCCGAATCGGAAGCGGGCGAGATCGAGATCGAGGACGGCGAGACCAGCGTCCGGGTCCGATCCGCCGCGGCGGTCTTCGACGAGTCGGCTGCTTCGCCCACGCCTGCCGGCGAGGAGCTGCCCGAGGGTGGGGCGCCGGGGCTGGAGCCGGTTGAGGCGCCGATGAAGCCGGAGGAACCCGAGGGCAAGATCGAGTACGTCGTCGCCGGCCTGGTGGGACTGTTCCACCGCGGTCGCACGCCCGATGAAGAGCCGATGGTCGAGATCGGCGACAACGTCTCCGAGGGCCAGGTTATCGGGACGATTGAGGCGCTGCGCAAGCTCACCGATGTGGTGTCCACTGTCGACGGGGAGGTCGTGGACGTGCTGGTGGCGGACGGTGAGGCGGTGCAGTACGGGGACCGGCTCTTCGCCATCCGCGTCGAGGAGGCGTGAGGGCATGGCGGACAGGCGACGGCGCACCGGATTCGTGCTGGTTGAGCTGCTCCTGGTCGTCGCGATCATCGCGCTGCTGTTAGCGGGCTATTACGGGCTGAGCAACCGGCCCGCCGCGAGCAACGAGGTGAAGCAGTCGGTGCCGGCGCGCTCGATTCAGAAGGCGAAGAGCGTCGAGTGCGCCAACAACCTGAACCAGTTGCGCCAGCTCATCCAGATCGAGGTCATCGAGACAGGGGAGTATCCACAGCAGTTCAACCCTGGCAGCCAGGGCGGGATCGGCACCTGCCCGGTCTCCGGCAAGCCGTACCAGTACGATCCGAAGACGGGCCGGATCTGGTGCACAACGCCCGGCCATGAGAACCTGTAGCGAACACGTTGATTGACGATAGACCGCACGCACGGAGCGGAGCGCATGTTTGACAAGATTCTGGTGGCCAATCGCGGTGAGATCGCCTGTAGGATCATCCAGGCGTGCCGCGAGCTTGGCATCGCCACCGTCGCCGTCTACTCGGAGGCGGATAGAGACGCCCTGCACGTTCGCATGGCCGACGAGGCCATCTGCATCGGCGCAGCGCCGAACACATCGAGTTACCTCAACGCCGCGAATATCCTCAGTGCCGCGGTTATCGCCGGCGCCGACGCCATCCATCCCGGCTACGGCAACCTGTCGGAGGACCCGAACTTCGCGGAGGCCATCGAGGGCTGCAAACTCACCTTCATCGGTCCGTCCGCGGAGGCGATCGCGCGCGTGGGCAATAAGGCCGAGGCCCGCAAGACGATGCGCGAGGCCAACGTTCCCGTGGTGCCGGGCAGCCTCGATGGGATTCGCGACGCTGCCGAGGCGAGGGAGATTGCCCGCGAGCTTGGCTATCCGGTGATGGTCAAGGCCGCCGGCGGCGGCGGTGGACGCGGGATTCGCATTATTCACAATGACGAACAGATGGCGGAGGCGGTTGAGCGGGCGTCGTCGGAAGCGAGGAGCGCCTTCGGCAACGGCGATCTTTACATCGAGAAATACATGGAGGATCTGCGCCACGTGGAGGTGCAGATCCTCGCGGACAAGCACGGCAACTGCATACACCTCGGCGAGCGCGACTGCTCGGTGCAGCATCGGCATCAGAAGCTGCTGGAGGAATCGCCGTGCCCGGCGGTGAGCAGCTCTTTGCGGCGCCGGATGGGTGAGGCCGCGATCCGCGCGGCGCAGGCGGCCGGATACACGAACGCCGGAACGGTCGAGTTCCTGCTTGATACGCGCGGGCGGTTTTACTTCATCGAGATGAATGCACGACTTCAGGTTGAGCATCCGGTGACTGAGATGCTTACCGGCATCGACATCGTGCGCGAGCAGATTCGCATCGCCGCCGGCGAGCGCCTGCGGCACGAGCAGGGGGGAATCTGGTTCGAGGGCCACACCATGGAGTGTCGGATCCTCGCCGTCGATGGCGATCGGGGCTTTATCCCCTCACCGGGCGAGATTACGCGCTGGGAGTTCCCCTCCGGGCCCGGCATCCGCGTGGACAGCGGGGTGGCGGCCGGCTCGGTTGTCTCAACGCACTACGATCCGATGATCGCGAAGGTCATCTGCTGGGACGAGGACCGCGATAGCGTGATTGAACGGATGCGGGCGACCCTGCGCGGCAGTCGGATTGAGGGCATCAAGACGAGCATTCCGTACCACCTGCGATTGCTGGGCAACGCCTACTTCCGACGTGGAGAGGTCACGACGCAGTTCATCCAGCGGCGGCTGCCGATACCTCAGGGAGGCGGACGGTAAATGGTGGACGACAGCAGGGACTTCTGGCGGTGCACTGCGGGCAGCGTGTTTGGCTTCGCGTTGGCCCTCGTATGGATCTACCACGGCTTCGGCGATTTCCTGATCGCCGCGCTGCTCACCATCCTCGGCGGGGCGGCCGCCTGGATGATCGGGAAAATCTTCGCTTAAGGGTGTATTTCCGTGCCTGAGGGCGCACGACGCAGAGGACGTGAGCTGGCGCTTGCAATCCTCTTCCAGGCGGATGTTGCACAGCTTCGTCCCGGTGAGGCCGTCTCGCGGCTGGGCGACACGATGGATATCCTCGCCGAGATCTGGGAGATGCCCGCCGACGAGCGGCGCAAGCTGCGCCCGGAGATAGAGGAGTTCGCAGTGCGGCTGGTGGAGGCGTACTTCGTGCGGGCCGAGGAGATCGACGAGGCGGTCGAGCGGCTTGCGCGCGACTGGACCCTCGAGCGCATGCCCGCGACCGATCGGAACGTGCTGCGCGTGGCGGCGGCGGAGCTGCTCGGCGTGCCGCAGACGCCGGTGAGTGTGGTCTTCAACGAGGCTGTCGAGCTGGCGAAGCTCTACGGAACTCCCGCGTCCGGGAAGTTTGTCAACGGCGTGCTGGCAAGCCTCGCGCGTGAGAAAGGCCTCGTCTCGGAGAAAGCGTGAACGGTGTGCGACAGCGCCCGGCGGCCGACGGGCTTTCTCTTTCCGTCTCCGAACTGACCGCCTACATCAAGCGGCTGATCGAGCGCGACGAGGTGCTCAGTCAGATCTCGGTCCACGGGGAGATCTCAAATCTCGCTTCCCCGCGCTCGGGGCATCTGTACTTTTCGCTCAAAGACGAGGCCAGCCAGCTCAGATGTGTTTGCTTCCGTGGCGACGCCTGCCGGCTTGGGTTTGCGCCGGAGGACGGCCAGCGGGTCGTCGCACACGGCAGCATTGGCGTCTACGAGCCGCGTGGTGAGTACCAGCTCGTCGTGCGATCGATGCGTCCCGATGGCGCCGGGGAGCTGGCCGAGGCGATCGCAAAGCTGCGCGCGAAGCTCGAGGCCGAGGGGCTTTTCGAGCCGTCGCGCAAGCGTCCATTGCCGAGGTTCCCGAGGCGGATCGCGCTGGTCACATCCCCGACCGGCGCGGCCGTTCGCGACCTGATCACCGTTATCTCGCGCCGCTACCCGCCCGCCGAGATCGTAATCGTCCCGGCCGTCGTGCAGGGAGAGGCGGCGCCGGAGAGCCTCGTGCAGGGGCTGCGGCGCGCGGCTGAGCTGTGTGAGCCGGATGTGATCGTCATCGGTCGCGGCGGGGGATCGCTCGAGGACCTCTGGGCGTTCTACGACGAGAGGGTCGTGCGTGCCGTCTTCGCCAGCCCCGTGCCGGTGGTGAGCGCCGTCGGTCACGAGACCGACGTGGCGCTCACGGACGAGGCGGCGGACCTAAGGGCCCCCACGCCCTCGGCCGCCGGCGAGCTGGTCGTTCCCGACGTGCGCGATCTTCTGGCGGAGCTTGACCGCACGGGGCAGCGTCTGTGCTCGCTGCTCACCGAGCGGCTCAGCCTCGGTGAATCGCGGCTTCAGGCGCTATGCGAGCGACCGGTCCTGTGCCGGCCGACGTCGATGGTCGAGCAGCGCTGGCAGCGGCTCGATGACGCATCGATGCGCGTGGTGCGAGCCGCGGATGTGGGTGTCGAACGCATGCGCACGCGACTGACCGAATCGGCGCTGACGCTTCGGGCGCTGGATCCGCGAGTGCGCAGACGCCTCAGCGCGCTGGATGATCGCCGGCAACGGATCGTTGAGGCCGAGCGACGCGCAAAGGATGCGCTCAAGCAGCAGTCGCTGCGCTACGAGGCGCGTCTGAGGTCGATTGAGGCCTCGTTGCGGGCGCTCGATCCGACGGCCGTGGTGCAGCGCGGGTATGCGCTTGTGTGGAACGATCAGAACCGGCTTGTGCGCAGCGTTCAGCAGGTGGAGCGCGACGAAAGCATACACGCCTCGGTCGCCGACGGCGAGATCGCCGCTCGCGTGACGGGCATACGAGTCAGAGAGGCCGATTGATGGCTGACGAGAGGCGCGAGATCGAAGAGCTGGGCTTCGAGGAAGCCCTGCAGGAGCTCGAGCAGATCGTTGAAGAGCTCGAGAGCGGACAGGTCGATCTGGAGCAGATGCTCGACCGCTTCGAGCGGGCGATGGCGCTGCGCAGACACTGTGCGAAGCTTCTGACCGAGGCGGAGACGCGCATCCAGCAGCTCGTAGATGAGGAGGGCACAACCGAGGCGTTCGCGCCTGGTGACAGCGATGCCGATTAAACTTGAACAGATCAAGTCGCCCGCTGATCTGAAGGGTCTCCGTCCGTCGGAGCTGCAGGCGCTTGCCAGACAGATTCGCGAGAAGATCATACAGACCGTCTCCAAGACCGGCGGCCATCTGGCGTCGAACCTCGGTGTGGTGGAGCTGACGCTGGCGCTGCACACGGTGCTCGAGACGCCACAGGACAAGATCATCTGGGACGTCAGCCATCAGTGCTACACGCATAAGCTGCTGACCGGCCGGCAGGATGAGTTCAATACGCTGCGGCAGTACGAGGGTCTGGCCGGGTTCACCAAGCGCAACGAGTCCGAGCACGACCCATTTGGCGCCGGACACGGCAGCACGTCGATCTCAGCCGCGCTGGGGTTTGCGAAGGCGCGGGATCTGCGCGGCACCGACGAGAAGATCGTCGCGGTGATCGGCGACGGCGCGCTGACTGGAGGACTGGCCTTCGAGGGGCTGAACGCCGCCGGGCACCTTGGCGCAGACATGACCATTGTGCTTAACGACAACGAGATGAGCATCGCCAAGAACGTCGGCGCGCTCTCGTCGCACCTGGCGATGCTGCGTGCGAACGTCACACCGACGATCCGCAGGGCCCGCGAGGACCTGACACGGATGCTCGAGCGCCTGCCGATGGGGCAGTCGATGGTCATGGCCATGGATCGGTTCAGTGACGGTGTGAAGGGCATGGTGATCCCGGGAATGCTCTTTGAGCACCTTGGCTTCACCTACCTCGGACCGATCGACGGACATGACATCCTCGATCTGATCGACATCCTCGAGCAGGCCGTGCGGCTGCCCGGCCCGGTGGTGGTACACGCGCTGACGACCAAGGGCAAGGGCTACCGCCCGGCGGAGGAGGATCCGCGGAGCTTCCACAGCGCGTCGCCGTTCGATATTAGCACTGGCAGGTCCGAGCGGGTGCGCGAGAGGCCGACCTACAGCGCGGTGTTCGGCGACGCGCTCTGTCGCGCCGCCGAGGAGGATGACTCGATCGTGGCGATCACCGCCGCGATGCTGGACGGAACCGGCGTCGAGTGCTTCAACCGCCGCTTCCCGTCGCGGACCATCGACGTGGGGCTCGCGGAGGAGCATGCTGTGACCTTCGCCGCCGGTCTGGCGGCGGCGGAGATGAAGCCCGTGGTCGCGGTCTACTCCACCTTCCTGCAGCGCTCCTACGACCAGATCATCCACGATGTCTGCCTGCAGAACCTGCCGGTCGTCTTCGCACTCGATCGCGCGGGGGTGGTCGGTGACGACGGGCCCACGCACCACGGAGTCTTCGATATCGCGTATATGCGGCACGTCCCGAATATGACCGTGATGGCGCCCCGCGACGAGGCCGAGCTTCAGGACATGCTCTTCACCGCACTGAGTCTCGGGACGCCGGCGAGCCTGCGCTATCCGCGCGGTGAGGGTGAGGGAGTGGAGCTGGATCGGGAGCCTGAGGCCCTGGAGGTCGGGAAGGCCGAGGTCATGCGGGAGGGCGAGGATCTGGCGATCCTCGCTGTGGGGACGATGGCACACCGGGCAATGGAGGCCGCGGAGGAGCTGGCGACGGAGGATATCGACGCTGCGGTCGTGAACGCGCGCTTCATCAAGCCGCTGGACGAGGACCTGATCGTGCAGATGGCGCGCAGGACCGGTCGACTCGTGACCGTTGAGGAGGGCGTGCTGGCGGGCGGCTTCGGCGCAGCGGTGCTGGAGCTGCTGGCCGACAACGGTCTCGACGGCACGAAGGTGGAGCGTCTGGGCATTAGCGATGAGTTCGTGGAGGCCGGGGCGCCAGAGATCCTCCTGGGGAAGTATGGCCTCAACCCGGCGGGGATCGCGGCGGCGGCACGACGGGTGATGAGCAGCGACTGAGGCATTGACCGGCCGGGCTGATTGGCCGGGATGGCGCACAAGGAGTGGTCGGCAGATGTCAATGGGCAGCATGAGGCGCGTGATCCTACGCACCGGCGCCCTGATCGTGCTTGCGTTTCTGGCGGGTGCGTGGCTGGCCGTCGCGCAGGACGACGGCCCCGGGCAGGCGGAGTTCAACCAGGGCGTGGAGTTCTATGAGCAGGGCCAGCTTGAGCAGGCACGAAACGCGTTCCAGGCGGCCCTGGAGGTCCGGCCCGACGATGCGACCGTGCTGACATGGCTGGGTCTGGTCTCGCTGAAGCTCGGTGACACGCAGGCGGCGATCGCGCAGCTCGAGCGGGCGATCGAGCTTGATCCCGACTACAGGGTGAGCTACAACAACCTCGGGAACGCCTACCTCAAGGTTGGCGACCTCGCGAAGGCGCAGGCGATGTACGAGAAGGCGCTGGAGCTTGACCCCGAGTACTTCGATGCGCAGTACAACCTGGCCAACGTCTACGCTCGGCAGCAGCAGTACGAGCAGGCCTTCAACGCGTACAATCGGGCGCTGGAGCTTCGTCCGGACGATTTCGACGCCCACCGCTACTTCGGGCATGCGCTGCGGCGGGCCGGTGAGATCGAGAAGGCGATCCGCGAGTTTGAGGCCGCGCGTGCAATCAGACCGGATGATCCGACGGTTCTGACGACGCTGGGCACGCTCTACGCGAAGTCCGGCAAGCCCGAGGCCGCGATCGACGCCTACCAGGCCGCGCTGGAGGCCGATCCAGATCTCGCAGCAGCGCATGTGGGCCTTGGGCTGGCACTCTACAACAGCGGGGAGTATCAGCAGGCGATCGAGCACTGGCAGAATGCGGCGGAGCTGGACGAGACGAGCTTCCCGGCGCGCTACAATCTCGGGCTGGCATACGCGGCGCTCGACGACTATGAGCAGGCTGCGGAGGCCTACCGACAGGCGCTGGCGTTGCGGCCGAATGACGCAAACACGCTCAACAACCTTGGCTGGGCGCTGTATGAGCAGGATCAGGCAGAGCAGGCGGCGGAGTATTTCCGCCAGGCGATTGCGGCCAACCCGAAGCTGCGGGTCGCGCACCTGAACCTCGCCCTGGCGCTGGAGAAGGCGGGGAAGAAGGACGAGGCCCTCGCTCAGTGGCGCAAGGCAACCGAGCAATTCCCGCAGATGGCGGCGGCGCACGTGGGGCTGGCGAACCTGCACTACGAGCGCGGGGAGTTCGACGCGGCACTGAGCGGCTATCTGCGCACACTGCAGCTTGATCCCGAGAACCTCGAGGCACACAACAACGCAGGTCTCATATACCTGCGGCAGAACAACTTGACGGAGGCGGTCGTTCACTTCCGGGCCGCGCTGAAGGCGAACCCGAACTACGTGCCGGCGCTGAACAACCTTGGTGTGGCGCTCGAGAAGCAGGGCGAGATCGAGTCGGCCCTGGAGCACTATCGCAAGGCCGTGAGCATCCAGCCCGACTACGTGCCGGCCAGGCGGAACGTGGAGCGTCTGGAGCGCAGGCTCGGACAGCAGACGGAGACCCAAAACGGGTAGCGAGGGTACTATGGCGCACCGCGTCGAGCGCGTTGGGATCATCACCGCGCTACACAAATCGAGGGCGAAGGACGCGACCTGTCGGGCGGTCGGCCTGCTCGAGCAGGCCGGGGTCGAGGTCGTGGTGACAGAAGAGCTGGCCGAGGCCTGCGCGCTGAGCTGCACGCCCTGCAGTGACATCATCGCGGCCGAGCCCGACCTGATGCTGGTGATGGGAGGGGACGGCACCTTTCTGTCGGCAGCGAGGATGATGGCGCCGACCGGGGTGCCGCTTCTCGGCGTTGACCTCGGCGGCTTCGGCTTCCTCGCCGAGGAGGAGCCGGATCGCGCGCTGGCGGAGATCGATCGGCTCCTGGCCGGTGACTTCGAGGTGGAGGAGCGCATGATGTTGCGCGTCTGCCTCTCGCGCGAGGGCGAGATCCGCGAGCAGTTCCTTGGGCTCAACGACGCGGTCATGGCGACGGGCAGCTTCCGGCGCATCGTCCGCCTGAGCGTGCGCGTTGACGGTCAGCACGCCGCGGACTTTGCGGCAGATGGCCTCATCGTGGCGACCCCAACCGGCTCGACCGCCTACTCACTGTCCGCGGGCGGTCCGATCGTCGATCCGAAGGTGGAGGCGCTGCTGGTCACGGCGATCTGCCCTCACACGCTGCATACACGGCCGCTGGTCGTCCGGGAGGACTCGCAGCTTCACATCACCGTGGAGCCGTCGCACCAGCCGAGGGAGGAGCTTGCGCTGACCGTGGACGGGCAGGAGACCGCCAGGCTGCAGGGCGCCGACGAGATCCAGGTTTGTCGCGCGGACTGCCGGGCGCGTCTCGTGCAGCTCGGACGCCGCACGTTCTACGACAAGCTGCGCACAAAGCTTCGATGGGGGGAGGCACGCTGACGGCTGCCTGAAGCGCAGCGGGGTGGGGCCGCCCATAAGAGATGCTTCGCGAGCTGAGGATCGAGAATTTCGCGCTCATCGACCAGTTGCAGGTGAAGCTGGGGCCGGGCCTGATCGCGCTCACCGGCGAGACCGGCGCGGGGAAGTCCATCATCGTCGATGCCCTGAACGCTGCCCTGGGTGAGCGAATCACCTCCGACTTCATCCGCACCGGGGCCGATCGCGCACAGGTCGAGGCGGTTTTCGATCTGAGCGATGCTCCCGCCGCCGCGGAGCGGGCGAAGGCAGTCGGCCTCGAGGCCGACGGTGAGATCGTCCTGAGTCGCACGATCGCGTCGGGGCGCAGCTACTACAGGCTCAATGGTGAGTCCTCGACCATGGCCGACCTCCGGGCCATCGGCGAGCACCTCGCGGATATTCACGGCCAGCACGAGCATCAGTCGCTGATCCACGAGCGGCACCATCGCGACTTTCTCGATTCGTTTGGCGGCCCCGATCATCGGGCGCTTATTGATCGCTACCGCGAGGCCTGGGACGAACTGCGCGAGGCGCGCGCTCGCAGACAGCAGATCGCCACCGACGAGCGCACGCGGGCTCAGCGGCTGGACCTTCTGCGCTTCCAGGTGCGTGAGATCGACGAGGCTCGCCTCGAGCCTGATGAGGACGAGAGGCTCGTCGCCGAGCGTGAGCGCCTGATGCACTACGAGAAGCTGCGCGACGGGATCGTCGAGGCATACGCGGCGCTGGAGGGTGAGGGCGAGTCCGGCGCGATCGAGCTGCTGCGGCTCGCGCAACATAACGCTGAGGAGCTGGCGGAGATCGACGCGCAGCTCGGGCAGCTGGCGAGTGATCTGGTGGAGGCAGTGGGCAGGGCTGAGGATGCTGCGCGCGCGATGCGGTCCTACCTCGAGGCGATGGAGGAGGACCCCGAGCGGATCGACGAGGTCGAGGCGCGGCTGAACACAATTGCCGGCCTCAAGCGTAAGTATGGCGACAGCGTGCGCGAGATCCTCGAGCATCGTGATCAGGCACAGGCCGAGATCGATGCCCTGGAGAGCGCCGAGCAGAGCGCGGAGGAGTTGGAGCGACGCATCGCGAAGCTCGAGCGGCAGGCCGGGGAACATGCCGAGCGGCTGTCGGAATCGCGGCGGGAGCTTGCCGGGCGGCTGGCCGAGCGGGTGGAGGCCGAGCTGCGCCCACTTGGGATGGAGCGCGCGCGCTTCGCGGTGCAGGTCGAGGCGGATGCCGACGACGATGGCCTGCCCGACGCGGAGGGGCGCCGCTGGGCCGCGGACGCGGGCGGTATCGATCGCGTTCGGTTCATGCTCAGCGCGAATCCCGGCGAGGAGCTGCGGCCGCTCTCGGCCGTGGCCTCGGGCGGAGAACTCTCGCGGGTGATGCTAACCTTCAAGTCGATCAACGCGGCGGGCAGCCGCGTGCCGACGATCGTCTTCGACGAGGTGGACGCCAACATAGGTGGGCGCACCGCGCTTGCGGTCGCCGAGAAGCTCGTCGCGGTCTCCGCGCACGCGCAGGTGCTGTGCATCACACACCTGCCACAGATCGCCTGCCACGCCGACCGGCAGATCCAGGTCACAAAGCGGGTGGAGGGCGAGCGGACGGTCATCGACGTGGACGAACTGACCGAGGAGGAGCGCGTGCGGGAGATCGCGCGCATGATGGGGGAGAGCGACACGGCGCAGGCTGCGCGCGAGCATGCCGCAGAGATGTTGCGGAATGCGGAGACGACACGTGCGCGAGTGCGCGCCGGGACCCAACCGAGAACCGCGTAGCCACCACGGCCCGCGGGGTGCCAACAGCCGGTAGGGCAGGAGATTATGAGAGGGATCGTCATGCCGAAAGTGAAGATCGACGCGGAGCGGTGCAAGCAGTGCATGCTCTGTGTCGAGTTCTGCCCGAGAGATTCGTTGAGGATCTCCGAGCGCACGAACCTGAAGGGCTACCATCCGGTCGAGCAGTGTGACGAGGAGAGCTGCACGGGGTGCGGCATCTGCGCCCTCGTGTGTCCGAGCGTGTGCGTCGAGGTGTACCGATGAGTCAGCAGCGACGAAAGGTTTTCATCTCCGGGAACGAGGCGACCGCAGAGGGTGGAATCGCGGGAGGCTGCCGACATTTCTTCGGCTATCCTATCACCCCTCAGAACAAGATCCCCGAGTACATGGCCGAGGAGCTGCCGAAGATCGGCGGCGTCTATCTGCAGGCCGAGAGCGAGGTTGCCGCGATCAATATGGTCTATGGCGCTGCCTCTGCGGGAGCGCGGGTGATGACGACTTCGTCGTCGCCCGGGATCGCGCTGATGCAGGAGGGGTTGTCGTACTGCCTCGGCTCGGAGCTGCCCTGCGTGCTGGTGAATATGGTGCGCGGAGGGCCGGGCCTGGGGAATATCGGCCCCGCGCAGTCAGACTACTGGCTGGCGACCCGCGGCTGCGGGCACGGCGACGGGCGTTGCATCACGCTCACGCCGTACTCGGTCCAGGAGCTGCACGACTTCACCGCCGGTGCGTTCGAGATCGCGGATCGCTACCGCAACCCGGTAATGGTGCTGGCAGACGCAATCCTCGCGAGCATGATGGAGCCGTGCGAGCTGATTCCACGAAGGGATCTGCCCGCACCGGATCGTCCGTGGGCGGTGGGCCCACATGATCCGGACCAGCGCGAGCGCAACATCGTCAACTCGTTGTGGGTGGAGTTCGACGTGATGGAGGCCGTCAGCCAGCGGCTCGAGGAGCGCTACCGGCAGGCGGCGGAGGAGATTACCGACTGGGACGAGTTCGGCTCCGACGAGCCCCAGGTGATGATCTGCGCCTACGGAATCTCCGCGCGCATCTGCGAGAGCGCGGTCATGCAGGCGAACGACGAGCTCGGCATTCGCACGCGCCTGATTCGTCCGAAGACCGTCTTCCCGTTCCCGACCGAGCCGATCCGAAGCTGGGCCGAGCGGGTGGACGCGGCGCTGGTCGTCGAGCTGTCGATGGGGCAGTTCGTCGAGGACGTGCGGCTGGCCGTGGAGGGGCGCTGCCCGGTCGATCTGCTCGGCCGCGCAGGAGGGAATGTGCCGACCGTCGGCGATGTGGTCGAGAAGATCCGCGAGGCGGCGCTGAGAGCCGGCGTCGCACGCGTGTGAGCGATCCCTGCGGGGATTGAGGAGCATTGAGATGGCAGAGGCGAAGCTGATCAACCCGTATCCGAAGGGTCTCACCGAGGTCGAGATGCGCTACTGCCCGGGCTGCACACACGGGACAGCGCACCGGCTGGTGGCCGAGGTGCTCGAGGAACTCGACATCATCGACCGCACTGTGGCTATCGCGACGGTGGGCTGTTCGGTGTACGCCTACGAGTATTTCAACACCGATGCGGTCCAGGCGGCGCACGGACGCGGCCCCGCGGTGGCCACTGGAATCAAGCGCGTGCAACCCGAGACGGTGGTCTTCAGCTATCAGGGGGACGGCGATCTCGCGTCGATCGGGATGGCCGAGGTGGTCCACGCCGCCGCCCGCAGCGAGAATATCACGATCATCTTCATCAACAACGCGGTCTTTGGGATGACGCAGGGACAGATGGCGCCCACGACGCTGCTGGGGCAGAAGACGACGACCTCGCCACAGGGTCGCACGGTAGAGGCCGCCGGCTACCCCATCCGCATCTGCGAAATGCTCGCGACGCTCCCTGGCGCCAGCTTTCTCGCGCGCGAGGCGCTCACCACCCCTGCGCGCATCCGCTCGAGCAAACGCTCGATCAGGCGCGCATTCGAGACGCAGCTCGCCGGCGCGGGGTTTGCACTGGTCGAGCTGCTGAGCATCTGTCCCACCTGGTGGCGCATGGACCCGCTCGAAGCGATCCGCCACGTCGAGGAGAAGATGATCGACTACTATCCGCTGGAGGTCTTCCGCGACCGCCTCGCCGAGGAAGACGAAGGAGGCGATACGAATGCGTGAGGAGCTCTTCATGGCGGGTCTGGGCGGGCAGGGCGTGAACCTCGCGGGCCAGCTCATCGCGAGGGCCGGGATGGACATCGGACTGAACGTCTCATGGTTCCCGATCTACAGCCCGGAGGTGCGGGGCGGATACTCCACCTGCACGATCGTCCTCACCGATGGGCGGGTCGGCAGCCCGACCTCCGAACATCCGACCTCGATGATTCTGATGGACCCAACGGCGGTCGAGAACTTCGCTGCGCCGCTGGTGCGGGGCGGCTTGATGGTGGTTAACAGCTCATTGGTGCCAGAGCGGCCGGAGGGGGATTTCCGGGTGCTGATGGTGCCCGCGAACGATATCGCCGCCGAGATAGGTAACGAACGAACAGTCAACATGGCGCTGATCGGAGCGTGGGCGGCCGGTACGGGTCTGATGGACGTCGAGGACGTGGCGGGGTCACTGCGCGCGATGCTACCAGAGCGCCATCATCGGCACATGCCCGACAATGAGAATGCACTCAAGCGCGGCGCGGAGATCGGGGAAACCGCGCGGCTTTGATGCAGTGCGCCGTGTGTTGCAGCTTGAGCCGGCCCAGCCACTGAGGAGAGATCGAGCCGATGCTCCGTAAGATAGATCAGTACGCAGATGAGGCTCGCGAGCAGCTTGAGCAGATCCACGTGGACCGCGAGCAGGCATACACCACTTCGCGCGAGGTGGTGCAGGCGGCATCGGCCACGATCAAGGCCGTCCACCGGGGGGACTTCGACGAGGCACGCGAGCAGGTCGCGCACACCCGAGAGTTGCATGATCAGATGATGGCGGCAGTTGCGGCGAGCCCGGTGATCGGCTACTCGGGCTTCGTCGGTGATGCCGCGCGTGAGTACGCCGAGGCGGCCCTGGTGCTGGCGCTGATCGCTGACAGCGAGCTACTGGGGCCCACAGAGATCGGCGTGGATCACGCCGACTGGCTGAACGGCCTCGGTGATGCGGTGGGTGAGCTGCGCCGCCATGTGCTGGACCTGATCCGGCACGATGAGGTCGACGAGGCCGAGAAGTACCTGGAGATGATGGACGAAATATACCAGACGATCATGAGCTTTGATTACCCGCAGGCGGTGACGAAGGGTCTGCGCACACGCTCGGATCAAGCCCGAGGAGCCGTTGAACGCACGCGCGGTGACCTGACGAACGCGCTGCGTCAGTCACGGCTCGAGCGCCGGATGCGCCAGCTTGAGGAGGCACTGGGGTCGGACGATGAGCCGTCGGCGGGCCTGGAAGACTTCAAACGCGATCGACCTTGACGGGGCCGGCGGGTTGCGTTACAATATACGTCCGGCAGTTGATGGCGCGAGACTGTGCGCCGTCGACTGTTTCTTTTGGCTTGTGTGGTTTGCACGATTGCGAAGGAGCAGGGCCATGTACGCGATAGTTGAAGTCGGCGGGCGCCAGCACATGATGCAGCCCGATCAGGTCGTGAAGGTGGATCGCCTCTCCGCCGAGCCCGGCGAAGAGATCACGCTCGACAAAGTTCTCGCGATCAGAGACGATAGTGGTGAGCTGCGCGTGGGCCGGCCGTACATCGACGACGCGTCGGTCAAGGCCCGGGTGGTGCAGCAGGGCCGCGACCGGAAGGTCACTGTTGTGAAGTACAGGGCGAAGAAGCGCTACCGCCGCAAGATCGGGCATCGGCAGCACTTCACGGCGCTGAAGGTTGAGGATATCACGGGCTGACCGGCGCCGGACGCACGCAATCTTTTTGAGTACGCTTCAATGGACGGGAGCTGGCACAGATGGCTCATAAGAAGGGAATGGGGTCAACCCGAAACGGGCGAGACTCCCGAAGCAAAAGACTGGGAACCAAGCGCTTCGAGGGCCAGCAGGTGAAGGCCGGCGGCATCATCGTGCGCCAGCGCGGCACCAAGTTTATGCCGGGGCGTAACGTGGGCCTCGGCAGCGATGACACGCTTTTCGCCAAGGCCGACGGGTTCGTGGAGTTCGAGCAGAAGGGCAGGAACAAGCTCGTTCACGTCTGGCCCGAAGAGGCCGAGGTGGCCTCCTGACAGGAGCGCCATGGCGCGCCAATGCGGTTTCGATGACTGCCGGCACCCGCGAGGTGTGCCGGCAGTTTTCGTTGGCAGCATTCAAGACCGGGGAGTGACCGATGAGCAACTTCATCGATGAGGCGGAGATCACCGTTCGCGCGGGGGATGGCGGTGACGGTGTTGTGAGCTTCCGACGCGAGGCGTTCGAGCCCCGGGGAGGGCCGAACGGCGGCGACGGCGGCGACGGGGGCAACGTCTATCTCGAGGTCAAGGACGACATGCGCACGCTGCTGGATTTCCAGTACCGCAATGTCTTCAAGGCCGAGCACGGGCGAATGGGCACGTCGAAGAAGCATCGCGGGCGCAACGGGCAGGATATGATCGTGCCCGTCCCGCCCGGCACCGTAGTGTACGACCTCGACCTCGGTCAGCAGGTCGCGGATCTCACCGTCGGCGGACAGCGGATGCTGGTTGCGCGTGGCGGTAAGGGCGGTCGCGGTAACGCCTCCTTCGCCACGCCCAGCCGGCAGGCGCCGCGCTTCGGCCAGCGTGGCGCTCCAGGCGAGGAGCGGCATCTGCGGCTGGAACTGAAGTTGCTTGCGGATGTGGGCATCATCGGCTACCCGAACGCCGGCAAGTCGAGCTTTATCGCCCGTGTGTCGGCCGCGAAGCCCGAGGTGGCGGCGTATCCTTTCACCACGCTGCAGCCGAACCTTGGCGTGGTCCAGTTCGAGGACTTCACGACCATGGTGATCGCCGACATGCCCGGGCTTATCGTCGGCGCCCACGAGGGCGTGGGCCTTGGCGACCAGTTCCTGCGGCACATCGAGCGCACGAAGCTGCTGCTTCACATGCTCGATGCGAGCGCCCTCGAGGGTAGGGACCCGCTCGAGGACTTTCGCGAGATCAACCATGAGCTGAAGATGTATAACGAGCAGCTCGCGGAGCTTGAGCAGATCGTGGCGCTGAACAAGATGGATCTGCCGCAGGCACGAGAGAACGAGCCGGAACTTCGCGCAAAGCTGGAGGCGGAGGGTTACGCCGTCTTCGCGATCTCGGCGGCCACCGGCCAGGGGATCGACCCGCTGCTCGATCACATGCGCGAACGCCTCTTCGCTCACGGGCACGAGGTCGAGCGCGAGGCGCCGGAGGAGGCGGAGATGGAGCTGGAGATCCCGCCGCTGCCGTGGCGGAGCATGTCGGTCCGGCGCGTGGACAGCGAGACGATGGAGGTCAGCGGCACACGGATCGAGCGACTCGCCGCAACGGTGGACATGGAGGCCGACGAGGCCGTCGCCTGGTTCCAGCAGCAGCTTGAGGAGCAGGGCGTGATGAAGGCGCTGCGCGAGGCGGGCGTCGAGGAGGGCGACACGGTGGTCATCGGCAACGTGGAGTTCATCTACACCACCCAGCCGCCGAGGAAATAGCTCCGCGCGTGTCGATTTGCGGCTCTACCCGCCCTGAGGAGCATTGCCGCTGCTGGGGGTTTGGAGTATAATGCATGCGCTTAAGACACGTGGCCTGACGTGAATACCCGTCGGCGAGAGGGCTATTGATGCAATACTCCGAGAAGGTCATTGAGCACTTCCAGAACCCGCGCAATGTCGGCGTCCTCGAGGACGCCAACGCCGTCGGCGAGGTCGGCAACCCTCGTTGCGGCGACATAATGAAGATCACAATGCGCATCAATGACGAGACCGAGGTCATCGAGGACATCAAGTTCCAGACCTTCGGCTGCGGTGCCGCGATCGCCGTCAGCTCGATCCTGACTGAGCTGGTCAAGGGAAAGACCGTCGAGGACGCGCTTGAGGTGAGCAACAAGGACGTCGTCGAGGAGTTGGACGGTCTGCCGAACATCAAGATGCACTGCTCGGTCCTCGGCGAAGAGGGCATCGCCGCCGCCGCGAAGGACTACTACGAGCGGCACCCCGAGAAGACCCCGCCGGCGAATCTCGAGCCGAAGATCAAGCGGCTTGAGGCGCTGGACGCGCACGAACACGAGGAGTAGCAGTGGGGAGGATCCCCGACACCGCGCACGGAGTCGACGCGGAGCTGCTGGCGTCACTGGACTCCATGGAGCTGCGCGCGCGCACGATGGTGGAGGGGCACTACTCCGGGCAGCACCGCAGCCCCTACCGCGGCGCGTCGATTGAGTTCGCCGACCACCGCCCCTACACGCACGGTGACGAGCTACGCCACCTCGACTGGCGGCTGTATGGCCGCAGCGACCACCTCTTCATCAAGCAGTACGAGGCCGAGACGAATCTCACGCTCCACCTGCTGCTGGACGCCTCGGCCTCGATGGCCTACCCGGAGAGCGGTATCACCAAGCTCACCTGCGCCTCGTGGCTGGGCGCAGGGCTTGCCTACCTCGCCTGGCGCCAGCGCGACGCTGTCGGGCTGAGCGTCTTCGACGTGAAGATGCGCCACCATCTCGCCCCCATGAGCCGCAAGGGTCACCTCCAGCGCATTTTCGACACACTTGAGGGCGTCGAGGCCAGTGGCGAGGGCTCGGTCGGCGAGGCGCTGCTGTCGATCGGATCCACGCTCCAGCGACGCGGTCTCGTGGTGGTTCTGTCCGATCTGCTCGGCGATCCGCGCGACATCCTACGCGCAGTCGGGGTGCTCAGGCATCGCGGCCACGATCTGATCTTGCTGCAGGTGCTCGACCGCGGTGAGATCGACCTTGGGCTGCGCGGTCCGGCGATCGTCGAGGATATGGAGACCGGCGAGCGGCTCGCAACCGATGCGGCCGAGGTTCGGGACGAGTACGGTGAGGCGATGCGCCGTCACGTCGACCGCATCCGCGATGGCTGCGTCCGACATGGGATCGATCACCAGCTTTTCGTGACCGACCGACCCTTCGGCCCGGCTCTGGTGAGCTACCTGGCGCGTCGGCGTCGGCGCCGATAGCCCCCGCACGCCCTGAGGCGGGCGAAGTGCGTCTCCGTGCCGGGGGCGCGAGCGCGCGGCTGATTTGACTTTCACCCGCGGCCTGTGTTACGCTTCACGCTGCTGTCGCTGTCACCGCGTGCCCTGACAGCGGACGGCTGGCAGGCAGCAGGGAGGGGCGGAGGAGGCGTGTACGCATGGTGCGCATGACAGTGCACAAGGTGGGGATCCACCCCAGCCAGAAGGCGCTCGTTATCCTCGCCGATGACGAGGAACGCCGCCTGCTGCCGATTATTATCGGCATGTTCGAGGCGCAGGCCATCGCGATGGGCATCAGCGGTGAGGATATCGGCCGGCCGCTGACGCATGACCTGCTGCTGTCGGTGATCAACGAGCTCGAGGGCGAACTCGAGCGCATCGAGATCACGCGGCTGAGTGACACGACGTATTATGCGCTGCTTCACATAGTGCGCGACGGCGAGCGGCTGAAGATCGACGCCCGCCCGTCGGACGCCATTGCGCTGGCGCTGCGGGCCAACTGCCAGATATACGTTGCCGAGGAGGTCCTCGACGTGGCGGCGGTCGTCCCGGAAAGCGTCGTCGATGAGGAGAACCTCGAGAAGTTCAAAGACCTGGTCGATAAGATCGACCTTGACGAGGACTCACTCGAGTAATACGGGAGGCTCACGCCCCGGCGCATCGCACACCTCGATTGCCATTACTGGCCCGGGGGGTACCCGGTGCCGCGAATCAGTCGTAGATGAAGTGGAGGACTCTCTTCTGTGGACACGTCCAATCGCTGGCTACTGTACGTGCTTGTCGCTATCGTCGCGCTGGTTCTTATCGGCAAGGGCCTCACGCTCTACACCGACCTTTTGTGGTTCGACTCGTTCGACCTGGCGGCGGTCTGGGGGACGATGTTCTGGACCAAGCTCGGTCTGGGGCTGGTTGTCGGCGTGGCGTTCTTTGCGTTCCTCTACGCAAACCTGCGCTACGCCCGGAGGCCGCTGCCGAGTGACGTGACGTTTATCGGCAGGCGGCTGCTGCCCGAGGAGGAGCGGGAGCAGATCGAGCAGTACGCCGACAGAGCGCTGCTGGTATTCTCGCTGGTTGGCGCACTCATGGCTGGGATGCTCGCCAGCGCCCACTGGCTGGAGTGGCTGCAGTTTCTCAACTGGGTTCCCTTCGGCAAGACCGATCCGATCTTCGAGATCGACGCGGGCTTCTACGTCTTCCGTTTGCGTTTCATCGAATGGGTCTGGCGGTCGATCTACTACGCGCTGATCGTCACCTTCGTGGTCAGCGTGCTGGTTCATCTCTACCAGGAGGCCATTCGGCTGGTCGGTAGCAACATCCAGGCGATCCCGCGGGCCCGTACACACGCGCTGGGTCTGCTCGGCGCGGCGCTGCTGGTGAAGATCTACGGCTACCGGCTCGCGATGTTCAACCTGCTCTTCTCGACAAGCTCCAGCGCATTCCAGGGCGGGGCGGGCTGGACCGATATCAATGCGCGGCTGCCGGTCCTGTGGATTCTGATGGTTGCGGCGCTGGTCTGTGCGGTCATCGCCTTTGTGGCCATCAAGACGCGCAACTATAAGCTTCCGGCCGGCGCGGTCGGCGGGCTGCTGCTGCTGAGCTTCCTCGGCGGCACCGTATACCCGCTGGCGATGCAGAAGCTGGTTGTTGTGCCGAACGAGCTTGACAAGGAGCGCAAGTACATCGAGCGCAACATCGAGGCGACGAACTACGCCTACGGTACCCACATGGTCAAGGAGCGGGTGTTCGACGTCGAGGAAGACCTCGACGCCAACATGATCGAGCGGAACTGGGCGACAATCGAGAACATCCGCCTGTGGGACCACCGACCGCTGCAGCGCACCTACAACCAGGAGCAGGCCATCCGCGCCTACTACAACTTCCCGGATGTTGACGTCGATCGCTACGTGGTCGATGGGCGTCTGCGGCAGGTCATGCTGGCGCCGCGACAGCTCAACGCGGACAAGATCCCCGGCGCCCAGCAGTGGGTGAACATGCATTTGAAGTACACCCACGGCTATGGCCTCGCGATGTCCCCGGTTAACGAGATCAGCGCCGAGGGCCTGCCGAATTACTGGATTGGCGACATCCCCCCGCGCGTGCGCGAGGGGCTGCCGGAGATCACGCAGGCGGGCGTGTACTACTCGGCGAGCATCCGGCCCCGGCTGATCGAGATTACCAGTCCGCCCGAGACGCCCCTGACCACGCAGCAGGAGCAGGCGCCGCAGGAGCCCGAACCTGGCCCCGGGGGCGGACAGCCGCGTGACGGCCCCAACCAGCCGCGTCGTGGCTACGGCGGTGTGCCCGGCGACATCACCACCCAGGACTTTGTCATCGTCAACACGCAGGAGCCTGAGGTACACTACTCGACCGCCGGCGACGATGGCGTCGTGGAGACCACCCACTACGACGGCACCGGGGGCGTGCAGCTAACGAACTTCTTCCGCCGCTTCGCGTTCTTCGCGCGGTTCTTCCCGGACGTGCGCATTCTGTTCACGAACCAGCCGACCTCTGAGAGCCGCATCCAGATCGAGCGGACGGTCCCCGAGCGCATGCAGGCCGTGGCACCGTTCCTGATGTACGACCCCGACCCGTACCTGGTGGTCGATGATGACGGCACGCTCAAGTGGATCGTCGACGCGTACACGATCTCAGGCAAGTATCCGTACTCGCATCCGCTCCGGCGACTCGGCCGCGTGCCCGCGCCGCTGGGGAACTACTTCCGCAACTCGGTCAAGGTCGTCTGCGACGCATTCAATGGCACCCCCGAGTACTATGTGGTCGATCCCGAGGATCCCCTGGTGCGCTGCTACCAGAAGATCTTCCCCACGCTCTTCAAGCCGATCGACCAGATGTCGGACAACCTGCGCAAGCACCTGCGCTATCCGCAGCTACTCTTCGCCATCCAGGCCGGCGCCTACGCCGACTACCACATGAAGGACCCGGGCGTCTTCTACTCCAAAGAGGACCGCTGGGCGATTCCGCCGGAGATCTACTCATTCGGCCGCAGGCAGATGGAGGCCTACTACGTCGTCATGCAGCTTCCGGGCGCCGACAAGCCCGAGTTCCTCCTCATGATGCCGTTCGTGCTCCAGGGCCAGGAGGAACGCGTGATGGTGGCGTGGATGGCGGCACGGTGCGATGAACCCAACTACGGGGAGCTGCTGGTCTACAACTTCCCGCGCGAGACGATCTACGGACCGTGGCAGATCGAATCGCGGATATCGCAGAACGCGGAGATATCCGAGCTGATCACTCTGTGGAGCCAGGCCGGCTCGCGAGTGATCCGCGGCAACCTGCTGGTGATACCGCTCGAGAACTCGCTGCTCTACGTGGAGCCGCTGTACCTCGAGGCCGAGGACACGGGTCTGCCTGAGCTGCGCCGGGTCATCATGGCCTACGGTGACAACATCGTCTGGGGCCGCGACCTCGAGACAACGCTTGCGAAGCTCTTCGGCGCCATCAACGTGCGGGAGACCACCGCCGAGGAGGGCGGCGAGCAACCGCCGACGGTGTCCGGCGTGGCTGGTGGTGAGGAGATATCGCCCGAGGTCATAGAGACGCTCAGGCAGATGCTCGACCGCGTCATGCGCCTCGACCGCGAGGCCGAGGAGGCGCGGGCGCAGGGCGACATCGCCACCTATGTCGAGAAGAACGCGGAGCAGTCAAAGGCGCTCCAGGAGCTCGAACAGCGGATCGAGTCTGAGGCGGCGGGCGTTCATGCCGATGCCGCCGAGACCCCGGCTCCGTGACGTTCGTTGTGGGTGACCGGCAGGCTTCCGGGCCTGCCGGTCACCGTCGACACTGCGCGCACCCGTACCGGTCCGCGCGAGCTCGCGCCCCCGGCTCTGCGGTTCCGGAAACCGCTGCCATCCGCGAGTGACCCGGCGCAGGGCACCTTCCGGGCCTCGCCAACTCATGATATGAGCACACAGCCGACGCCACAGATCCTGACGGACTTCGAGCCCGCGGCGATCGACGCGGTCATCTTCGACTTCGACGGCACGCTGGCGGAGACGAACATCGACTTCGCGCTGATGCGCCAGCGGGTGCTCGACCTCGCCCGCGAGTGGGGTCTCTCCGACCACCTCGACGCGAAGCGGTACATCCTCGAGATCGTCGATCAGTCGCTTGAGCTGCTCGACCATCCGGCGGAGAAGGCGCGCTTCCGGGCGGCTGCCGAACAGGCCATGCAGGAGGTCGAGCTGCTCTCGACCACCGTCGCGGTCCCCTTCCCCGGCGTCGTCGAGACGCTTGCACAGCTCCAGCGCTGCGGACGACGCGTGGGGATCATCACGCGCAACTGTCGCGCTGGCGTGGCTTCCGTGATGGAGCGGCACCCGCTGGCACACGAGGTGCTGCTTACGCGCGATGATGTGGAGCTGGTCAAGCCCGATCCGGCGCACCTGCACGAGGCGCTTGAGGCCCTCGAGGTCGAGCCGGATGCGGCGCTGATGGTGGGCGACCACATCACCGACATCGAGGTGGGACACGCCGCCGGGACGTGGACGGCAGGGGTGCTCACGGCGAAGACCACGGCAGAGGAGTTCGAGGAGGCCGGGGCGCACATGCTCCTCCCCTCAGCGGCATACGTCGCGGACGTCCTGTGCCTGCCCGAGAAGGAGTGACCATGGAGAACCGGTTTCCCGTCGGCAAGCTCGAGCCGGAGTTTCTCGCCACGCTCCTGCACGATCTGACGATCGACGATCCGAGCGTCATCGTCGGGCCGGGTATCGGCAGAGACGTCACGGTGCTCGAGTGGGGCCGTGATGACCTCTACCTGATCGCCAAGACCGACCCCATCACCTTTGCGACTGACGAGATCGGCCACTACGCGGTCAGCGTAAACACCAACGATGTCGCGACCTCCGGTGGGGTGCCGCGCTGGTTTCTCGCCACCCTCCTCCTGCCCGAGGAGGGGAGTGACGCTCACCTCACCCGGACGATCTTCAAGCAGCTTAACGAGGCCTGCCGGAAGCTCGGCATTGCGCTCGTCGGCGGGCATACCGAGGTCACGTGGAACCTCGACCGCCCGGTGCTCGTGGGCTTCATGCTCGGAGAGGTCCGGAAGGATCGGCTTGTCACGAGCGAGGGCGCCCGGGTCGGTGATGCGCTGCTGCTGACCAAGGGCGTCGCTGTGGAGGGCACGTCCATCATCGCGCGCGAGATCGGCGAGGAACTTATCGAGCGCGGCTTTGACGAAGAGACCGTCCGGCGCGCTGCGAATATGCTCCATGAGCCCGGCATCAACGTGCTACAGGAGGCGCAGATCGCGATCGAGGCCGGGGACGTCCACGCGATGCACGACCCGACCGAAGGCGGGGTTGCGACAGGACTGCATGAACTGGCGATCGCCAGCGGGGTAGGAATTGCGGTCGCGCTTGAGGACATCCCGATCTTCCCGGAGACCGAGGCATTCTGCGACGAGCTTGGGCTGGAGCCGCTCGGGTTGATCGCCTCTGGATCACTCCTGATGGCTGTCGCTGCCGACGATGCCGACGCCATCATCACCGCCTGTCGGGATGCGGGGATCGAGTGCGCGCGGATAGGCGACTGCGTCGAGCCGGCTGAGGGTGTGAGGATCCGACGCGGCTCCGACTGGTTCGATCTACCACGCTTCGACCAGGACGAGATCGCGAAGCTCTTCTGAGCCTCTCGGACTGCGAACAACCGATCGCAGGCGGACGTTTTCGCCACCGGTGATAGTGATGCGACTCGCGCGCGCGGTCACACTGCTGCTTCTGGTCGGGGCCCTCGTATCCTGCTCTGTGGCGCAGGAGGCGGCTCCGATCGCGCCGGAGCCGTTCAGCTTCGTTGTCTTTGGCGACTGCCAGCCGGGCGAGCGCGAGTGGAGCCCCGTGATGATGGCGATTGCCACCGAGGTGGGCCAACTCGATGTGGCGTTCGCGATCGGAACCGGCGATTACATCAACGGCTCATCGAATCAGTCCACCGTTCGACGCCAGTGGGAGGGCTTCTTCCACGCGATCGCGCCGCTGCAGGCCCATCGGACCATACCCGTGGCGCTGGCGCCCGGGAATCACGACATCATGGGCATGAGCGCGAACGCGCAGATCTTCGTTGAGCACTTCAAGAAGCTCTACCGGTCCTTCGACTACGGCGGCTGCCACTTCATTCTGCTCAACACCGAGACAGCCGGCTCGGCCGGTCGCATCGACGGCCAGCAGCTCGAATGGCTGAAGCAGGACCTCGCGGCCAGCGCGGACGCGAGGTTCACCTTCGTCGCGCTGCACCGTCCGCTCTTTCCGGTGGACGGGCATGTCGGCTCATCGCTCGATCTTCACCCCGAGGAACGCGACGCCCTGCATCGGCTGTTCGTCGATAGCGGCGTGGACTGCGTGTTCTCGGGCCACGAGCACCTCTACAACCATCAGGAGAAGGACGGCATCCACTACTTCATCGCCGGCGGAGCGGGGGGCCCGCTGTACGTCCGTCGGGCGCACGGTGGGTTCCACCACTACCTGCTGGTGAGCGTCGGCGAGGACGAGTATACCGTTGAGCCCCGCGAGGTGACGGCCACGCAGGGCGGCTGAGAGGAGCAATGACCATGGGCGAGACGGGCCAGGAGCAACTCGGTGCAGCGATCAACGCCTGCGGCTGGGTAGCACACGAGCACGCGAAGGCCTACCTCAGGAATCCGCACACCCGCATCGTCGGCGTCACCAGCCGCACGAGGGAGAGCGCCGAGAAGCTGGTCGCGGAGCTTGGCCTCGACTGCCGCATCTATGATGACTACGACGCGCTGCTGGCCGACGACGAGGTTGACATCGTCTCGGTAACCACACCGAACTTCCTGCATGCATCGGACGCCATCGCGGCCGCTCAGGCCGGGAAGCACATCTGCCTCGAGAAGCCCGCAGGCATCAACGAGGAGGAGCTGGACGAGCTCGGAGCAGCGGTCGAGAAGGCGGGCGTGACGAGCGTGGTGAGCTTCGTGCTCCGCTGGAACCAGCAGGTGATCAACATCAAGAACCTCGTGCAGCGCGGCGCTCTGGGCGAGCTGTTCTATTGCGAGACCGACTACTGGCACGGGATGGGCGATGTCATCCGCGCTGATCGCTGGATCGCGAAGAAGGACCTCGCCGGGAGCGCGATGCTCACCGGTGGCTGCCACGCGGTGGACATGGCGCGCAACTACATGGGCGAGGTGGCGCGTGTCAGCGCGCACTCGCACAGCAATCCGTCGCTGGGCCTCGAGTATGACCCCGCGACGGTGTGCATCGTTGAGTGGGAGAGCGGGGCGATCGGCAAGATTTCGTCGATTCTCGAGATCGTATCACCGTATCGGTTCAACGTGAAGCTGATGGGGAGCGAGGGGACGGCGCTGGGCAACGAGGTGTACAGCCGGTGGCTGGCGCCCCAGCAGCAGGATTACTTCGAGATCCCCTGCATCGAGCCATCCAGCGGTGATGTGGAGCATCACCCGTTCCAGCAGGAGATAGACCACCTGGTGGAGTGCATCCTCGCAGGCCGCGACTGCGTGCCGAACATCGCCGACGGTATCCGCACAAGCCGGGTCTGTCTCGCCGCCGATCGCTCCGCGGCGAACCGGGGCGCGCCCGAGGAACCCAACTACTAAGCGGCGTCGCTCAGTGCGTCCGCCCGTCGAGCTGCCGCCGGATCTTGCGGAAACGCTTCTTGTCCGGGTTCAGCTCCAGCGCGCGATCCACGGCCTCCCGGGCGTCATCGGGCCGACCGACACGCGCCAGGCAGACGGCGAGATTGCCCCATGCATCCGCGAAGTCCGGCTCGAGCTCGATCACCTTCTCAAGCTGCTCAATGGCCGGCCCCCATTTGCGCTCGTACATGCGCGCGAGCGCAAGGTCGTAGCGCGCTGCGGTGTCGTCGGGATTCTCGCGCACCCGCTGGGCATACTCGGCGGCCATCTCGCGAACAGCCTGCGGGGTATCCGCATCGTCAGTGGCGAGACTGGCGCCGCACTCGGGACAGGACTTTGCGTCGGCGTCCGTCTCGGTGCCACAGACCGGGCAGTTGGCCATGGTTAGCCTCCATCAGCAGTGCAACCTGGCATGTGCAGGTACGTTCGACGCGTTCGCGAGGACTCCTCCGCGGGAAGGCGCGCGCGGCCCCGTGGCGAAATCTCAGCCATCGGATATCACCCTTTCTGCAGGCGTGAGACCATGGCCGAGCATCGCTCAAACGAGGACGTTGTGCACGTGGGGCCCTACCTGGTGCAGGATGTTGTGGGCTCGGGGCCGCACGGCACCGTCTTCGCCGTCGTCCACGAAGAGAAGCGCCAGCGGCTGACGCTCAAGCGCTTCCACGAGCCTGCGCGACGGGCCCCCGGTCGCGCCTTCAACCGCATCGCCCGGGTCGTCATGGCCCTCAGCCACCCCGCGATCGCGGACGTGTCCCATGTCGTCATGCACGGCGATCACGTGGCGCTGATCGGCGAGTATGTGGACGCGCGCACCCTCGCCGAGACGCTGCAGGAGGAGGGCGCGCTCGACCCATACGAGGTCGTGGCGCTCGGACGGCAGATCTGCATCGGCCTGATGTACGCCCACCAGCGCTGCGTCTACCATACGAGCCTGCGGCCCGAGAATATCTTCCTGATGCCGGACGGGAGCGTGCGCATCACGGACTTTGCGATCGTGGCGCTCTACGGCCATTCGGTGCGCAGGCGTCCACGCTACACGGCACGACACGAGGTCTTCCTCGCGCCCGAGTTCGTCGAAGGCGGGGTGCTGCATCCGGCGTCGGACATCTACAGCCTCGGCGTGCTTCTCTACGCAGCGCTTCGGGGCGGGGTGCCCGTTTCGACCTCCGCATCCCCGGGGCAGAGTCGGTTTTCATACCTCGAGGTCGAGGGAGGGCCGAATGTCGGGCCGGTGCAGGAGCAGATCGACTTTGGTGATCTGCCGGACGCCACGCCGCCTCAGCTGCGGGCCGCGATCGTGGCCGCGACCTCGCCGGAGATCTCCGACCGGCCGGGCAGCGTTAACGCGTTCGTCGACCTGCTCAAGCAGGCGCCGACGCGGTCGAACCTCTCCCGGCTGGCTCGTAGAGAGAGCCGCGAGCTCGAGCGTGGTCCCGTTGCCCCGGGCCCCAGCGTTCGGGTCTGCACTGCCTGCAGGCGTCCTGTCAGCCCTGCGGGCCGCGTCTGTCTGGCGTGCGGCCTCGTTCTGCGCGAGGTGCAGGAGGAGGACGAGGTGGTGGATTACTTCCAGAACCACGGCCGCCGGCTGCTGGCCAAGCGCGATCTGGTCGCGGCCGAGAAGGCCTATCGCCGAGCACTGGAGCGCCATCCGGGCGAGGCGTGCCTGCACAACGAACTGGGCGACGTCCTGGCCGTCGGCAACCGCTTCAAGGAGGCCGTCGAACAGTATGAGGAGGCGTTGCGGCTGGATCCCGAGAACGACGACGCGTGGCACGACCTCGGGGTGTCACTGGCGGCGCTTGGGCGACGCAGGCGCGCGGCTGAGGCACTGCAGAAGGCTTCGGAATTGAGCGATCGCGACGAGGTGCGGCTTTCGGCGCGGATCCACCTTGGAGCGATTGCGGCCGAGGAGGGCCGCGTGACCGAGGCGATCGAGATCTGGGAGGATGTGCTGCGCGAGGATCCGGGGCTCATTCCGGTGCGGATGGCCCTTGCCTCGACATACGCCTCGCACAGCCGATATGAGGAGGCGGAGGAGCACCTGCTTGCAGTGCTCTCGATCGAACCGGGTCTGCGTGAGGCCGAGAACCTGCTTGCACGCATCAGGGAGCGCCAGCAGCTCGAGCATGCCGACGCGGACACGAGCATCGGCCTGATGGACGATCTGGGGGGCGGCGCGGCCTACATCGGCCCCGGCTTCAACTGGGTGCGCCTGCTCCGTTAGACCTCGCAGAAAAAGATTGCACAAGCAACTGTCTTGTCATCGGCACCGCCTCGAAGCTATAATGGACTGACTTGCGGGGAAGGTGGGGAACGCGGGTCGGCCGGTCCCCCTGAAGAGGACTTTTCAGCCCTGCCTGATGTATGGACGGGCGGGGTTTGGGAGAGACAGCAATGAGGCATGGATGGCGCGGTCATCACCACGCGAAAGACCGCGATGAAGAGCAGGTTGAGCCCTTATCGATAAACGATCGCCGAATGCTGGGCTGGTTCGCGCGGCATCTCGGACCTCACTGGCCAACACTGCTTCTCGGGCTCATCAGCATGCTCGTGGCAACCGCGGCGGGCCTTTACGCCCCGCAGGTGCTGCGAAGGATATTCGATGACGTTATCCGCGACCGGAATCTGCAGCCCCTCCCGACACTTGGATGGCTGCTCATCGGCGCGTACTTCGCCCAGCAGGCGTTCAGCGCGATGCGGATGAACGTCATGCACCGGCTCGGGCAGCGCTTCGTGCTCGAGGTGCGGCTCAACGCCTACAGGCACCTGCTGAAGCAGTCGCTGTCATTCTTCGAGGCGCGCCGTACCGGAGACATCATGTCGCGCGTGTCCAACGACGTGAACACCGTCGAGGATATGGTCGTGCATGGTGTCGACACGATCATCACCGATTCGCTGACGGTGATTGGCACTATCGCGATCATCCTGGTGATGAACTGGAAGCTCGCGCTGATCGGCATGGCGCCGCTGCCGATCTTTCTGGCCGGCGTGGTCATCTTCGCGCGGATCATCAGGCCGCTTTACGAGCGGATTCGCGAGGAGCTTGGCGACATCAACTCGCGCCTTCAGGAGAGCCTTGAGGGGATCCAGGTCGTCAAGGCCTTCAACCGCGAGGACTACGAGTATGAACGCTTCGAGCGCGACAGCACCGAGTACTATCAGGCCTCGGTGAAGGGCATCTGGCTGTGGTCGACGTTCTTCCCTGCGATGGGCTTCATGACGACTCTCGGGCTCATCGGCGTCATCTACTTCGGGGCGCGGATGACCACCACGGGCGACGCGTCCCCCGGTCAGATTGTGGCCTTCCTGGCCTATATGCAGAGCTTCTACAACCCGATTCGGAGCCTCGTTCGCGTGCACAATGTCTTCAATCGCGCGCTGGCGTCTCTCGCGCGTATCTTCCAGCTTCTCGACGAAGAGCCGGCGATCCAGGAGAAGGAGGACGCGATCGAGCTCGGACCGCTCGAGGGCCATGTCGAGCTCGAGAACGTGACCTTCCGCTACCAGACGGGCGAGATCGTCCTCCGCGGGATCTCGGTCGAGGCCGAGCCGGGGGAGACGGTGGCGATCGTCGGTCGCTCCGGCGCGGGCAAGACCTCGCTGGTTAACCTGATTCCTCGCTTTTACGATCCGATAGAGGGCCGCGTACTCGTGGACGGGTACGATGTGCGCGACGTCAAGCTCGATTCGCTGCGCAGGCAGATCGGCATCGTGCTGCAGGATACCTTCCTGTTCAACGATACGGTGCGCGAGAACATCCGCTACGGCCGCCTCGACGCAACCGATGAGGAGATCGAGGAGGCGGCCCGCCGCGCATACGCCACCGAGTTTATCGATGAGCTTGAGAATGGCTTCGAGACGCTCATCGGCGAGCGTGGCGTGAAGCTCTCGGGCGGCCAGAAGCAGCGCATCGCGATCGCCCGCGCGCTGCTCGCGGATCCCCGCATCCTGATCCTCGACGAGGCGACCTCGCTGGTGGACACGCAGGCCGAGCAGCTCATTCAACGCGCGCTCGATGAGCTGCGCCACAACCGGACGACCTTCGTCATCGCGCACCGGCTCTCCACGGTCCGCGACGCCGATAAGATCATCGTGATCGAGGGTGGCGAGATCGTGGAGGAGGACAGCCACGAGGAACTGATGCAGCGGAACGGCGTCTACGCCGAGATGTACAACCGACAGTTCCGCCTCGAGGACATCTGGTACGGTGAGGAGAGTCGCCCGGGTGGCCCGCCCACCTCGTAGCCGGGACCGGAGGCTGGCGATGTGAGCGCCGAGAGAACGCGGCTTGACGCGGCTCTCCGCCCCTACGTTCTGAGGCGGCGCGCCATTGCGGCTGCCGCCGGACTGCTGCAGGGCATTGCGCTCGCCGCTCTGGCGCTGACCGTCGCGATCGTCGTCGCCGGACCGGGCGTTCTTGACGCCCCTGAGGTTCGCCTCGCGGCCCTCGTTGCGCTGCTGACTCCCACGGCAATCCGCTCGTGCAGCCGTGTGCGGCCGATCGAAGCCGCGCTGGCCATCGAGCACGCATTTCCGTTCCTCCAGGATCGCGTCGCAACGGCCGTGGAGATCACACATGGGCCCGCTGGCCGGGGGGCATGCTCCGAGACGCTGTGCAGGCGCGTGGTAGCGGAGGCCACCGAGGCCCTGCGCGATCTGCCGCTGGCGCGGGCGCTCGACCGCCGGCCGCTGGTCGCCGCAGCGATCGCCGCCCTCGCATCGATCGTCCTCGTCGTCGCCGCATGGGCGCTCATTCCGCCGCGCACCCCTGAGACGTACGTGCCTGCGGCCGCGGTGATCGCCGAGCCCGCCGGGCCTCCGCCGCAGCCACCGGCCATCCTCGACCTTGCAGTTACCGTTGCGCCTCCGCAATACACCGGCCTGCCCGAACGGCGCATCGAGGGCGCAGCCGAGAGCGTCCGGGCGCTCGCCGGCAGCCAGGTC
>JALGTR010000171.1 GCA_029821265.1 Candidatus Zipacnadia bacterium
CCGATCTCCGAGCGGGTCACAGACCTGTCCACGAGCTTCATCATGACAAGCGGCGCGGGCTGCGGCAAGACCTACAGGATGGTCGAGCGGTACACGGCGATCATCGAGGCGGGCGTGGACGTGCGGCGGATCATCGCGGTCACCTTCACTGAGAAGGCCGCGGCGGAGCTGCGTGATCGCGTGCGGCGACGGTGCCGGGAGATGGCGGCGAGCAAGGGCCTGCCGGAGGAAGAGCGCGGAAGATGGCGCAGGGCCGCGCGCGGGCTGGCGCTTGCGCCGGTGACGACGATCCACGGCCTGTGCGCGCGGCTGCTGCGGGAGAATGCGGTGGCGGCCGGCGTCGATCCACAGTTCGAGATGCTCGCGGAGACGGATCAGCACCTGCTGCTTCGCGACTGCGTCCGGCAGAGCCTGCTCGATCGCCTGCACGAGGGGCTGGAGACCGCGCGGACGGTCGTGGCGGCGTGGGGGCTGTCGGGCGCGGAGGCGGAGATAGGCCGGCTGGTGGGTGAGCGGGAAGAGCTCGAACGCTTCCTCGACGATCCTCCTGACGCCGACACGCTGCTCGGGCTCTGGGAGGAGATGATGGTCCCGGAGCGCCGGCGGCTGCTGGAGGCGGTCCTGGGCGACAGACGCTGGCGCGAGGCGGTAGACGCGCTGACGACGATCACGCCGGTGCCGGGCGATACCGCTGGAGATCGGCAGCAGAAGCTGCTGGGGCTCGTGAAGATCGCGATGGACGCGGAGGCCGGGAGCGAGGCGCGGATCTCGGCGCTGCGGGAGCTCTTTGCCTCGGTGAACCGCCACAAATGCGGCGCGCAGAGTGAGTGGAAGGGGCGGCTCGATGAGCTGGAGCGCGTGCGTGCGGCGTTCTGCTCGCTGGCGGACATGAAGAATGAGTACCGGGAGCAGGTCGAGGCGCTGGACAATCCCGAGGACCGGCAGACGGCTCAGCTTGCTGCCGCGGCCTGCGCGGAGGCGTCGGTCGCGGCGGCCGCGTATCGCGACCGTAAGCGCGAGCGCTCAGCGCTGGACTTCGCCGACCTGCAGATTCTCGCGCGCGACCTGCTGCGCGACAACGAGGACGTGCGCAAACGCGTCAGCGCGCGGTATGAGCATGTGCTCGTGGACGAGTTTCAGGACACGAACGCGCTGCAGAAGGAGATTATCTGGCGCATCGCGGGGGTCGATCCAGGAGACGATTCTCCGCCGCCGGGCCGGCTCTTCGTCGTCGGCGACGCGAAGCAGTCGATTTACGCCTTTCGCAACGCCGATGTCACGGTCTTCAACCGCACGATCGAGGAGTTCGACGCGGCCGAGGGCTGCGACGTGCTGACGCTGGAGCAGAGCCGGCGGAGCCACCCCTCGCTGGTGGATTTCCACAACTTCGTGTTCTCGCACGAGGCCGTGATGGGCTCGGCGACGGCCGAGTACGAGGCGCAGTACGAGGCCGTCAGCGCGTGGCGCGAGAAGCTCGAGCTGCCGTGTGACGTCGAGCTGATGCTGCAGCCTGCGGACCCCGGCGAGGGCGGTGAAGAGAGCGACGAGGACGCCGGCAGCCTCTCGGCGCGACAGGCGCGAATGGCGGAGGCGGAGGCGCTCGCAGCACGGATCAGGCAGATGGTCGAGGGGGCGGAGCTCGAGGTGCACGATCCGGACGCGGGCTGCACCCGGCCGGTCGAATATGGCGACATCGGCGTGCTCTTCCAGTCGATGAGCAGCGTGCACATCTACGAATATGCGCTGCGGCGGGCGGAGGTTCCGTACTACACCGTCGCAGGGCGGGGTTTTTACAACCGCCAGGAGATCCGCGACTGCATCAACCTGCTGCGCGTGCTCGAGAACGCGGCGGATGAGCTGGCGCTGGTCGGCGCGCTGCGATCGCCGATGTTTGCGCTCTCGGATGATGCGATCTACTGGCTGACGCGCGAGCGCGAGCCGCTGTGGGCGGCGGTGCAGCAGGCGGCCGAGGGGCAGTTCGCGCGACAGGCGCAGCTCCCGGACGAGCAGGTCGAACGCATCCGGCGAGCACGAGACGTCATCGCCGGCTTGCGGTCGGTGAAGGACCGCCTGGCGCTCTCGGAGCTTGTGGAGCGGATGCTGGCGGAGACCGGGCTTGCCGCGATCCACCTGACACAGTTTGCCGGGCGGCAGGCAGCGGCGAATCTCGACAAGTTGACCGACCTGGCGCGGGGCTTCGAGGAGACGGGTGAGTTCGGCCTGCGGCAGTTTACCGACTACCTTAGCGACCTTGTGACCACGGAGTATCACGAGGCGCTCGCGAGCGTTCACGAGGAGGACGCGGACGTCGTCTCGCTGCTGACCGTGCACAGAGCAAAGGGGCTCGAGTGGCCGGTGGTTGTGATCCCGGACATGCAGTGGAGCCGCCGCGGCGGGGGCGACGGCCGGATGATGCTCTCGGTCGACACCGGGCCTGTGCCGAAGGTCGAGGACGAGGAGGGCAACCGCGAGTGGGGCGCGGCGGGCGAGACCGTGAGGAGGCGGCAGAAGGCGCGCGAGGAGGCCGAGCGTCGCAGGCTGCTGTACGTGGCGCTCACACGGGCGCGCGACCATCTGCTGCTGTCGAGCAGCTACTCGGTGCGCAAAGACGGGGGAGTGAGCGCCGGCCCGTGGCTCGAGTGGATACTGGAGGCGCTGGGTATTCATCCGGACGAGGTGGCGAACGGCGAGCGTGTCTGCCCGGAGATGCAATGGACCTGCACGATCACCCGCGCGCCGGAGGTGGGCGAGGCGGGCGTTAGTAGGGGGGCGTTGGAGCCGCAGGGAAGCATTGAGGTTCTGCGCGGAGCCCTGCGGGATCCAGCCGGCGAGCTGCCGGAGTTCGTCCGGCCGATCGAGCCGGGTGGGATGCTGGCCGGCAGGTTGTCGGTGACCGCGTTGCGGCATTTCCGGGAGTGCCCGCGGGGGTTCTACCTCCGCCATGTCGAGCGTCGGCCGGAGGAGCCCCGGGGTGCCATGTGGCTGGAACGGCTCTCTGCGGCCGAGAGAGGCAATGTGGCCCACCGCGCGCTGGAGATCATCGGCCGGGGTGAGACGCCGCTGGATCGCGCACTGCAGATCGCCTGCTCGTCAGAGGGCGTCGGCGCGCAGCTCTGTGGCGAAGATCGCGACGCCATTGTGGGGGGACTTCGATGGTTCGTCGAGGAGGCGACGCTGGAGGCCGGGCAGCCGCTCTATGACACATGGATTCGTCCGGCGAGGCGACTGCGCGGCGAGGTTGGCTTCGCTGCGCGGATTGAGGGTATGCTGATCGAGGGGCAGATTGACGCGCTGGTCGAGGGCGCCGACGGATGCTGGCGCATCCTCGACTACAAGACCGGCCGGTCGCCGTCGGAGCAGCGGCTGGACGGCTATCGCTTCCAGATAGGGGTCTACTGCGCAGCCCTGGAGGCCGTGCGAGGGCGGCTGCCGACCGACGCCGCACTGGTGCTGCTCGAAGACAATCAGGTGCTGCGCATCGATCCCCGGCAGTGGGCGCAGACTGCGCGCGAGGCGATCGGGGAGATGCAGCGGGCGCTCGAGAGTGGCCGATTCGGCGGACCTGAGGCGGGCTGTCCGCCCCACTGTACACTTGCGTACGCCTGTGAACTCGCGTAGTATATACTCCTGCGCCATTGGCGCGCTGCTGCGCCATCTGCCCGCTGTGAGTGGGGCCCGACCGCGTTCGGTCGCGGTGGAAGAGGTGTTACGTTGCGGAAGGGCATGGCTGTGCCGGCAATCATTTCGTTGCTACTCATCGTCGGCTGCGCGCGCGAGGTCTCGGAGATCGACCGTCTGCAGGCGCAGGTCCGACGCAGTCCGGCGTCGGTCGAGGCCCGCATCGCGCTCGGAAAGGCCTATCTGGCGGAGGGGAGCCTCCATAACGCGTTCGTTGAGCTCTCGAAGGCCGCGGAGCTCGATCCGACGTCGTTCGAGGCGCTGTATCATCTCACACGCGTGGAGTTCGAGCTCGAGGACTTCGCCAGCTCCGAGCACCATGTGGAGCAGGCTCTTGAGATCCGCCCCGGTGATGCCGACGCGCTGACATTGCGGGGGCAGCTTTACCTGACGGCGGGCGAGAACGAGCAGGCTGTCAAGCTCTTCGAGCAGGCCCTCAAGGCCCAGCCCGGCCATCAGAATGCGCTTCGGCTCTACACGAACGCTCTGATTCGCGCCGATCGCCTCCAGGACGCAGAGGAGGCGGCTGCGGAGCACGTGAGCCGCTACCCCGATGACGTGGAGGGCTACCTCAACCTCGGGCTCACCCACGCCCTGCAGGAGGAATGGGAGCAGGCGGAAAAGCATCTTCGCCGAGCGGTGGAGGTCGCCCCCGAGGACCATCGGCCGCGCTACCATCTCGCGGAGGTCCTCATCAACGAGGGCAAGCACCTCGAGGAGGCGCTCGAGCTGGCGGAGCAGGCCGATGAGCTGGGTGATACCGAGGGCATGGCCTCGGCCCTGTCGGCGCTGGCGCTGAACAGGATGGGCAGGCAGGAGGAGGCGCTGCAAAAGCTGCTTTTGGCCGCCCGGGCCAATCCGCGCAACGTGCGCCTCTGGCTGCTGCTTGCCGGGGCCTACCGGAAGGCAGGTGACGAGCGGCGGGCGGCGATAGCCGCCGCGGCCGCGGTTCAAGCGGCCCCAAGGCGCAAGATGGAGACCGACGAGGAGGGGGAGAACATCGTCATCATCCCGGAGTGGTAAGCTGACGCAGCGGCACCGTCTCGCCCGGCCAGCGACCAAACGCAGCCGGAACCCCGCCATCCGGGATTGCCATCAGCAACACACCACGATCAGTTGAGCGCAGGGAGAATCCAGCAATGGAAAGCTTCGACTTCTACAACCCGGTCCAGCTCCACTTCGGCGCAGGAGAGATGGAGCGCCTCGGTGAGGAGGCCGCCGAACTTGGCGATCACGCGATGCTCGTCACCGGGCAGTCCTCGGCGCGGAGGACGGGCCTGCTTGACCGCGCCGTCGATCTGCTCGAAGACGCCGGCATGGCCGTCACGGTCTTCGATCGCATCATGCCCAATCCGCTCGACTCGGTGGTGGACGAGGGCGGCCGGCTCGCCCGCGACGAGGGCGTTGACGTGATCGTCGGCCTCGGTGGCGGCAGCGCGATGGACGCATCGAAGGCCATCGCCGTCGCCGCGACGCACGATGGCCCGATCGCGCAGTACCTGCGCGTCGAGGACAAGCTGCAGCCGACTGAGGCGACGCTGCCGATCGTCTGCGTGACGACCACCTCAGGGACCTCCTCGGAGCTGACGCCCTTCGCAGTCATCACGGTGCAGGAGATGGTCCAGAAGAGCGCCATCGGTAATCCGAACATCTACCCGCGGGTGGGCATCGTCGATCCGGAGCTGACGCTGACCTGCCCCGCGTCGGTGACGGCCAACACCGGTGCGGATGTGCTCGCGCACTCGATCGAGGGCTACTTCTCCACGGGTGCCTCGCCCATCACCGACACCTGCGCCGAGCGCGCGATCGAACTCGTTGGCAGGTACCTGCCCGACGCGGTTGCGGACGGCGACGACCTGGCCGCGCGCGAGGGCATGTCGCTCGCAAACGTCTTCGCCGGCTACACGCTCTCGCAATGCGGCGGCACGGTCCTGCACGCCCTCGAGCATCCGATGAGCGCGCACTACCCCGACCTCGCACACGGCGGCGGGCTGGCGGCGCTGATGATCGCGTGGGCCGAGATGTTCTGGGAAGAGGACCCGACGAAGTTCGGCCGCATGGCTCAGCTTCTCGGTCATGACGCGGCCGCTGCGCCCGAGGACGCGGCGCAGGGCGCGTCCGAGGCGATCCGTGGGCTGCTCGAGAAGATTGGGCTGTGCATCGGCCTCGAGGACCTCGGCGTCGAGCGCGACCGGCTCGAGGTCATCGTCGATGACGCACTGCGTTACATGCGCGGCGCGATCGAGAAGACCCCCGCCGACATCTCTCGCGATGACCTCATGGAGCTGCTTGAGCGCAGCTACAGCAGGAAGTGAGCCGTCGAAGCGACATGGAACTGACACGCGCAACACTCGGATCGACCGTCTCAGCCAGCGACATCGGCGTGCGCAGCGGGCGGCAGATCACGCTGACGCTTGGCCCCGCCGAGATCGGCGCCGGTCTGCGGATCGAGCGCGCGGATCTTGGCGAGCGTTGGCCGCTGGACCTCGCGCACTCCGCGGCCGGCCCCGGCTGCACGACGACCGGGGAGGGCGAGGCCGCGGTGGCCTACGTCGAGCACCTGCTCGCCGCGCTCTGGGCGCGCGGGATCACCGACTGCGCCATCGCTGTGGATGGCCCGGAGGTGCCGCTGTTCGACGGCAGCGCCATGCCTCTGCTCGATCTGATCGACGAGGCCGGTGTAGCGCGATCCGGCGCTGCGCTGGAGGCCCTTGATGTCACCGAACCGGCGCTGGTCGTCGACGGTGAGCGTGCCCTGTGCGCGATTCCAGGCGAGCCGGTGGAGTTCGCCTACTCGCTGGAGTACGACCACCCGGTCATCGGCCGGCAGTTCGCCAGCTTCCGGCCCGGCAGCGAGACCTTCGCGGAGAAGCTCGCGCCCGCCCGCACCTTCATCACCATCGAGGAGGCCGAGGCGGCGCGGGAGGCCGGCCTGCTCGCGGCGGGGAGTGAGCGCAACTGCCTGATCATCTACCCGGATCACTGCTCCGAGGAGCCGGCGATCCCCCAGGCCTACGCCCGCCACAAGCTGGTGGACCTGATCGGGGATCTGTACCTTCTGGGCAGACCAATTACCGGTCGTATCTTCGCATTCCACACCGGCCATCGGCACAACCACGAGCTGGCGCAGATGCTCGCGGATATGTGCGCCTGATGCTGGTTAGGGTCATTCTCGCAACAAGGGGATGGAGCCATGCAATACCGACAGTATGCCGACACTGATATTCAGCTGTCTGCACTTGGGTTTGGCGCTATGCGCCTGCAGGTGGAGGATGACTACGCCATCGAGTGCATGCGGCGCGCGCTCGAGCTGGGCGTGAACCTCATCGACACCGCCTGGGCGTACGGGGCCGGCCCCGACAATGAATCGGGACACTCCGAGGTCCTCGTCGGGCGGGCGATCAAGTCCGTGCCGCGCGAGGAGGTCTATATATCGACCAAAAACGCGGTCGGCGACGATACCTCCGCCGACGCATGGCGGGCACAGCTTGAGGAGTCGCTCGAGCGGCTCGACACCGACTACATCGACTTCTACCAGGTCGTTCACTCCATGAGCTGGGAGTCCTACACGGAGAAGTTCGCGCCGAAGGGCTGCGGGCTCGAGGCGGCGATAAAGGCGAAGGACGAGGGCCTGATCCGCCACTTCAGCTTCTCGTCGCACGACACGCCTGAGAACATGATCCGGCTGCTGGACGAGGGGCTCTTTGAGTCGATCATCCTGCAGTACAACCTGCTCAACCGCGAGAACGAGCCGGTCATCGAGCACGCTGCCGAGAACAACATCTCGGTCTTCGTCATGGGGCCGGTCGCGGGCGGGCGCCTCGGCATGACCTCCGAGAAGATCCAGAGCATGCTCCCCGGCCAGGCCTCGACGCCGGAGATCGCCCTGCGCTTCGTGCTCGCCAACCCCGGCGTCACGAGCGCGCTGTCGGGGATGAACACCATCGAGATGGTCGAGGAGAATGCCGCGACGGCTTCCCGCGAGGAGCCGCTGTCCGAGGAGGAGAAGCAGGCCATCGAGCAGGCGCTGGAGGAGAACAGGCGACTGAGCGAGCTGTACTGCACCGGCTGCGAGTACTGCCTGCCCTGCCCGCAGAATGTGGCGATTCCGCAGATCTTCGCGGCAATGAACATGCACCGGGTCTGGGGCCTCACCGAGGCCGCGAAGCAGCGCTACGCCCGCTTCGGTCCCGACAACCGGCACGGGCACATGGCAGCCGACGCCTGCGTTGAGTGCGGACAGTGTGAGGAGAAGTGCCCGCAGAACATCCCGATCATCGAGCAGCTCAAGGAGTCACACGAGGCGCTGAGCGAGTAAGCCTCCGCTCACTTCCGGCAGGGCGTGCGGCGCATGCCGGCCTCGTGCCCGCGGGCCTGCGGGGCCTGCCCGGTTCCCCTGAGCCGGGCTCGGAGGCGCCAGGAAGGCCCGCGGAGCGGGCCGGGGTCTCGCCCGTCTCTCTCTGGGGCAATGTCAGGAATTTTTAATGTTAAGGACTGCAGGGGGCGCCACATATTCTGCCGAATTCCCCACTCGCAGACCCAGTACAGACTGCAGAAGGAGGTCAGTCGGATGAGACGGCACGGTTTTACCCTGATCGAACTGCTGGTCGTCATCGCTATCATCGCGATCCTCGCGGCGATCCTGTTCCCCGTATTTGCCCGGGCTCGTGAGAAGGCGCGCCAGACAGCCTGTCTGAGCAACTGCAAGCAGATGGGGCTGGCGGTGATGATGTACTGCTCCGACTACGACGAGATGTATCCAGCCCGGCAACGGCCGCTGCCGCAGCCTTTCATCTACAACGGCTACTCCCACCGCGCCATCCTCTGGTACATGGCGATCGAGCCCTACCACAAGAACGTCCAGGTGTTCAACTGTCCGAGCACCGAGGTCACCTGGCGAGGTCAGTACACGGGGGACACCAGGTACGGAATCAACACCATCATCGGAGGCAACAACACGGCATATTCGATGGCTCAGATCGAGTATCCGGCGGAGACCATCATCATCGGAGAGTCCGACTGGACGCACTCGACCGCTGATTACGGCTGGAGCAACTCGTGGATGCTCCACTACTACCCGCACGTGAGCCGCTTCATCCCGCAGCGCCACAACGGCGGAGCGAACATCATCCTCTGCGATGGGCACGCCAAGTGGTACAACATCCCGCTGGATCCGAACTACACCGGCACTGGCAGCGTGCCGCTGACGAAGAACCCGCCCGGCGT
>JALGTR010000012.1 GCA_029821265.1 Candidatus Zipacnadia bacterium
ACCGGGAGGCCCTTCTCCTGCACGAACTCGATCAGCTCCGGGTCATCGCCAATATAATCGTAGATCGCGTCATAGGCGAGCACCGCATCCTCGGTGCAGAAGGTCTCCCAGATCAGGTCCGTGATCATCCCCCCTCCCTTCCACTCGTAATGCGGATGGCGGCCACCGTAGGGCGCGGCCCAGAGGCGGTCCTTGCGGTCATCGTGATTCGGGTATTCGGATGCGAGCCTCGCGAGCAGGATTCCGCACTTGTGCGCGTACTTCTCGTCTCCGGTCAACAGCCACGCGCGCGACAGCGCGTTGAGCGTGGGGATCGTGATCGCGGTGTAGCACGCTGCGGCGTACTCGCGGATGAAGTAAAAGCGCCGACCGTCGGGCGCGAGGTAGCCGGAGCCATCATCGGGGTAGTCGCCCGAGGTCATGTCCCCGGCGGCGTAATCGTTGCTCGGGTACCACTCACCGCCCATCATGCACTGAATCTTGTACGGATGGTTGATCGGGTCGAGTCGCCACGGGTGCCAGGCGTTGTACTTGCGGACCTCACGCCCGTGCACGGGGCATTCCGCGATCGTCTCGTGAGGGAAGATGCGCGGAATGGTGGTGGGCGGCTGAAGCTCCCACATGAACTCATCGGACTGTGCAACGTAATCCTCTGCCGAGGTGTACTTGTGGCCGATCACGTAGCTGCGCGGGTCGCCCTCGAGGATCCGTCGCAGCTCCTCCTGCGCCCACTCGTACCGTTCGACGTTCTCCCGGGCGGTGGCGATCCGCTCGGGGGTGTAAAAGGTCGGTGAGTCCTTGGCAGCGGCCGGTGTCATGGCGGTCACCACGAGTGCGGTCATCAGCGCGGGTGCGATCATGCGTGCCAGCATAGGCTTCCTCCGGCGGCACTCCGTGTGTTGAACACGGCTCTGGAACTCAGGTCGTCACATCGCCGCCTCGTAGACCGCGATGACGTCCTCGCGCGACATCTCCCGCGGGTTGACCTGCACGTGCGCGGAAGACATCGCGTCCTCGGCCATTCGCTCGATCGCGTCCTCTTCCACGCCGACCTCGCTCATCGTCGTCGGCGCGCCCACCTGCACCGCGAGCTTCTCAACCGCGGAGGGCGCGAGGTTCGCGGCCTCTTCCGTGGAGATGCCGTCGATGTCCTCGCCCAACAGCTCCGCGATCTTCGCGAACGCCTCCGGATCCGCGGGACAGTTGAAGCGCATTCCGTGCGGCAGCAGGATCGCGTTGGCGATGCCGTGCGGGACGCCGAACAGCGCCGAAAGCGGCAGCGCCATGGCGTGTACGATCCCCAGCCGGGTCTGCGCGAACGAGAGGCTCGCGACCATCGCCGCCCGCTGCATCCGCGCCTGCGCCTGCATATCCCCGGCATCCTCCGCCACCCGCGGGAGATACTCCGCGACGAGCCCGATGCACTCGGCCGCCCACTTGCGCGTGCTCCGATCAGCCCGCGTGCTGACGTAGGACTCCACCGCGTGCGTGAGCGCGTCCAGCCCGGCCGCAACACGCACGTGCTTCGGCGCAGAGGTCAGCAGCGCAGGATCCAGCACCGCGCAGCGGGGGTAGAGCCTCTCGTGGTTGAGCACCAGCTTGCGCTCGGTCCCGGTGAAGGTGATCACCGAGAACGGGTTCACCTCCGAGCCGGTGCCCGCCGTGGTGGGTACGCAGACGATCGGCAGCACGTCATGCTCGATCTCCGTCGGCTCCCCGGGCCTGTCCTGCGCGTTGATCCAGCCCTCAGCGCCGATCTCCGCCGCGATGGCCTTGGCGCAGTCCATGCTCGAGCCGCCGCCGATGCCGATGACCGCCTCGGCGCCGAACTCCCGACCCATGCGCCCGCCCTCGAGCACGTTCTCGTCGGTCGGATCCGGCTCGGCGCCGGAGAAGACCTCGATCTCGATGCAGCCCTCGCAGGCTTCCGTGAACTCCTTCACCTCCGGGAGCTTCACGACGTTCTCACCGCAGACGACTAGCGCCTTCCCGATGCCCATGCCGGCCAGGCAGGCTCTGCTGCTGCCAAGCGCCCCGTGCCCGGAGACCACGCGCGTTGGTGTTTCGTCAAAGCACTCGGTGTGGACGGTATCGCTCACAGTCAACACTCCTCGCCGGGGTAGCGCCCGGCACAGATCGCTGCATGCGCGAACGTCGTGTCGCCGCCATTATATCGCGGCGCCGGCGGAACTCACAAGGCTGCACGCCGCCCCCTCGCACGCGTCCCATTTCGCGAAGCCCACCCGCGAATCCCCCCGTCCAATGCGATTCGCCTCCCGCGCGCGGTCAATCCCCGGCAATCGGCGAAGGAGACTCACCGTCCGGGCGGGAAGCGTGAGCACACACAGGCGCGGGAGTGGTCGCAGGTGCTGGCGCGAATCTCGCACGGGTTGCGGTCGATCGAAGGCTGGCGGCGCTGGATGCTCATCGCCGCGCTCATCGCCGTGCTCGGCGTGCCGCACTACCGGCTGATCCCCTGGTTCGACCCCATCACGCGCAAAAGCGACCTCGACGGGCTGATGAAGCTGCGCGGCATTCAGCACGATCCCTCCGTCAGCGCGATGCTCGGCTACTGGACCGGCGATGACCCCCAGCGCGTCCACACATTTCGCCCGCTCCCTGCCACAATCCTGTGGGCCGAGTTCCACCTCTGGGGCTGGGATCGCTTCCCGTACATGGTTACCAACATGCTCTGGTTCATCGCGACCGCCCTGTCGCTGGTGTGGCTGTGCCGGATCATCCGGATGCCGTGGATGGCCGCGGTTGGCGCCGGCGGGCTGCTGATGCTACTGCCCACACGCGGATCGCTCGGTGCGCTGAGGCTGGTCGCCACCCTGCACGATCTTACCTGCACACTCTTTGCGCTGATCGCATTCGGCCTCCTGATCCGATACCTTCGCGACGGGAGGCGCAGCTCGCTGCTCGCGGCGTCTCTGCTGATGCTCGGGGCGTACCTCTCCAAAGAGATGGCACTCACGCTCGTGCCACTGACCGTCGTCATCGCCATCGTGTACCGCCGCGAGGCCCCTCTGCGCCGCCAGCTCTCCGCCATCGGCGCCGCCGTGGCCGTCGGCCTGCTGTGGTTCGGGTGGTATCAGCTCGCACAGGCGAACATGCAGAGCGTCAACCCGCCCGAACACAGCTTCGCCGGATTGACGGGCCTGCTCGCGATGCGATGGCGCAGCAGCCTCTGGCTGCTGCTGGGGCTCGTCGCCCGGCCGATAGCCGCGCTCGCCTCCCGCCTCGAGGCGGCCGTGCATGTCCGGGCGGGAGCGCTCATGCTCTTTGACTACGAGTTCCTCGAACCACTCGGCCTGTCAGTGCTCTTCGTGATCGCCTTCTGGCTGCTGTGGGTCGAGAAACGCCGCTGGCTGGCGGTCCTGTATGCCTGGAAGCTGTGCACGTACATCCCGATAATCCCGCTCGTAGACACGTTTCCATGGTACGAGTACATGCCGCATGCGCTCGATCCGATCCTGCCCGCCGGAGCCATCGTCGTGGGCTGGCATCGCTGGTCGGTCGCCGAGCGCGCGAAGGCCCTATGGCGCAACTTCAGATGGTCATTCGCCGACGTCAATCAGCAATCAACGCAAAGCAGTACGACAGACAGGGAGGCCCGATGATGGAGAAGATCCGCCCACTTCGCGAGGAGGAATACGACGAGCACGCCGAGCTCGTCTACGTCTCGTACAGCCACGAACGCGATCTGCAGCCGGGGGAGATGCTCGCCCATCGCGACTGGTGGATCACCGGCATCGAGCGCGACCCCTACTACGAGCCGGAGCAGACGCGAGTGCTGGAGATCGACGGCAGGCTCGTCGCCAGCGTCACCTGCTTCTACCGCCCGAGCTACGTCGGCGGAGAGGTCGTCGATGCCGGCTGCATCGGCAGTGTGTGCACGCACCCCGACCACCGGCAGAAGGGCTACGTCCGGCGACTGCTCGCCGAGGCTGTGGAGTGGATGACCGCGCAGGGATGGCAGTGGTCGTTCCTGTACGGCCGCGAGGAGATCTATGGCGGCAGCGGCTGGCAGATGCTCGCCTCATACGATGTCATCGCCGACCTGCGCCCGAGCTGCGAGCTCGGGCAGGGCATCATGGACCGCCGCGCCAATCCCGAGCGCGACATCGGCGTGCTATGCGACATCTACGACAGCTTCTGCAGCGAGCTGACCGGTCCGACGGTGCGGAGCGAGGAGTACTGGCGTCAACGTGTGCTGGCCTCCACGCCGTGGGCGGGGGCGCCCCAGTACCGGATCGTGGAACGCAACGGGACGCCGCTGGGATACTATAACATGGAGGGCACCCGCGTTCGGGAGCTGGCCTGGGTGCAGGACGCGCAGGATCTCCTCGCGCACATCATCCGACGCGCCGGCGGCCAGCCGGTACGCATCACCGGACGACTGCCGATGCTCGAGGACCTGCTGCGTAACGTGGCCGAGATGCCCTCACAGGCTGAATGCTTCGACCGCCCGGGCGGCCTCGAGCTGCGGGAGACCTATCGCGGACTCTGGCGGCTCCACCCGGTGCGCAATCCGATCGTCAGAGGCCTGACGAATACGCACGACCTGACCCGCTTTCTCCGCGAGCGGGATTACGTGATGTGGCCGGCTGATCGGGCCTGAATCCACCGGGCATGCAGAGAACCCACAGGAACAGAAATCGCCGGAGAGCGCCAGAATCAGTGAGAGCAACGAATCCGCGGATTGTTGAGAAAAAATGTGGAAAACTTTCTCCCCCGCTTGAACCCTTTTGGGCCCTACTACGTCTTATAGTATGCGAGGGCGGAAACAAGGCTTGCGACGATAGCGACGGCTGTGTGATCCACGCGAAGGTTCCAACCCTCCCTCCTTCACGTGACAGGCCTCCGCCCTCGCAGATCATTCCTTCCAGACGGTCGCTTCCTGTCCGACCCGACCTTCAGTAGCAGGCTGTTTGTCCGAATACTCGTTCATACACGCCGGTCCGTGCGCATGCGGGGCGAATGGCTCATACGTTTGTCTCGTGTCCGCCCCTCATCAGTGCGACCATGGACAAAGCAGGGCCCGCTTCCCGGAGCGGGCCCTGCTGGCTTTAAGGCCTCGGCCCGCGTCACGACCACGGCACGCAGGGGGAGACCGCTGCAGGAGCGAAAGGACCATCCGCGCCGAGCACCACAGCCAACGGGAGACCAGTCCATGCGCCTGCGCGACGTCGGAGAGTTTGGGTTCATCGATCGCATCGCTGCGATGGTCGGCGAGGATTCCCGCGTCGTCCTCGGCATAGGCGATGATGCCGCGCTGCTCGACCTCGGCGGGCCGGAGCTTGTCGCTGTCACCACGGATGCGATGCTCGAGCATCAGCACTTCGACCTCACCTGGCTCGAGCCGGGCGAGGTCGGCTGGCGCGCGGCATCGGGAGCGCTCAGCGACCTCGCGGCGATGGGCGCTACACCCGTTTCGGTCTTCTGTACCGTGGGCCTGCCGCCGTTCTGGCTGGTCGAGGCCGCCGAGGCGCTGCTTCGAGGCGTGGCCGAGGCCGCGCGGGCCGTTGACGCCACCCTCACGGGCGGCGACGTAATCGCCGCCGAGAACGCCCTCGTGGACATCATGGCCCTCGGCCTCGTGCCCGACGGCCAACAGCTCACGCGCGGCGGAGCCCGGCCGGGCAACCTGCTGGCCGTCACCGGTAGCCTCGGCGCCCCGGCCGCGGCCGTCCAGGCCCTGAGCGAGTGGGGTCACGACGCGCTCGACCATGACCCTCGCCGGGCGCCGATCCGCGCGCGCTTCGCCCACCCCGAGCCCCGCGTGGCGGCGGGTCGGGCGATCGCGCTCTCCGGGCTCGCCACCGCCGCGATCGATATCAGCGACGGCATCATCCAGGACGCGGGGCATATTGCCGAACGCAGTGGCGTTCGCTGCATCATCGAGGCCCCGCGCATTCCGGTCGCCGAAGGCGTCAGGGCGATCGCCGAGGAGCTTGGGACCGATCCGCTGCCGTGGATCCTCGCGGGCGGCGAGGAGTTCGAGCTGCTGCTCGCCATCGAACCCAACAGTGCCGAGGCGCTTGCGTCACTTGAGGAGGTCGCGGCGATCGGCCTCACCGTCATCGGCCGCGTCGAGGCGGGCGAGGGCGTGGTGGCGGTTGATGACTCAGGCCAGGTAATCGATCTTCCGACCGGCGGCTGGGATCACTTCTGGCGCCATCCGCGTTCGTAGCCGTCCCTGAAGACCTGGCGGCAGGCGCGAAGAAACACTCCTGTGCCGCAGTGCGCCCCCGAACCTGCGTCGCACCGGTCGCCCGCCTCACGCGCCGGGACGCCAGTAAAATCCCCCTTTTGCATTGGAGCGCGGGCGCGCCCGCCCGCGGTCCTGTGTGCGTAGGCCACGCGCGGACGCAGGTCGCTCCCCACGGCGATGAAGGCCACACGGCCGCCCCGAACCGCCTCAACTCTTGCCTTCATCTGCCGAATTATGCTACGGTGTCTTATTGCCTGCGGACATTTTGCGTCAAATCGCGCACAAAACGCGCACGCCGCGTGCCCGGACGCTCTCGGGCGGCGGCGTGCAGCATCCCGAGTGAGTTGGTTCCATGAAGCTCCGTGACACATCCGCCAGCACCCGTCGCCACATCGTGATCGCAGTCGTTCTGACGCTCCTGATCGCGATGACCATGACGGCGGCGTTCGGCAGTGAGATCGCACGACTCGCATCCATACACTCCTGGCTTCCGTGGCCCGACCGGCAGGTTCAGGACCACCCGCTGACGCCGATCATCAGGGGCATCCTGCGCGGCGAGTACGGCGAGCAGCCCGCGTGGAAGCTCCCCATGCTCGTCAACGGCCTGCGCAAGGAGCCGAAGACCGCCACCATCAGCGCCTACTGCTCACAATGCTGCGATGGCGGCGGCCAGTACACTCGCTGGGGCTCACCGGTGCGCCGCGGTATCTGCGCCGCAGATCCCGACTACTGGGGCCCCGGCAGCGTCATCTGGGTTGGCCCCCCCGTCAACGAGGTACTGATCGTCGAGGACACCGGCGGCGCCATCCAGGGACCGCATCGCTTCGATGTCTGCATGGAGGGCGCGCACGAGATGTGCCGGGAGATCGGCATCAGCGAGACGATCTATGTTCCGCTGCACCGCGTCCCGCCGCGCAAGCGCTGGGGCGAGAAGCCCGAGGGCTGGGAGCCGCCCGTATGGTGCACCCCGCCGCAACAGGATGACAGCGCCTAAGCTCCGCACGCTCCGAAGAGCAGTCACGGGGGCCGCCCGACACTGGGCGGCCCCCTCCATCTGAGCGGGGCAGGTCCCTTCGACGCTCACGCGCAATCATTCGTCAGGACCCAGGCCGAACTCCAGAGGGTGCTGTCGATGGACGTCCACTGCAAGCCCTGTCTTGACCCGACACGCGTCGCGGGCGAGCCGATTCCCTACGCCCACCCGGGTCCGGATGGTCGCTATCATATCGTTGCCTCACCGGGCGAGCGCCTGCTCGGTTACCTCGTGGACGAGGCCATCATCGACGTCCCTGTGCTGCTCGGCGGCTGGCTGCTGCTCGGCATTGTCGTCCCCGAGCAGCGCGTGGTGCCCATCAAGCTCTTCGCCCTCGCACTTGTCCTCGCCCGTGCCATCTACCACGCCGCATTCATCGCCGCCATCGGTCGCACGCCGGGGAAGGCCATGCTCGGGATGACGGTCGTTGACGATCGCGGAAAGATCCCCTCGCGCTCCCAGGCCATCAAGCGGGCGTTCATCGCCGAGTTCTTCCGCCTCTTCCGCACCTGCCTGCTCGGTCTGTTCGACCCGGCGTCGATCTACGAAAGCCGCGAGCGTCGCACCTGGCATGACAGCAGCGCGAACACATGGGTCATCCGGCACGGAACGCGCGTGGGCAGCCTCCACTCCACCGCCGCCCTGATCATCGGTCTGTTCGCCTTCTTCACGCCGATCGTGCTGTCCGCGCAGTATGACGTGCAGAATCCACTCGATCCGTTGATCCTCGAGGTCATGCCGGCGGTCGATGACGCGATGTCGCCGACGATCCGACGTGGCGACTTCCTCCTCGTGTCCAGCCGCCTCTACAGCCAGCGCGAGTACCGTCCGCAGCGGGGCGACATCGCCGAGATCGCCCCGCCGCGCCGCGTCCAGCACGCCGGTCGCTCGCTCTTGCGGATCATCGCCCTGCCGGGGGACCGAGTCGCGATCGTGGACGGCGCCCTTTACCGCAACGGGCAGCGCGTCCCCGAGCCCTATCTGAGCGCGCCGAGGCCCTACTCCTTCCCCGGCGATCATCGCCGCATGCTGCTGCCCGACGGCGACGTCCAGCGCCTCACCGACGGCTGGCTCACCGTACCACCGGGCCACCTCTTCGCGCTGGGCGACAACCCTGAGGCGATGGACAGCCACACATGGACCGCACGACGCCGGCCGGGCGAGGTCCTGCCCTGTCCATACGCGCCAGCCCACGCGGCGGGCCCCAGGGCCAGCGCCATCGTCTGGCCTCCATCGCGCATCCGCAGCCTCGAGTGACGGATCCGGGCAGCGTGAATGTCATGCCAGGCGACGAACCGAACTCCCGGGCGTCGCGTCTGACGAAGACGAAGGAGAGAAGGCATGGATCTGCACCTGACCGCGTCACTGCTTACGCTTACACTACTCGCCATCATGCTCGCTGCCCCGGCGACAGCCGAGGACTTCTGGTTCGCCCAGGTGAGCGATGCGCACGTCACCGACACGCAGTCGGTTGAGATCGTCAACGATGGCGTGGACATGATCAACGCCGATGAGCGTATCGAGTTCAGTCTCTGGCTCGGCGACCTGACGCAGAACTCCACCTCCGACGAGATGGCCCTTGCACGGATGGCGCTCGATCGCCTCGAGAGACCCCGCTACACGCTGCGCGGAAATCATGACATGGGGGCCGATCACTATCAGCGCGAGTTCGGCGAACTCAACCGCGTGGTCGATCACGGCGGGTGGCGTTTCATCCTGCTTGACTCCAACCCGGGCGACGCCACGCCCATCGACCAGCAACGCATCGAGTGGCTCAAGGGGGTCCTCGCCGAGACTGATCCGCAGACACCGCTGGTGCTGTGCACGCACCATCCATTGTATCCGAACACCAAGCACTACCTGCTCGCCGGCGCCGACGAGGTGCTCCGGCTCTTCGACGGCCACAACCTCAAGGCCGCGCTCGCCGGCCACTATCACGGGAACCAGCAGGAGGTCATCGACGGCGTGCTCTATACGACCACCGCATGCCTCGCGACCAGCCGCGGCAACTTTGACGGCGAGACGGCGAAGGGCTTCCGCATGTTCCGCTGTCACGACGGCCGGATCGAGACGATCTTCGTGACCGTCCGCGACGAGCCTGAGGAGTAACCGACTATGCTCCGCATCCGCCTCACGAGTCGACTCGCCCGCGCGGCGCTTCTCTTCGCGCTCGTAGTGCTGCTTGCGGTCCCCGCAGCCCCCGAGGATTTCTGGTTCGCGGCCGCCAGCGATACACATGTGCGGGCGAACCATGACAACGCGATCCTGCGTGATGCCATCGCCCGCATCAATGCCGATGAGCGCATCGCGTTCAGCCTCTGGCTCGGCGACATCACGGACCACTCGACGCCTGAGGAGATGGCCCTGGCCAGGCGCCTGCTCCGCGGCCTCAAGCGCCCATGGTACACCGTGCGCGGGAACCATGACGTCAAAGATGGCCTCTATGAGCAGCACTTCGGCGCCCTCAACCGCGTCATCCGCCACAAGGGTTGGGCGTTTATGCTGCTCGACAGCAACGCGGACGGCGACAGGCTCGTAGATGAGACCCGGATGCGCTGGCTGCGCGAGCAGCTTGCCACGATCGACCCCGCCACGCCGATCGTGCTGTGCTGCCACCATCCGCTTATCCTCGGTGGCGTGGTGCCGGTCGCGGGCGCACCGGAGATACTCGACCTATTCGCCGGACACAACCTCAAGGCCGTCCTCGCCGGCCACCTGCACACGAATCAGAAGCATACCGTCGATGGCGTGCTGCACACCACGAACGTGTGCCTGACGAACGTGCGCCAGAACATCGACCGCGACCCCCGCCGCGGCTACCGCGTTTTCCGCTGCCACGACGGCGAGCTGTCCCTGCAGTTCGTCACGATCCGCGAGATCGCCGCCGAGTGAGCCCACAAGAGGGCATCCCCCGCGCGCGTCGAAACCATTCGTGGAGATCACAGCGGTTGCGGGGGCAACTGTCGCCTCCCGCAATCTGACGGGAGGCGCTTTCATGGCAGATCAGAAGCTCAAGCTCGGTGTCATGGTCCATCTTCGCGACGATCCCGAGGGCGCGATCAGGAAGGTCGCGGACCTCGGTCTTCCCTCGATGCAGCTCGGCTGGCCTCCGGGCAAGACCGTCGAGGACGGCCTCGAGGTCAGGCGCATCGCTGATGACATGGGCGTGGAGATCACCACGCTCTGGGCGTCGCTTCCCGGCCTCGCGGTCTGGAACTTCATCGAGGGCCCGATCACCATCGGCCTCGTACCGCCCGAGTGGCGCGCCCAGCGCGTACAGGCACTCGAGCAGGCGGCGCGCATCGCGGCCGAGATGGGCGTGCAGTCGATCACCACCCACTGCGGCTTCATCCCCGAGTTCCCGGGTGACCCGCTCTACCAGGGCACGATCGTGGCGCTCAAGCAGGTCATGCGCACCTGCGATTCCCTCGGCGTCGAGTTCTGGTTCGAGACCGGCCAGGAGACGCCAATCACGCTGCTGCGCACCATCCAGGATGTCGGCAGCGAGAACATGGGAATCAACCTCGACCCGGCGAATCTGCTCATGTACGGGAAGGCCAACCCGGTCGATGCGCTCGACACCTTCGGCGAGTGGGTGCGCGGTGTTCACGCCAAGGATGGCCAGTACCCAACCGACGGCAAGTCGCTCGGCAGGGAGATGCCGCTGGGTGAGGGGCTGGTCAACTTCCCGGTGCTTGTGCCCAGGCTCAAGGAATGCGGCTTCACCGGCGCGCTGACCATCGAGCGTGAGATCTCGGGCGAGAAGCAGATCGAGGACATCAAGCGCGGTATCGAATTGCTCGAGCCGCTGCTTTGAGGGGCGAGCGCACAACGCTGGCGAACATCAAGAGGATGATCGGCGGAGGGATTTGACGGGTGAAAGCAGGGCGGCTATAGCTGCTAAGAGTTCGCAATACCAATAGCGCACAGGGGCGCCGTCGGAGAACCCGGCTGCATTGCGTACAGCAACACTGAGGAGGAGAGGACGATGGAGGAACGCTCATTGGCGTTGATCGGCGATCCGGCACCGGCTTTCACCGCGAACACCACCCACGGTGAGATCAATTTCCCCGACGACTACGAGGGCAAGTGGGTCATCCTGTTCTCGCACCCCGCGGACTTCACACCCGTCTGCACCACCGAGTTCATGACCTTTGCCTCGATGGCCGAGGACTTCAGGGCACGCAACTGCGAGCTGCTCGGGCTGTCGATCGACTCCAACTACAGCCATATCGCGTGGATCCGCAAGATCGAGGAAGACATCGAGTACAAGGACATGAAGAACGTGAAGATCACCTTCCCGATCATCGCGGATCTCACCATGGAGGTCGCGAACAAGTTCGGCATGATCCAGCCCGGCGCAAGCAGCACCGAGGCCGTTCGCGCGACCTTCTTGATCGATCCGGAGGGCATCATCCGGGCGATCCTCTACTATCCGCTGAGCAACGGGCGCAACATGGACGAGATCATGCGCACGCTCATCGCCATGCAGACCTCCGACGAGCACGGCGTGGCCACACCAGCGAACTGGCAGCCTGGCGACGAGGTCATCGTCCCGCCGCCGCACACCCACGCCGACGCCGAGGAGCGCGTCGCAGGCGCGGGCGAGGACTACCGCTGCCTTGACTGGTTCCTGTGCCTGAAGAAGCTCGACGTCTGAGACAAGGCCTCAGGCAGTCGCGTAGCGAAATGCCGCCGCGGGGCGCCCCGAACCAGGGGCGCCCCGCGCGCGTTATGTAAGCTGCGCTTACCACCGCACGGAGAGGTGACGCCGCCATGACGGCCCGCTCGTGGATCATCCTGCTCGCTCTCGCATCAATCATCATCGCGCCCTCGATCAGCAGCGCTCAGCCGCTCCCCAGCAGCGAGATCTCGCACCCGGCGGTCCTCCACATGGTCACCGACCGGCGCCTTGACGTTGATGACGCCCGCACCGAGCGCCTCGTGCAACAGGCTATGGCGTTCAGCGACGAGCAGATCGACGAGCTGATCCTCCCAAAGCATGGGCTTGAGCCGAGACCGGCCTGCCCCGAGTGCGGCGCCCCGAGCCTCGAGTTCTCGCTCGATCAGCCCGATCGCCTCACCTGCCCTGACTGCGGAGCGGCCATTACCGCCAGCAGCCTGCCGATCGACACCGAGCTGACCGGCGTCAACGAACTGGGCGAGACCATCACCTACAGGTGCGCCACCGTCGATCGCAATCCCGTCTGTATTGCCGGCGCGATCCGCTACGCCCGCCACCATGAGATGGCCGCCGCCGCGCGCGCCCTCGGCGAGCGGTATCACGCGACCGGTGACGAGGCGCTGGCTCGGCGCGCGATCCAGATCCTCGACCGTTTCGCCGAGGTCTACCCCCACTGGCCGCTCGTCTCCACCTCCAAACCCGCGTCCTACCTGTGGCGCTACGATATGAACCCGCAGCCACCCTACGACCACTGGGGCGTGGGCAAGTGGACACGCCTGTTCATGTACGAGATCCCGCAGGACCTCGTCTTCGCCTATGACCTCGTCTACGAGGCCGACGCCTGGAACCGGCTGGCGAATGACGGTATGCGCCTGCGCCGCCGCATTGAGGACGTGCTCTTCCGCCCTGCGCTTGACCTCGCGCTGGAGGCCCACGAGGACATGGGGGGGCATATCACCAACCTCAACCCAACGCTCTATCAGCGCATGATCCACCTCGGTCGCGTGCTCAACGAGCCCGATATCGTCCACCAGGCCGTCGCGTTCATGCAGGACATGATCCGCATGTCATACCACTTCGATGGCATGGAGTACGAGGGCGCGATGTGCTACCACGGCATCGTCACCGGCCGCCTCGGCATCGCCATGCGCATGCTCGAGGGCTACGTCGATCCCGAGGGATACGTCGATGAGCGCTTCGGCTTCGCCATCGGTCGCGGCGAGCATCCGCTCAGCTTCCCCATCTACAACAGGGCGTGGGAAGTCTGGTCGCTCATGAAGCATCCCGACGGCAAACAGGTGCACATCCATGACACGAACTGGGTGGTCGGCCGCCCTGAGGTCGAGGATGACGCGCTCATCCCGAACATCGAGCTGAACGCGTACGGGCACTTCGCTCTGGGCGGAGGCCTCGGCAATGACGGGATGCAGGCCCACCTGCACTTCTGCCCGCGCGACCAGGGGCCGCACTACCACCGCGACCGCCTGAGCATGATCCTGTGGGGCGCTGACGAGGAGCTTCTGGCCGATATCGGCTACCAGCACGTGGGCGAGCCGGCGCGGTACTTTGCCAACCGCGAGACTGCGCACAACATGGTCCAGGTGTTCTTCGACGACCCGCCGGAGCCGCCGGAGATCGAGGAGCTGACCGGCCTGCCCACCGACCCGGTCGAGCATTTCAAGGCCGTCGCCGAGCATGAGCGCCCGCTGATCGACGCCCGCTCCCACCTGCTCGCGTACGATCCCGGCACGGTGTCAGACGGTCGCGTGCAGTTGGTCTCGGCGTCCTCGCTCGGGCCGGAGTACATGGGCATACGCCGGCGCGAACGCTCCCTGCTGATGATACAGGTTGACGAGCGGCGCAGCTACCTCGTTGACGTCTTCCGCGTGGCCGGCGGCGACCGCCACCGCTTCACACTCCGAGGCAGCGCCGACGAGACGATGAGCGTCGATCACACGTTGTCGCTTACACCCGTGCCCGGCACGCTCGCCGGCCCGGATGTCCCCTACGGCCAGCACACCGAGGCCGCCGAGCCCTACTCCTGGTTCGTGCACAACCTCCGACGCGCGGTCATTCCCGGGCCGTGGCAGATGACGTGGACCGGCGACGATTCGGGCTCCTCCGTGCGCATCTTCTTCGCCGGCGACGAGGGCAGCGAGGTGACGCTTGCCGAATCTCCAAGCCTTCGCCTCGCGAACCATGACTCGCGCAAAGTTCACGACTTCATGGCCCCGCACCTGCTCGTCGAGCGCGATGACGACGGTGACGGAAACCTCTTTGCCGCGGTGTACGATTGCTGGCCGGAGGACTCCCGCCCGGCGGTGCAGTCGGTCGCCTGGAAACGCCTCGGCGAGGGCGCCGATGCGCCCCTTGCCCTGCGCGTGACACTCGACGGCCGCGAGGACGTCATCTACTGCAGCCTCGACTTCGAGCAGCGGGTCATCGCCGACGTAACGGCCTCCGGGCCGTGGGCGGTCGTGAGCTGGGAGGATGGCCAGCTAGCGTGGGCCTGGACGTACGGTGGTCGCATCGCCGCCGCCGGCACTCATCTCGCCGCCAGGCCGGCGACGGAGCTGCCGCTCGTCGAGGTGCGGCGCACCGCCGAAGGCGCGCCCGCAAACGCGCTGGTGGTCGACGGCCCGGTCCCTGACGCCGACGAGCTGCCAGGCACCTGGATCCGCGCCTTCCTCGGCGATCGCGAGGTCTACGGCTACGAGGTCGTGAACGTCGCCACCGAGGGCGAGCGCACGGCCATCGAGATCGCCGGTGAGCCGGGCTTTGCACTCACGCCCGGGGGTCACTGGGAGCTGCTCTTCAACCCGTTCTATGAGGGCGCCGGCCCCTGCAGCGTGCAGATACAGCGCAGCGCCTTCACCTCCGCGCGCTGACCGACCCGCCGCATCAGGAGATCGCCATGGAGACTATCGTCAGAATCGCACTGTGCACCGCGTTGACTGTCGCTCTGACACTCGCCGCCTTCGGCCAGGACCCGGCCGCTCCGGGCATCCACGAGCGAATTCCGGACCGGGAGCTGTTCGAGGCGCTCGATCTCGACCGTCCCGGGCTCGAAGCGGTGTCCGCCGCTGTTGAGGCCGGCGATCTCGACGCCGCGACGGCCGCGCTCGCAGACTACTACCGCACGCGGCAGATCGATACGTGGTTCTTCGGCGCCGATGAGCGGCCTGATGAGATCGTCAAGCCCGCGAACCTGCGCGAGTGGGTCCGCGGCTTCCTAACTCACGAGGGGCCGTTTGCAGACTCGTGGGAGGAGGACGGGACGCTCGACTGGTGGGAGGAGCCGAATGCGGGCAACAAGCCCCGGCAGTACTTCTTCTCGACGCTCGCCATGGCCTATTTCGCCGCCGGTGAGGACCCCGATGTCGCGGAGCTGTGGGTCGGCATCATGCGCGATTGGGTGGACGACTGTCCACCGTCATCGGGGCACGATTACTGGAACGGGATGGTCAACGGTATTCGGCTGCGTGGCGGCTGGCCCGACGCCTTCCACGCCTTCATTCGCGAGCCAGCATTCGGCGATGAAGACATTTTGGTCTTCCTGAAGTCGCTGCTCGAGCAGGCACGTTTCATCCGCGAGAATCACTGGCCAACCGGCAACCAGCTGGCCTTCGCGATGGTCGGTCTCTACACCGCAGGCGTCGCATGGCCCGAGTTCGCGGAGGCCGCCGAATGGCGCGAGTTCGCGCTGCAGACCGCCGTCGATGACCTCAAGGCAGGCTACCTGCCCGACGGCATGGGCCTCGAGCTGTCGCCGGGCTACCACCAGTTCTACTACAACTACCTGCGCATGGCCGATCTTGCGGCGGAGGTGCGCCGCGACGATGACCCGCGTATGCAGCAGATCCTCGATCTCTGCGAGCGCCTCTACGCGGTCTACGCGAAGCTCGCCACGCCCGATCGTCGCACTCCCTCGTGGCAGGACGGTGGGGCCCCGAACGTCACGGAGGTCATGCAGGCGGCAATCAAACGCTATCCCGACAACGAGGTCTTCCGCTGGTTCGCAACCGGGGGCGCGGAGGGGCATGCGCCCGAGTACACTTCGATCGAGATGCCCTACGCAGGATACATCGTGATGCGCAGCGGCTGGGAGACCGACGCGAACTACCTCGCCTTTGACGCCGGACCGATCGGCTGGACGCACGCACATCAGGACAAGCTGGGCGTGGTGCTCTGGGCCTGGGGCCGGCCGATCCTCATCGATCCCGGCCGCCACGAGTACTCGCGCGAGCCACTCTCGAACTGGGCCATGGACAGCTTCGCGCACAGCGTCGCCCTCGTGGACAACCGGCCGCAGCGTCGCTACTGGCGCGACCCCAACCCTACCACGATGCCCTACCAGCCGCTCGAGGACTATCGCTTCAAGACCACGCCGGAGTATGACCACGCGGCGGGGGTCTACGACCAGACCTGGGGCATGCCTGGACCGTCAGATGCCTACCCATACTGGGAGGGCAGCAACTTCCGTGAGGGCTGGGTCGAGCTGGCGAACCACCATCGCCGCGTGCTCTTCCTCAAGCCCGATCTCTTCGTCGTCGCCGACAGCCTGATCCCGGTGGACGGCCAGACGCATGACTTCGAGGTGCGCTGGCAGATCGATTCCACGAACGTGGAGCGGATGGCCGACGGAGTATCGCTCGTGACCGCCGACGCCGGTCGGCCCAACCTCGCGATCGTGCCGCTGGTGCGTGAGGGCCTGGGCGTCGAGAGCGGATCGGGACAGATGGAGCCGCAGATCCTGGGCTGGAACCTCCACGGCGACCCGCAGCCTGCAACCACGGCCATCCACACGCGCTCGGGCCGCGAACTCGTGGAGTTCGTGACGCTGCTGCTCCCGCTGCCGGCGGGAGTTCAGGCTCCGGAGGTCAGCGTCAACTGGACGGGGCCGGAGACCGCGCTGGTCACTCTGGGCGACGAGACGGTGAGGCTGACGATCCCCGACGATCCCGCGGAGGACCTGAGTGCGACGCGCGGCTGATGGCGGCATCTGCCTGAACCATGGGAGCGCGCTCGCCGCTTCGCATTGGAGCCGGGCGCTCGCCCTCCAGATTCGTTGCGCTCACCCCCGCCCGCGCTCAGTTAATGAGCTGCTCGGACGGAGTGCCGCCCGCGGCGGGCACGTTGGCGTGCTCCACCACGCCGCCCGCGGCCTCGTATTCCGAGATGACCTCCGCGCCCTCGCCCTCGGTCCAGAAATCCCCGGGCTTGAACGCCCCCGGCCACTGCACGTCGAGGATCACCTTTGCCGCCCGTGGCCGGTCGCCTGACAGCAGCGCGCTGCGCAGGTACTCGGCGGGCCATGAGATCCGGGTGTCGAGAATCGCGACCTCGCCCTCGGTCTCGCGCACCTGCCTGGCAACCTCCCCGCTCCATGTCACCAGCACGGTTGCACCGGGGGCGACATCCGCCGCGCCGTAGTCGAACTCGCCCGCCGACTCGATGGCGTCGGAGGCGCCCACCTCGAGCGGCAGTGTCACCTCCAGGGTCTCGCCTGCCTCCAGGGTCCCGCCCTCGCCCACGCGGACCTCAACCGGTTCCTCCGCCTCCTCGCATGTCACCCGCACCGCCAGTCCATCGCCCGCGCGCGAGACCTCCACGGTCAGGTTCGCATCCGCCATGCGCAGGTTGCGCACCGTCATCGTCGTGGCGGTGTCCGGCAGGTGCGGGGCCAGCCGCACCGTGCGCGTCGGCGCGTCCGGCTCAAAGCCCGTCAGGTACTGCAGCACCGCGCTACCGTTGATCCCCCCCTCCCACGGCCGCACCCGATGCATCCCCCACACCTCTCGCGACGGCGTGTCATCCGGGCGGTTCATCTCCGCATACCCGCCCGACGGCGACGCCGCCACAAGCACGCCCTCGAGGGCCTTCGCGGCCTCCGGATGGTCGATCGCGCTCAGCGCCGACAGCACGTAGCCCGGCGTCATCCCCACGTAGTATCCGCACGCGGGAGTGAGGTTTGCAGTCCCCGCCTCCGGCCGATACAGGTGCGACAGTGCGCTCAGCACGTTCCGACGCTGGCGCTCGTCAGGCTCCGCGTACCCGATCCACGTCGGCCGCAGACAGATGTTCGCGAACGGATACCGGTACAGCTCGCCCGACAGGCTCGACATCGCCGGCGCGTAATAGCCGCGATCCTCCTGCCAGTAGAACGCCTCGGTGGCCCGGCGTACGAACGCTGCGTCGTCGCGAAAGGCCTCGATCCGGGCCGCATCGATCCCGATTGCCGCCCCCATCTCCGCCATCGCCTCTGCGGCCGCGACGTACTCAAAGGCCGAATCCGCCGACCGCAGCGTCAGGTGCACATAGTCCGGCACACTGCCCGCGCGCGCCTCATGAAGCTGATAGCCGGGGAAGCGATAGGTCTCATCGCCGTGGAAAGGCAGCCGGCCCTCCGCGTCGAGATGATGGCCAGTGTACGCTGCCATCAGATACGGCCAGCGCTCCTCAAGCTGCTCGCTCTCCCCGGTATGCTTCCAGTACCAGTAGTTCTGCAGGATCACGAAGCTCGCGCTCTCGGCCTTCGGCGTCGGGATCGCGTCCCAGTCGATCTCCGGCACATTGTCGGGATCCACGTTTAGGTTCAGCGGCATATTGTTGTATATCTCCCGACGCGCCGCACAGCCCGCGAAGTGGTAGCTGAGGTCGCGGTCGACGGACTCGAAGTCTCCGCAGTCGAGCAGAAACTTGATCGGACCGTTGGAGTCCCGGATCCACCGGTAGGAGTACTTGTGCATCGGCGAGTAGCCGCCCGCCGACGCCTGCTGGACCCGGCAGAGGTACTTCTGAATCGCCATGAACTGGTCGATCTCATCACCCGCGCCCTCGACCGTGACCGTCCGCTCATGCCAGTCCTGCCACCACTGGTGGCTGTCCTCGAAGAGCTGCCAGCCGCGCTCGTCGATCTCGGCGACGATGTCGGCCTCCTCGGTCTCGGTCATGCTGATCGCCAGGTAGGCGATCTTCCCCACCGATTCGTTGGGCTGCACAGCCCCCAGCGGGCAGGTCAGCGCCGAGGTCTCCGCCTTTGCCCCGGCGATCTGCCCCACCTGGTTGAGCCTCGAGTCCAGCCCCTCCGGCAGCTTCGGCATGAGGCTCTCGCCCTCGATCCGCGTCCTGGCTCCGGCGAAGCCGGCTCGGATGCGGATGTCTCCGCGGGTGTAGAGGAGGTCGTCATCCAGCGGCCCTTCCTCCGGCAGGGACGACTGCAGCGCCAGCGTCACCTCCGCCGCCTCCTCGCCGGCGTTCGTCACCAGCATCAACGTCAGGATCGCGTTGAGCTCCGGCGGCACGGTCTGCAGCAGGTCAACCTGCACCGGCCCGCCCTCCCAGCGTGAGTGCACGATGCCGCCCGGTGCGATCCACTCCATGGACTGCCGCTCCGCGAGTATCGGCTCACCGTCCACCAGAACGATCGGCGCTGTGGCCCCAAGCAGGCCGGTCTGTTTCTGGTATGTCGGCCCCAGAACGTCCTGCACGGTCCCCAGCGGCAGCGCAAGCCCGGTGATCGCGAAGACGTTTCCGTTGCCGATCGGGTAGGCCCCGAGGTCGGAGAAGGTCGGCAGCTCCCCGGAGAGGCTGACCTGTTGCCGCCAGGCGTCGTAGCTGCGGCCGATCCAGGAGTCGGCGGCGAAGATCTCGCCGGCGGTGTACGTGAGCCGCTGACGGTTCTGCGGTCCACCGCAGCCGGCCGCGGTCATGACGATGATGATCAGTGCTGTCACGCCGGTAATGAGCCTTCGATCCATGGTCGCTTTCCCTCTACTGTCTGACACGTTCGCCGATGGTGTCACTTGCGTCGCGGATCGCTGCAGAGGTGTCTAAAAGGCGGCTCTGCGGCCTTTCGCGGTCGCCGCATTCCCCCTGCTCTTCGCCTGTTCCCCGCCCTCGCGTCGCTTGCTCAGATCATCTCCACCGTCAACCACGCCACACGGCCCCACAGCCTCATCCCCACGGCGCCGTCCTTCGACGCGCATGCCGCTGCGATCCCCGCGCCAAAGAGATGCTCGATGCCCTCCTGTACGGGGAACTCCGCCTCGTGCAGCAACACGTACTGGTCGAAGCGCACGCCCCCGGCCATTCCCCCGCTGTCCCAGCCGGTGCGGAGCGAGTATCGCCCACGCTCCTTCGGGTGGCAGTGTGCGATCCACACGCCCATCCAGGCCGCAGTCGTGCCCTGGCGCTGCGCCTCCGCGGCTGCCACGCCGTCCACCACCACCGCCACACGCGCGCGCACGCGGCCATCGCGCGGCGGTGTGAAGACCAGGCACGGGCTCGCGATAGAGTAGGCGTACTGCCCTGTGCCGGAGCGCAGGTCTATGTCGAAGATCCCCCGATGGTCGCCCGCATTGACGACCGCCTCACCGCTGCCGCGCGCTGAGTTGTTGCAGCCGCGCGGCATCGGCGGCGTGAAGATCCAGTGCGCATCGCTGTCCGGCTGCGCAGGATCCGGCAGCGCCCACTGCTCGGGCTGTTCGGCCGCGTCGAGCCAGCCGTCGATCGCCGCCGTGTCCCCGACCGCCTCCGCGCCGGCCACGAAACGCTCCAGGCTCTGCTGCATCGCGTCCATCATCAGCAGCGGGCCCTGCTTGCCGCCGGCGCCTCGCGTCAGCCACTGCTCGCCGTCGTACTGCGCCACCGCGGCCGTCGCCAGCAGCGTCGCCGTGCAGATCACCATCATCGCCCACGGCATCGTCATCCCCTCGCACCTCTTCCATGCTGCCATGATTCGCTTGCCGGCGGGCCGGAGGAATGGGCGCGCCGGTCGTGGAAGCTCCAAATCACCTGGAGGCGGGTGTGCGAGTCGAACGCACCCGGGGGCCGATGCGCTGGCCCCCGCCGCGGATTTGCAGTCCGCGGGGGACACCGGTCCCGTCCCCGCCCGTACTCCAAAACGATTCGCGGCCCGCCGCGTGTTCCCCTTGCCGGCGGCGCACGAGGAGGCCACAAAATGCTGCCTGAGGCGCCCACCCCGGAGACTGTCGGATCGATCACGCTCTCGCCCGCCGGACCGTTCGTCGCCGGAAGCCGCCACACGTTTACCCTCAGATACACCGCCGGCCCGTCGGGGATCGAGGTCGGCGGGGGCCTGCGGATTTTCCCGCCACACCGCGGCCACACCTACTGGGAGCTCGGCAAGGTCACCGCAACCTGCTCGCGCGAAGCGGCCTCCGTCGAGGTCGAGACCTTCAACGATCATCCCTACACCTACCATCACTCCAACCCGCCGCATATCCGCGTAACGATCTGGGGTGAGCCGCTGCAGGAGGGCGACACCGTCACCATCACCATCGGCGAACATGGCGGCTACTCCGCAGGCTACTTCCGCCTCGCGCGCGTCGCCGATCATGCGTGGGGCGGCTACCAGTTCAGCGTCTCGGTCGATGTCCTCGGCAACGGCCGTCGGCCCCGTGAGTTCGATCGCCCCGATGCGTTCGTGGACCTGCCAGACGCGCCCGAGCTTGATGTTATCGCCGATGAGCCCGCCCGACTCCACGTCGTCGCACGACCTCCCGCGGGGGTCGATTCGGACGAGTTCGATCTCGTGATCTCGGTCCGCGATCAGTTCGGGAACCTCGCCGACTATGAGGGTACGCTCAAGCTCGAGAGCACCGATCCGGACGCCGCGCTCCCCGATGCCGTCAGTGTCAACGAGGGCGCGGGGCTGTGCCGTATCAGCCCCGGCCGTCCGCTCCACGGCGTCGCGCGCATCGACGGCTGCCGGACCTCCGCCAGGCGCGCCCGAGTCACCGTCTACGATCCGCGTCAGGAGCTGATCGGCACCTCGAACGTGGTCGCGCCCGCCTTCGGTGGCGAAGACCACCACGTCTACTTCGGCGATCTGCACGTGATGACCGGCGATCACGGCCGAATGATGCTCGGCGGTACCGAGTATGCCCATCGGTGGGCGCGCGACGTGCAGGGCCTCGACTTCACGGTCGCGACCAACTCCGGTGCCGACGAACAGAGCTGGGCCGAGGACCTGCGCCTCGACGATGAGTTCACTGAGCCCGGACGCTTCGTGGTCATCCCCGCGATGGAGCGTTACGCGGTGACAGGCCACAAGAACGTCTACTTCCGCTCCTCCGAGGGCGTTCCGCACATGCCGAAGATGTCCCCGGCCGAGATGTTCGAGTGGCTCGCCCGGCTCGACCTGCCCTGCCTCGTGATATCCCACCACACGAACTGCCACTCCGAGACCAGCCGCTATCACGCATGGGGGCCGCACGACTTCTCCACCATCGATCCGCGTTTCGAGCGGCTCATCGAGATCACGCAGGACCGCGGCAGCTTTGAGCGCGACGAGGTCGGCGGCGCAGTATCGCTCGGAGGACACGGCTCCTCGGTCCAGGACGCGCTGGCCCTCGGCCTGCGCCTCGGCTTCGTCGGCGGCACCGACAACCATCGCGGCCAGCCCGGCTCGAAGCGCTCCAACCTCGGCGGCCTCGTGGCCGACGAGATCATCAACGGCGGCATCACCGGCGTCCTCGCACCCCGGCTCACCCGAGAGGCGATCTTCGACGCGCTCTGGGAGCGCCGCTGTTATGCCACGACCTCCGAGCGCATTCTCCTCGACGTGCGCCTCGGCGAGCATATGATGGGCAGCGACCTCACCGCCGAGGAGGCTGCGCCGTTCGCGAGCGAACGCGAGATCCGCATCGAGGCCATCGGCCGCCGTCACATCGACCGTATCGAGGTGGTCTGCAACAACGAAACCGTCGCATCCTGCGAGATCGACGATGAGGACGCGCTGATCACCTACACAGACCCGACCCCGCTCGCGGAGGTCCCCCCGGTCTCCAGCAAGGCGCCCGACGTGGTCTTCTACTACGTGCGTCTGATCGAGGCCGATGGCAACATGGCGTGGTCCAGCCCCATCTGGCTCGCCCGGTAGGCCGGTTTGTCTGCGTAACAAATGGTGTATCTTGCGCCAACATATGTGCAGCATTGATGATAATGGGTATAATGCGAAAACCATCACTCGGTGCGTACCGCAGTGACCCGGCGTTCATCACGCTCACGGAGGGCCAGCATGTCCCACTGGCACGAGGTGGCGCATTTCATGCTCGGCCGCGGCTTCTGGTACGCTGACCCTGTCAGGGAGGTCCGCGGGCTCGAGCGCGATGAGCTGTTTTGGGTGCCCGGCGAGGGCGTGTTCTGCGTCCTCTGGCACGTCGGTCACATCGCCCATCGCGAACGCGTGCATATCGGCCGCTTCATCCAGAACCGGCAGGAGGAGCTGATCCCGCCTGAGTACGAGGTCTTCGGCCCCGACTGGCGCGCCGGTGAGCACCTGTGCGACCGTATTCCCGACACCGATGAGGTCTTCGACTGGGTCCGCGAGGTGCGACGCCTCAGTCACGAGGCCGTCGATTCGCTCTCAGATCAGGATATGCTTCGCCCGGCACAGGGCGATCCGGACGGCCACTCAGCCGCACACTGGCTGATGATCACCGCCGCTCATACGTCGCTGCATATCGGCCGCATTCAGATGCTCCGCGCTATGCTCGAGCGCAGCCGTCAGCACGTCCCCTGACCGATGCTCCCTCGGCGAGGATTTCTCCCCGCAGATGGCGAACGACGCCTTCGTGTGGCCGACAACGCCGTCCCGGGGACTGAGACCGTGACCCATCGCGAGCGCATCGAGACCGCCTGGAGTTTCCGCGAGCCCGACCGGGTGCCGATCGAGATCATGGTGTCACCGGGCCTCACCGATGAGCCACGCGCCGCACGCCTCAACGCGCTCATCGCCGAGCACGCGGACAACTTCATCGGCGTTCCCTGCTACGACTGGGGCTTCTTCGGCCACTCCGCCCGACGAACCGAGCGCGTTCTCGAGGACACCGGCGATCAGCAGCGCATCGAGTGGACGATGCACACCCCGGCCGGGGATTTCACCGCCATCATCCGCCGCCCGCGCTTCGCCACGGGAATCGAGGACTACCACTGGGAGAAGCGCTACTTCATGGAGCCGGCCGACCTCGAGCGCCTGCTGGCCGTCGAGCCGGAGCTTCGAGCGCCGGACGTGGACGCCTTCAACTCCGCTCGCAGACGCATCGGCGACGACGGCGTCGAGTACTGCGCGCTGCTGCATCCGCTGGGCGTCCTGGTGCGCTACGCGCAGATGGAGGAGGTCTACGCGTGGCTGCGCAGCGAGCCGGAGCTGATCCATCGCTTCCTCGAGGCCACCAACGGCTACGTGATCGAGGCGATCGGGCTCATCGCCGACGCCGGGATCCGCACCACCTTCATGAGTTGGGCACACGAGATGCTGATCGATCCGTGGCTGGGCCGCGCGCACTTTGAGGAGTTCGTCTTCCCCTATGACAGCCGCGTATACGACGCCCTCCACGCCGCCGGCTCTCGCTTCCGCGCGCACTGTCACGGCAACTGCATGCAGTACCTCGAGCGCTTTCACGAGATGGGCATCGATTCGGTCGAGCCTCTGGAGCCGCCCCCATACGGCGATTGCGACCTCGCCGAAGCAAAGCGCCGGGTGGGTGACCGAATGCTGCTGTCGGGCAACGTCGCCAGTCAGGCCTTCGTCTTCCGCACTCCTGATGAGGTCAGGGAGGAAGTGCGGGAAGCAATCGAGGCGGCCGCCCCCGGCGGCGGCTTCACGCTGCGCATGACCGGCGGCTCGGGAGGCACTGGCGCTGTCCGCAACGACGAGCAGCTCCTCCGCTGCATCGAGAACGCCGAGGCCTACATCGAGGCAGGGCTGCAGTACGGTCGGTACTAAGAATACCCCAACGGCAGACAGACCGTCTGCCCCATCCGTTGGCTCGCAACCCGTCGTTCGCACCTCAGAGGCCCGTTGCAGGGAGGCACACAGATGCGCGAGGCACTGACCCTATCGGCTATCACGACGCTGGCGATCATCGCCGCCTGTCCGGCGTTCGGTCAGGTCAACCGCGAGATGATCCAGCGGGTCGCCGCCGGCGAGGTCACCGAGGCCCGCGCCTCATGGTGGGGCTTCGACCCTGAGGACGCGACCGATGCCCTGCAGGCCGCGATCGACTCCGGCGCGGCACGAGTCGTTGTCGAGGACATGGGGCGCCCGTGGATCGTCCGCCCGATCCAGCTCGCCGGCGACCAGGAGGTCGTTTTCGAGGAGGGCGTCGAGATCCTCGCCAAACGCGGTGAGTTCAAGGGCACCAACGACTGCCTATTCACCGCCCGGGACGTCGAGAACGTCACCCTGCGCGGCTACGGAGCCACCTTCCGCATGTGGCAGGAGGACTACGACAACCGCGAGCTGTACCGGAAGGCCGAATGGCGGCACTGCCTGCAGCTTCGCGGCGCGCGCAATGTCAACGTCTACGGACTGACGCTCATGGACAGCGGCGGCGACGGCATCTACCTCGGCGCCGGGCCGGGCCGCACGCCCAACCGGGATGTCCACATAAAGGACGTGGTCTGCGACAACAACTACCGCCAGGGAATCTCGGTTATCACCGTTGAGAACCTCCTGATCGAGGACACCATCATGCGCAACACCTCGGGGACGCCGCCGCAGGCGGGGATCGATTTCGAGCCCAATCGTCCCGAGGAGCGTCTGGTCAACGTTGTGATGCGCAACTGCCTGACCGAGAACAACAACTCCTACGGCTACGTGCTCTATCTCCGCCCGCTGAATGCCGAGTCCGAGCCCGTCTCGGTGCGCTTCGAGAACTGCCGGTCGATCGGCGACCACGCCGGCGCCGCGCGCATCACCACCGACGCCTCAGTCGCCACCGCCGCTCCCGGCATCATCGAGTTCGTTGACTGCGAGTTCCGCGCATCCGGCGGCCCCGGTATCACCGTCACGAAGCCAGCCGCGCAGGGCCTCGCGCGCTTCGTCAACTGTTCGGTGATTGACTGCGGCCCGAATCACCCCGCGCCAATCGTCATCTCCAGCGAGAGCGGCGCCGAGGATCCCGTCGGCGGCGTTGTCTTTGACCGCGTTCGTCTCCGCGACCCGTTCGATCGCGATCCCATGGCGTACATCGATCGCGGCGGCGGAATCCCGCTCGAGCAGATCCACGGTTCGCTCGTCCTCGTCGATGACGAGGGCAACGAAACCATCGTCGAGCTCACCGATGAGCAACTCGGAGAATGGATGCCGATCGTCGCACTGCGAGACATCCCCCGTGTCGATATCGCGGGCATGCAGTTCGAGCCGCTGGCATCCCCCGCCGTCGCTGAGGAGCCTCAATGGCCGTGGCGTCGTCGGGAGAGCACCTTCGCGATCCATGCGCGCGCCGGCGAGACGGTGAGCTTCCTCGCTCAGTTCGCCCAGGTCGGCAGATACTCGGGCGACGAGATGCCCGTCACGATCAAAGCGCCCTCCGGAGCCGTCGTCCACGAGACCGCGGTGCCCTTCCAGGATCAGGCGACGATCACATTCACCGCGCCCGAGACCGGGCTCTATCGCGTGGTCGCCGATCCCGGCCCGAACCGGGTCATGCTCTCCGAGGCCTCGCATCCCACGGCAATCCTTGGCACCGGCCGCCCGATCCGCCTGATGCAGTACTCTGGGGAGCTACAATTCTACGTCCCGGAGGGCGTGAAGCTCTTCGGCGTGCGCATCTCCGGCGAGGGCGTCGGTGAGGCCGTCAGGGCCGCGCTCGTCAGCCCGTCGGGCGAGGTCGTGGACGAGGTGGACAACCAGGTGAAGGTTCATCAGTTCGAGGTCGAGCTGCAGGAGCCATCACGGGGCGAGATATGGACGCTGCGCACCGGCAGGCCCTCAGCCAGCACCTGGGAGGATTTCTACGTCGATCCGCGCGGCGTTCCTCCGCTGCTTACGCCCAGGGGACTTGCGCTGATCGTCCCCGCGCGGTAGCACGAGGGCGACACCAGCCTCTGAAGGTGACCGGGGCCTTGAGGGGCCCCGTCGGGCGCGTCGGTTCCTCGCCGCGCCCTACTCGCGGCCGTCGATCAGATCGCCCAACGCGCGCAGAAGCTCGTCAGGACCGAAGGGCTTCCGCAGCAGGTGGGCATTCGTGACGGATAGCCCGTACTCACTCAGCGCCCTATCCGAACAACCTGTGATGAACATCACGGGCACCTGCGGGCAGATCCTCTCGGCATGGAGCGCGACATCCGCCCCGCTGAGATTCGGCATTACCACATCGGTGACGATCGTCGTCAGCTCGTCGCAGTGCAGCTCGGTCAGCGGCATGGCCTCCTCCGCCGTGCCCGTCTCGAGGACCCGGTACCCCGAGGCCTCGAGAACCTGCGTCACGAGATGGCGCACCGTCCCGTCATCGTCGGCCACGAGGATCAGGCGCCGCTCGCGCCCCCCTCACCGCCGACTTCACATCCGGAGTCCTGCTCCTTGCCGCAGTCGCAGTCAGCGGCGGGAAGGTAGGTGCAAAAGCACGTGCCCTCCCCCGGCTCGCTGGTCACGTCGATCCGGCCGCCGTAGCTATCGACGATGTTGTAGACCGTGGCCAGGCCCAGCCCGGTGCCGCGGTCGGCGGACTTTGTGGTGAAAAAGGGCTCGAAGATATGCGGCAGATGGGCCTGGTCGATGCCCATGCCCGTGTCCTCGACCGTCAGGACCACGTAACGCCCCGGCTCAACGGTCGGCGGCACTGCCTCTGAGGGTGCCACGACCTCGCGCGTCGTCAGCGACACACGTCCACCGGCGGGCATGGCGTCGCGCGCGTTCACCACCAGGTTCATGATCACCTGATCCATCTGGGACGGATCGACCAGGATCGCGCCGTCTCCGTTCAGTTCGACCTCAAGCGCTATACTCTCGGGCAGCGTCCGGCGGAGCATCGGCTCAAGCTCGCTCACGAGCTTGTTAATCCTGACAAGCGTCCGCGTGCCGCCCTGGGGGCGGCTGAAAGTCAGAAGCTGGCGCGTAAGCTGCGCCGCCCGGCGCGTGGCGGCCATCGCCTCGGCAATGTACTCCCGGGTCTCATCCTTCGGGTCACTGCACATTCCCGCCAGCTCGAGATTGCCCGCGATCGCCGTGAGCATATTGTTGAAGTCGTGGGCGACCCCGCTCGCCAGCTTACCCAGAGCCTGCATCTTCTGCGACTGCCGCAACCTCTCCTCGAGGCGCTTGCGCTCGGTCACATCAACCGCCCACACCACCACAGCCGAGAGGTCCTCCTCGTGCCCGGGCATCACCTGCAGGCGCACGTCGACCTCGCGCAGATCGCCGCTCAATGTCTCGATCTGGCCCGAGAAGTCGATAACCGTCTCTCCCGCCGCCAGTCGCGCCAGCAGCTCAGGAATGATGTCCGACATCGTGCGGGACACCAGATCGGGGAGGGCGCGCTTCAGATCAGAGATATCATCCGCGCCGAAGCGTTCGGCCACGGACTCATTAACGTCAACAACCTCCATCGACTGCACCGCACGCTCCACCAGATCAGGGCGCTCGCGGAAGAAGGCCAGATAGTCGCTCACGCCCTCCTCCCACGCGACCTCCAGAACCTCTCGCACCCCCGAGAGATCGTGCAGCCACACGCCGATCGGCGCTCTGTCTAAGATCCCGCGGTAGTGCTCCCAGCTTCGCCGAAGCCTCATCTGCGAGGTCTTAAGCTGCGTGATATCGGCGAAAGTGACAACCGCGCCCGCAATCTGCCCCGAATCAGCGTCGTGCATTGGCTCGGCGTTGACAAGCAGCCAGCGGATCTCGCCCGTCGAGGGCTGACGAACCCCCATCACAACGTCGCGCACCGGCTTGTTGGTTCGCAAAGCGACGCTGGCGGGATGCTCCTCCCCGGGGAACGGCGAACCGTCCTCGCACACGCACTCCCAGATGCGATCGGTGCTGAGGCGCCCGGAGGCGTCCTCGGCCGAGATCCCCAGAATCTCCTCAGCCGCGCGGTTCACCTCGACTATGACGCCCTCGGCGTCATGAACGACAACGCCCTGGGACACGGCCTCGAACAACGCACGGTAACGCTCGCGGTCAAATGGCGACATGCAAGCCTCTCTCCGGCCGGTGCACCACGTGGATCTGTCACAGGGCGCACCGGCCCAGGGGCGTCCTGCCTCACATCGGCCCCAGTGCGAAAGTGTTCAAGATTGTATACGGTAGTGCAGCGCGTGGCAAGCGCCGCATCGGGAACTCCTGCCCGCATCCTCGCAAGCCCGCGGGAAGCCGTCGCCCCCATCTCGCGGCGCCCTGGCAATCGTCGAGCGCGGGCGCTCTCGCCCGCGAGCCGTGGCCACAGAGCCACCCCCCCGGTCCCGGATGGCTGTGCCCGCGCCTCGCCGACACTTCGCGTTAAGTCCCGCCCGCGCCGAACGGCCACGGCGGCCGCCCGATGCACAGGGTTCCACCCTCGCTCATGCTCGAGCCCGATGACCGCCCCGCCGCCAAGGTGCCCGTCTCAGCGCAGGCGAATACCGGGCCAGGGCGAGCACCAGATCCTATCACCTGAATGTGGCCGGACGAGATGGAGGTCCATCATGGGCGCTGAGATGACCGGACGCGAACGAATCCTGACCGCAATCCGACACGAAGAGCCCGATCGCGTGCCGATCTCGCCCCGCTACTCCGCATGGTTCATCGCCGAATACGATGACATCAGCCTCGAGAACCAGCTCCGCCAGCTCCCCGATGTGGACTTCATGCACATCATCGGTGAGCCGACGCGCAACTATATCTACACCTGCCCCGAGAACTACGAGCTGCCCGACGTCGAGGTCCGGCAGAAGCGCTTCCCGGACGGCGACTGCGAGATCGTCGAACGCACCTTCCACACGCCCGCAGGCGAGATCTCTGACGTCACGCGCATACCTCCGGCCGGCCGCGAGTACGGTGTCTCGCCGAACCCGGTGAAGATCGAGCACCTCGTCAAGTCGCGCGACGACCTCCCCGCCCTGCGACACATCCTTCCGCCCGTCGGCGACGATTACAGCTCCCTCCACCGCGCACAGGAGATCATCGGCGACCGCGGGGTCGTCATGCCCTGCATCCGCAGCGGCCTCGACCACCAGGCCGGCGATGCGCGTGGTATGGAGAACCTCATGATCGACTACTATACCGACCGCGAGCTGTTCGACGAGGTCATCGACATCTTCCACCAGCGCTCCCTGCAGGCCATCTCGAACGCGCTCGAATCGGGCATCGAGTTCATCTTCGGCTCGTGGTACTACAACTCGCTCTCCTCAGGGTGGTCGCCGGCGATCTTCGAGGAGGTCTTCGTGCCCCAGATCCGCGAGCACGTCGAACTGACGCACTCCTTCGGCGCGATCTACGACTACTACGACGACGGAAAGCTGGCAAAGAGCTACACGATGATCGCCGGCTGCGGCGTGAACGTGCTCGAAACCTGCACCCCACCCCCGGTCGGCGATTTCGACCTCGCCGAGGCCAAGCAGACCGTCGGCGACGAGGTGACGCTTAAGGGCTACGTCGACCTGCTCTACGTCATCAAGCACGGAACCCCCCAGTTGGTCGAGCAGACCGTGCGTGAGGCCATGGAGATCGCGAAGCCCGGCGGCGGCTTCATCATCGGCTCATCAGACAGCTTCCGCGAGGGCACTCCGCGCGAAAACATCGAGACCTACTTCCGCGCCTGCAAGCACTACGGCCAGTACGGCTAATGCCGCGTCAGTCCTCGGGCCATTCAAGCATTACAGCCAGCGAGCTGCCACGCTCGCCGACGGCGATCGGATATGCCTCGGACGCGTCGGCTGTCGGCAATCTCTGGATGATCACCTCCTCGAGCGCGTGGCCGCCTCGTCGCTCACCCCATCGGGGATCGGCCACAGCGTGGGTGTTGATTCTCCGACAGAGGTGCGCAGGCGGTGGGGCAGCGCCGACGCCACGTGATCCCCGACCTGCGACCGGGTGACACTCTCACCCACTGCCTCGATGACGCCCGCGTTCGAGTACCCCGGCGTCGCAATTGCGCGCCGCGCCTCCGCCGGGCAACGATCGCCGCGATCCCCAGCGCGAGCATGGCCATCGTCGCCGGCTCGGGGGTGTGCGAATACTTCGTGGCCAGCCAGTACTCGCCGATATCGCCCTGTCCGCCGTACGCCACCGCGAGGTCCCAATAGCCCGACTGGTCGACCTCCCACCACAGGGCGCTGGTCAGCGTCGAACCAAACGGGTTGTTCGAGGCCATGCGCAGGTTTCCGGACGGATCATACAGCTTCAGATAGGTGTCCACCGACAGCGCGTAGCCCTCGTTGTCCTGCGTCATCGCGATGAAGCGGTTGCCCTTGTCCAGCCATATGCGGTACCAGTCCTGGTCGCCCTCGCTCTCGAGCGTCGCGTAAATCGTCTCCATATCGTTGTCGATCAGCTCGGCCATGTCCACGGTGTCGCCGAAGTCGGATTCCTCGACGCGCAGCCCGTCGGTGTCGGGCTCGAAGTAGATCGCGTTGTCCACGAAGTAGCCGTCCCCCAGCGACTGCCCCGCCGTCGCCTGCTCCCAGCGCCACCACTCCTGCCCGTCGCGCATCATCGCCTCGATCCCGTAGTGCTCCTCGGTGGAGCCAACCCCGTTCTGCCAGGTGTCGCGCACCGAGTACCACTGGTTGCCCTTCTCGTCCTCCCACCAGCCGTAGGCGAGCACCGAGTGGCCTGCGCCCTGCGCGAGACTGACGTTGAGCAGCACCGGGCGACCCTCCTCGATCTCCCTGCGCAGGTCGTTGAAGGTGAATGCCCCGGCGTTGAGGACGTCGCTCCACGAGCCGCGGCCGACGGGATGAAACAGCGAGTGGAAGGCGTAGGACTCGTTCAGCCCCGTCGCGGGGTCGTCCCATGCCGCCATGCGACGCAGACCGGTGGCCACGTTCCACGCGTGGCTGCCACCGGTGTCCGGGTCGGTGTGCATGAAGCAGGCCATGCTGTTCGGCGCGCCCGCATGCGTGCACTCGTTGGATGCATACGAGCCGGAGACGTGCTCGCTCGACGCAATGTACTCAAAGATCGTCTCCACCACGCCGTCCGAGTGCGTGGCCGTCAGCGGACAGGTGCCCTCGAAGAGGTTCGCGTACTCGTCCTGCCGGTCGTAGTACCCCAGCAGAGTCGCGCCCGCGGTCGGGCTGCATCCGTTGTACCATTGATAGTCGGGGACCCCGTCAAGCCAGATGGGGCTGTCTGCCGCCACGGGAAGGGCGCAGCAGAGTGCGAGGGTTGCCAGCCAGGCGGTTCGCATCTTCGTTCCCCAGTGCCTCAATATTCTGATTTTTCAGTGACGCACCTCTCAGTATACTCAAGCCGCCCGGCTGTGTAAACGATTTGCGGAGATTATTTTGCAGTAGGCTCTGCATACGCTCAAGAATTGCGCAGCGATGGGGACGATACGACCCCCGACGCGTAGTCGTTCCGCTCCTCACAGAACACCTGCGTCGGCAGGTCGATGGGGTGCAGCGGGGGCAGAAAACAGGGTGTCAGGCGGCGCCCTCAACGGAGCCGTCGCGCAGCAGCGACGCGCTACCAGATGGTGCGCTCCTCCCAGTCCTCGAAGAAGCTCTTGCCGCGTGGGCGATCGCGAGGGATCCTCGGAGCATACTCGACCTTCGAGAGCCATCCGATGTGCGGGGACGCAAGCTGCATCGAGACCATGCGCAACTCCCCTGGCGCGAGATCCACGAAGACCACCGGACGGTTCAGCTTGATCGCGTCCTCGCTGAAGCGGAAGACCGGCCGATAGCCGCGCCGTACTCCCGAGGGCCCGATCGAGACGGTGTGCACGTCCAGTGGCGGCGTCCGCACCTCCAGCGCGATCCGCGCCTGCGCGCCGGTGTTGTTCCATAGCGCGATCATGCCCTCATCACCGCGCATGAATGGTCGGAAGCCAATCTCCGCGTCGGGCGAGGAGCCGACCTCATCACTCTGTGACAGGATGGCGAGCGGAACCGCTGCCGCGAGCTCGCGTGCCATCTCCGCGAACGCGCGTGCCACAATCCTCCGCGGGTTGCCCGCATCGTCGAACAGCGCCCATCCCGTCGCGCCGGGCGGGCAGTCCTCGGGCCTCGCCAGCACCGTCATCCCGGTCGCCCCCTGCCACGCGCAGATGACCATCGTGCGTGCAAGGGCCACCGCGTCAAGTGCCTCGGAGCCACTGCTCTCGGCCGCGAGGTCGGCAAAGAACATCGGCGTCCGGACCTGCTGCCGGATCGCGCCTACAACGCCGTCGATCTCCAGCGAGCGGGCCAGCGCGGTCCATGCCGGCTGAGGGACCTGCGCGCCTGTGCGCCCTATCGTGACCTCGCCGACACCCCGCGAGGAGACGGGCGGCAGACGCAGCGACGGCGCAGCGTGCGCGGATCCGGCAAGCTCGCAGGCCATCGCGATCGCATCATCCGTCGCAGTCGGTGGCCGGCCTGACAGGTCGATCGGCGGGGTCAGCGGAAGCCCGTCCACCCCAAGCGCCTCGGCCAGCTCGAGTGTCGCCTCCACCGGCAGGTCGGGGCCGGCCTCGCCGCGACGGTGATGAATCATCGCGAACCCGCCGCGCCCGGGTCGAGCAGCAAAAGCCGCGTCAGGCCCGCCGGCCCCGCGCTCCCGGGGGGAGCCGCTACCATCTGCAGCGCGTCGGGCAGATCCCCGGGCAGCTCCCCGCCCGTGCTCACCCCGATCGCCGGGAAGCCCTCCGCGACGGTCACCTCAACAGGCGCCGAACGCCGGTCGCCGCTGCTCTCGAAGTGCACGGCGACGGTGAATGTGCCGGTGCGGAAGCATTGCAGCGATGCATCGAAGATTGTGGTCGATCCGCCGGGAATCGGCACGGTCCGGTCGGGCACGAAGAACCCCGGTGGCGCGCTGACGCTGACCGTCAGCTCCCGGTCCTGCACCGAGCGGTTGTCCACCGTCAACCGAAGAGCCCCGCGCAGGCCGCGTCCGGTCTCCACCTCCGGAGAGAGCGTCACCGCGAGGCTCCCGACATCCACGATGAGCTGCCGCGCGGTCCCGATCTCCCGTTCGCGCGCGTCCATGAGGCCGTCAGGCCGCCAGCCTTCGTCAGGGTGGCCACCGAGCGTCGGCTCAGGATCGATCGCCAGCGTCTGAGGCTCGGCGGTCTCGGCGGAGATCGCATCGATCATCCATCGGCCACCGCCCTCCGCCCCGACCGCCAGGCGCGCCGGACCGCCCCGCGAATACAGCTCCACGCGCACCGGCTGCCAGCCCCCGCCCAGCGCCTTGCCGGTCAGTGCCGCCTCTGCGGCCGGCTCCTCGCCATCGGGCGTGAGCGCCAGCATCAGCCTGCCGGGAGTGCGCGGCCCGTCCACCGCCCGGGCGCGCAGGTCGATCGCGATCCATCCCGCGGGCAGCTCGGCGACCTGCGACAGCGCCCAGCCGTCCTCGATCTGCAGCGCCGAGCGCCCCCGGGCCCCGCCATCCTCGATCGTCGCCTCCGCGCCATCGAGCGACCAGCCATTCGCCCCATCCTCGAAACTCGCGTTGGCGGGGAACCCCTCGATCGGCTCGGCTCCAAGTGGCAGTGCAACCATCAGCGCACATGCGGCAGCAATCACTACGCGCGTCATCGTCCCACCTCAGACTCCGGCGCGCTCGAAGAGCGCCTCGTAGAAGTTTCGCCACGCGATCGCCAGCGCCACGAGCGTCACGATGCCCGCCAGCACCAGCGCACCCCCCGAAAACCCCGCCACGACCGTCCCAAGCGCCGCGTCACGCCGCTCCTCGGCCCATGCGCGGGCGGCCGACAGCACGCGCTCGAGGTCGCCAGAGCGTTCGGCTCCGGCCAGCATCTCGCGCACCCGCCGGGGCAGCATCTCCATCTCGGACGTGGCCTGACCCAGGCTCTCACCGCGACGGACCCGCTCGGATGCTCGCGTCGCGCCCCGCCGCATCACCGGATGCCCGGACGCCTCACCGGCCATCTGCAGCCCGCGGTCGAGCGTCACCCCCGCCTGCTGGGACAGCTCCAGCGTATCGAGTGTTCGCGCAATCATCGCCCAGCGCGCCGCCGAGCCGACCACCGGAAGCCCACAACTGATCCGCGCGTACAAATCCCGCAGCGCCGGCGTGCGTAGCGCCCCTCGGATCAGCCACACTACCAAGAATGCCACCAGAATCCCCGGAAGCAGCCTCGTCGCCGCAAGCCGCGCGTACCAACCGAAGCCCCGCGCAACCATCAGCGGGAAGGGCGCCACCAGCGCCGCAAGCACCAGCGTCGCGCCGTAATACCACCGTACCCAGCGCAGGCGGCCCTCAATTATCGCCTCGCTCTCAAACTGCTCCGCCAGGCCCTGCAGCGCTTGCGGAAGGCCACCGAACTGCTCCCCCGCGCGCACGACGTTCACCGCATACTCCGGAAAGAGCGCCGGATAGCGCACGAGCTGATCGGCGATCGCCTCGCCCTCCGCGAGACGCGCTGCCATCTCGTCGGCTGCACGCCCCAGCCGCCCGTCGCTGATCAGCCCCGACAGCTCGCGCATCGCATCGTGGGCGGTCACGCCGCTGCGCAGCAGGCTCGCAAGCTGCAGGAAAAACTGCGAAAGCCGTGCGGGAGGGACCGGCGAGAGATACGCCTGCAGGCCGCTGGCCCACCCCGCCGGGCGCGGATGGTCCTCCGTCAGCCGAACCGGGAAGAGGTCGCGCTCACGCAGCGACCTCGCCGCCGACGCACGATCGTCCGCCTCGATCCGCCCCGAGCGGAGCACCCCGTCCCGGTCACGCGCTTGATACTGAAATCGCGCCATCACCAGCGCCTCCATCGGCATGCGCTCGACGACTTATTGTACCCCGCAACCGTCCGCAGTTCAATGTCGGCACTGCCGTTCGCACCAGACCGGACCCCGGGCCTGACTGCAAGCCGTGTCGTCGCAGGCTCCGTGCGCGTCGCCGGCAGGAGAGTCCGTCGCCGGCCCGAAGACTTAGGTACCACCACGGGAGGTGGGTCGACGCACATCGCTTGAGGAGGGGTCGGATCGTGGAGTACCGCAGTGTCGGACGCGCCGGCTGTATGGTCAGCCCGCTGTGCCTTGGAACCATGCTCTTCGGTGGAGATATCCCCGCCGATGAGGCTTACGATATCGTTGACCGCGCCATCGACGCGGGGATCAACGTCATCGATACCGCGAATGTCTACCACAGCGGCACCAGCGAGCAGGTGCTCGGCCAGGCCCTGAAGCGCAACGGTGAGCGCGACCACGTCGTCTTCGCGACCAAGGTCCACGGCGTCATGGATCGCGATGACCCCAACGGGCGCGGGAACCACCGCCAGCACATCATCCGCCAGTGCGAGGCCCCGTTGCAGCGCATCGAGCGCGAGCTGATCCCGTTCGCATAGAGCTACGACTTCGGCATCATCCCCTGGTCCCCCCTCGCAGGGGGCTTTCTGACCGGCGAGTGCCTCGTGCCCTACTACGAGGCCGACTTCGGCCCCAGCCGCTGGACATGGCTGTAGCCTCTGTCCGGCGGATGCATCGTGCGGGCGGCCCGCTCCCCCGGGCCGCCCGCGTGTCTGGCCGCCTCCATCCCCCGACCCACCGCGGAGTCGTCGGAACTGCCATCCTCACCGGCATGGTGATATTCTTCACCGTTTCACTTGACTCAGCCGCCAAACAGGTATACATTCCTAACAGCACTAATTACTATTTAGGTAAGTGACGACATGGATACCCCCGAGAACCTCGGCGACAGGGTCCGGGAACACGGCGGGCGGATGACACGCCAGCGCAAACTCGTCCTCGAGACGCTGGCGCAGTCGCAGTGCCATCCGACCGCCACCGAGCTGTACGACATGGTCAAAGAGCGCATGCCGGGCATCAGCCAGGGCACCGTCTACCGGAACCTCAACCGGCTGCAGGAGCTCGGCTACGTGCAGGAGCTCGACTACGGTGCAGGCGCTTCGCACTACGACGCGCGCGTCGAGCCGCACTATCACGTGCGCTGCGAGCAGTGCGGCCGCGTCGATGACGTGCAGATCGACCTCGAACCGCGCCCGAGCATCGGCGACGCCGCCCGGGTGGCAGAGGGCTGGCGCATTCACGAGCAGCGTGTCGAGTTCACGGGAGTCTGCCCCGAGTGCCAGGACACACGCTCCGAGGACGAAGAGTAGGCATGTACGGAGGATCATCAGTCTGACGTGGAGGAGTAGCTCATGGAGCTGAAGGGGAGCCGCACCGAACAGAACATCCTGACCGCGTTTGCCGGCGAGTCGCAGGCACGCAACAGATACACCTACTTCGCCGAAAAAGCGCGCGACGAAGGCTATGAGCAGATTGCGGCGATCTTCGAGGAGACCGCAAACCAGGAGCGTGCTCACGCAAAGCGGCTCTTCAAGTTCCTCGAGGGCGGCGAGGTCGAGATCCAGGCCGCCTACCCGGCCGGGTACATCGGCACCACCGCCGAAAACCTCAGGGCCGCGGCCGAGGGCGAACACCACGAGTACAGCGAGATGTACCCTCAGTTCGCTGAGGTCGCGAAAGAGGAGGGCTTCAACAAGATCGCGGCGGCGTTCACCTCGATCGCGAAGGCCGAGGTCGGCCACGAGCGCCGCTACCGCTCCCTGCTCGAGAACGTGCGGGGAAACCGGGTCTTCGAGCGTGACACCAAGGTCGTCTGGCGCTGCCGCAACTGCGGCTACCTGCACGAGGCGACCGCCGCGCCCAGCAAGTGCGCGGCCTGCGAGGAGCCTCAGGCGCAGTTCGAGGTCTACACCGAGACGTGGTAAGGGCCACGTGACGAACCCGGCGGGGCTTCCGCCCCGGCAGGAGCCCCGCCGGATGGAAGCGAAACAACTCACGACCGAACCAGAAGGGTCGCAGACCTCGCGTGCCGTCTCTACGACAATCGAGGCTGCTGACCCTCTGCAGTGTCTGCCGTGGGTCAGCCAGCCCGCCCTCACCGGCTGAGCCGACGACTCGCGGAGTGTCTGATCATGCACGTTGAGCTGACCGACGGAATCAACTGGGTCGGCGCGATCGACTGGAACGTCCGTGACTTCCACGGCTACGAGACCAGGCGCGGCTCGACCTACAACGCCTACCTCGTCCAGGGCGAGAAGACCGCGCTCGTTGACACCGTCAAGAGGAACTTCGCGAATACGCTGCTTGCCAGTGTCGATGAGCTCACCGGACTCGACGCGGTGGACTACGTGATTGTCAACCACGGTGAGCCCGATCACTCCAGCGCCCTGCCTGCAGTCATGGAGGCCTGCCCGCAGGCAACGGTGGTCACCAACGAGAAGGCCGTCGCCACGCTGGAGGGCTACTACGACCCGACCGACTGGCAGATCGAGGTCATCAACAGCGGCGACAGCCTCGACCTCGGCGGCCGCTCCCTCACCTTCGTGCAGACCCCCATGGTCCACTGGCCCGACTCCATGGTCAGCTACTGCCCGGAGGAGAAGATCCTCTTCTCCAACGATGCCTTCGGGCAGCACCTCGCGTCCTCCCACCGATTCGACGACCAGATGGACCTGTCGGTCGTGATGGAGGAGGCGAAGACATACTACGCCAACATCGTGATGCTCTACGGCCGGCCGATCGCGAAAGCGATGGAGGCCCTCGGCGACCTCGAGATCGAGATCATCGCGCCAGCCCACGGCGTCGTCTGGCGGGAGCACATCCCGACCATCCTCGACGCCTACACTAACTGGGTCGCCTGCCGGCCGACCGCAAAGGTCCTCGTCATCTACGAGTCGATGTGGCAATCCACCGACTGCATGGCCCACGAGATCGTCAAGGGCGCCACACGCGATGGCGTCGAGGTCAAACTTCTGAACGTCACCAGGACCGGGCGAACCGTCCTCGCGACCGAGGTGCTCGACGCCGCGGCGATCGCGTTCGGCTCGCCCACACTCAATATGACGCTCATGCCGGAGATGGCCGGCGCGCTCACCTACCTCAAGGGCCTGTCACCCAAGAACAAGGCCGCCATGGCCTTCGGCTCCTATGGCTGGGCGCCGAGCGGGCCCCGTGCGATCCAGCAGTACATCGAGGAGATGGACATGAAGATCCTGCGCGAGCCCCTCACCGCGCAGTGGAGGCCCGATGAACAGGCGCGCGAGGCCTGTCGCCAGGCGGGCGCAATGCTCGCGGATTACGCCGAGGAGGCCGCCGCAAACGCCGAGTCCTTCCATCCATAGCCCCCCGAGGCAAACGCCGCGAACTAAGATCGCACAATCGACGCACATATACCGCGCCGTCATTCGCCGAGGAGGGTAAGATTGATGCAAAAATACGAATGCCTCGCATGTAGCTATGTCTACGATCCCGAGAAGGGAGACCCTGATAACGGCGTCGAGCCCGGGACGCCCTTCGAAGATCTGCCCGATGACTGGGTCTGCCCCGACTGCGGCGTGGGCAAAGAGATGTTCGAGCCCATCGACTGAGCTCAGCCCCGTGACCCAATGTACGCCATGTACGCCGGGCGAGGCCTCCAGGCCTCGCCCGAACTCTTTCCCACCTCAAGAACACCTCGCCATATTGTAACGTCTCTTGCACATTTTTGAAGCGTTTCCGCCACACCTGCAATGCCGCAGTTGTCCACGAACTTGAAGCTTATCAACACTTTGGATTCTCGTGGAGTCTCTGTGAAAGCCGCGACAACGCCGCTCGCCAATCCATCCTCACGGCACCAGCACGCCTCTACGGCCCTCTACGCGATTTTCGCAGAATCCGCTGATTCCCTTTGCAATGCGTCCGGGGTTCTGCTATACTACGACCGCATGGGGAGGGAGAAACAGGTTTTCCACAAGTGTTGATAACTATGTGGAAAACCCGGTAAGCCGAACGGACTCACGGTCTCCCGTGGGTCAAACACCGTTCAGGAGACGCTAAGTTATCCACGCAGACCGCATCACAGCAACCATCGCGGTACTGGTCTCATCCACGCGCTGCTACGTCCCGACCATGCCTGTACGGAAGGCGGCTGCGACCGCATTCCACTCGCACCGGCAGCACACAGGCACAGTGAAAAGGACGGATACCGTAGATGGCAAGCGAGACACAGCTTTCCGGGGAGCAACTCTGGCGCGCAAGCCTGCCTCTGCTGGCCGAGAAGGTCAGCCCCGCGACCTACGATGGGTTCCTTACCAGCGCCGTTGCGCTCGACTTCCAGGGCGATAATCTGACCATCGGCGTGGTCAACGAATTTGCGAGGGACTGGCTTGAACGACACCACTCCGCAGCGATGACCGAGTGCGTGCGGGAGGTCGCCCAGCGACCCGTCAACGTCAACGTCTGCGTCGCGCCCGAGACACTGGCCGACACCAAAACCGAGACGCCGTCAGAGGTCCCGGCCGAGGACGCAGCGACCGGCGTCGAGACCGCTTCTGACCCGGCCCCGGCAGTGCAGGCCCCGAGCCCCGCTGCCACGCCGGTCTCCCTGGTTCCCGACTCCACCGGCGAGCTTCGCTCGTTTCCGCTCAACCCCAAATACACATTCAACGACTTCGTCGTGGCGGACTGTAACCGCTTCGCACACGCGGCCGCACTTCAGGTGGCCAAGTCACCGGGCCAGGCCTACAACCCGCTATTCATCCACTCCGCCTCCGGCCTCGGAAAGACCCACCTGATCCAGGCGATCGGCCACTCCATCATCGCCAACCGGCCCGACTGCAAAGTCGTCTACATCTCCGCCGAGGCGTTCGTCAACCACATGATCTCGTGTATGCGCGACAACACCATCGACCGCTTCCGCCAGAACTACCGCTCGGTCGATGTCTGGCTGGTGGATGACATCCAGTTCATCGCCGCCATTGAGGGCCCGGCTTCCGAGGAGGAGTTCTTCCACACCTTCAACACCCTCTACGAGACCAACCGCCAGGTGGTCATCGCCTCCGATTGCCCGCCGCGCCATCTGCAGCTTATGAACGAGCGCCTCCGCTCCCGACTGGAGATGGGCATCGTCGCCGACCTGCGCGTTCCCGACGTCGAGACCCGCGTGGCCATCCTCGAGAAGAAGGCCCAGGCCGAGGGCGTCCCGCTCTCGCGCGATATCCTCGAGTATGTGGCCTCCAAGATCGAATCGAATATCCGGGTCCTCGAGGGCGCGCTCCTGAAGATCTGCGCATACGCCTCCCTCAACGACCAGGAGATCACGCGCTCGCTCGTCGAGGAGATCATCGGCGATTACTCCACCTCCACGACCGAGCGCCGAATCTCGCTCAAAGAGATCGTCGATCTCGTCTCCGCGGAACTCGACGTCCCTGCGGATGACATCGTCTCGAAGAAGCGCTCCGCCGACATCGCGTGGGCCAGGCAGGTCGCGATCTACCTCTCCCGCGAACTCACCGACAACTCGCTGGCGCGCATAGGCGAGGCATTCGGGGGTCGCGACCACTCGACCGTCCTCCACTCATATAACAAGGTCGCGGAGCTGATCGAAGAGGACGAGCAGGTCCTGTGGCTCATCAACGACCTCAAGGCCGCCTTCGAGTAGCGCCCGCCTGAGTTCCCCTCAGGCGAAGGCGCAATGGATGGCGCCTCCCATGTGCGAAGAGCCAGCCTTCCCGGGCTGGCGCTTCGCCGTTCACCTGCCGACGACAACGCGGCAGCCGACGCGCGACGCACAAGCATCCCGCCACCCACACCGCTCGCCTCGCCGGCCCCTGACACGTGACACTACCCACCAGCGTCTGAGGTCCCTCCATGCCGACTCGTTGCTGCACCGCGGCTGTGAGTCCGGCGAAGGCAAACGCAAGACTTCGCGTGGAATACTCCAGCCGACTGACGCCGATGTGGGTTCTGTTGAGATCATCGCCAGTTCTCAGCAAGTTCTCTTGAGATTGCCTTCATCGAACGCCCGTGCGGCGTGCCGACAGTCCACATCTCAACACCGTGGAGGCCCGAGCGCTCTCAACGTTCTCCACGCCCCAGGGGACGTGTGACGGCCCGCTACGCCGCTTTCCCCGCGGACTCTCCACGACCGTCCACGACCCCGCCTTCGGGTTCCCTTCAGCGCACCTGCGCCCCACCGTTGCCTCATCAGCGCTTCTCCACGTTCTCAACGGACGGAGTAGTAGGAGTAGTAAGGTATGTTAAAGCAAAAGACAGTACTACTATAGCCGTTGACAACCCTGACCATCGCCCGCCCATCGCTGCCCGATGACGATCCGCATCGGCGTTCGGAACCGGCTTCACGACATCCCGCCGCCCCTCCGACATCTCTGCTCCTGCCCGGAGGTCTTCTCCCCCACGCGGCGAATTGCCTTGACGCACCCGCCGCAATGCGGTTAACTAAGAGGCTGCTATCGTAGCCGTGAAGAGTTCCAGGGAGGCCCCGGAGATGCTCAACGTCTCTTGCACTCAGACGGAGCTGTACGAAGCTGTGCAGACGGTATCGCACGGCGTGTCGGGGCGCAGCACGCAGCCCGTCCAGAATAACATCTACCTCGAGAGCACCGCAGACCAGTTGCGGCTGGTGGCCACCGACCTCGAGTTCATCAGCCTCGAGGCGGTCATCAACGCGAGCGTCGTCGATCAGGGAGCAGTAACCGTCCCTGCGAGACTGCTCACCGACGTGGTCGGCTCGGTCGGCGCCTCGGAGATCAGCCTTCGGGCCAACGACAACAGCATGCTCACGGTCGAGGCCGGCCGGTCGAGCTTCCTGATCCGGGGCATGTCCGCCGCAGACTTCGAGATGCTTCCGCCGATGGAGGATGCGCTCGAGTTCGAGTTGACCCAGCGCGACCTGCACAGCATCCTCTCTCAGATCGTCTTTGCGACCTCCCGTGACGAGACTCGTCCGATCCTCACCGGTGCGCTGTTCAACATCAGCCCCGGTGGCCTCGAGGTCGTTGCCACCGACACCTACCGCCTCGCGCTGCGCCGCATGACCGCCGAGATACCCATCGACGAGCCGACCAGCGCGATCATCTCCGAGCGCGCCCTCAACGAGATTCTGCGCATCCTCGAGCCCGAGTCCGAGGAGCCCGTTCGCGTCTCCCTCACCGACTCGCAGGTCAGCTGCGTCGTGGGGAACGTCACCGTCGGCTCCCGGCTCATCGAAGGGCAGTTCCCCAATTACGAGAAGGTCCTGCCCGACTCCAGCGACCGCCGGGTCACCGTCGATCGCGAGGGACTTACCGACTCGCTGCGCAGGATGCTCATCGTGGCCCGCGAGGACGCCAACCGCATCGTCCTGCGCGGCTCCGACGGGGAGCTTACCATCACCGCCGACTCGCAGGACGTGGGGCACGCTGAGGAGCAGATCCCGGCCACCCTCGAGGGCGAGGAGCCGGAGATCGCATTCAACGCCCGGTACCTGCTCGATGCACTGCAGGCCATCACTCAGGAGCAGGTGGTGCTGGAGCTGTCACAGCCGCTGGCTCCCGGCACCCTCAAGCCGCTGGACTCCGATGATTACCTCTACGTGATCATGCCGATGCAGATCATGTGAGGCGCCGCATCGGCGCATCCGATCTTCCAGCGGGCACAGGCGATTCGTCTGTGCCCGCTTCGTGTCAGGGGCCGGGGGCGTGAGAAGAGCCGAAGGCGAACCCTGCCACAGAGACCACCACCGGACTGGAGGACAGGCGGGCAGAACAGGGCATGTATCTGAAGACGCTGACGCTTGAAAACTTCCGCTGCTACGAGCAGACCCGGATCGAGCTGCCCCGCGGGCTCGTCGTGGTCCTGGGGCCGAACGCCTCCGGGAAGACCACACTGCTTGAGGCGGTCTACCTCCTGGCGACCACCACCTCGCCGCGCTCAGGTCCCGCCCGAGCGATGGTCCGTCACGGGCAGTCATGGGGCCGCGTAACGGGCGTCTTCGAGCGCGACGGGCGCGAGGTCACGATCAGCGTGACGCTCGGCGATCCATCCGGCTCGCGCTCGGGCTCGAAGACGGTAGAGGTCGATGGCCGCGAGGTGGACAGCCTGCGTGAGGCGATCGGGCGGGTGCAGGCCAGCCTGTTCTGGGTGGGATCACTGGAGGTTGTGAAGGGCTCGCCGTCTGAGCGCCGGCGCTTCATGAACGAGGCGATCGGGCAGACCAGCGCCCGCTACCTCGATGACCTCGCCCGCTACCGCCGGGCGCTTCGCCAGCGCAACGAGCTGCTTAGGTCCATTCGGGCACGTGGCGGATCAGGCTCGATCCTCGCCCCGTGGACCCGCGCGCTGGTGGATGCCGGTGTGCCGATCATCGAGGATCGTGCCTCATTCGTCCGCGCGCTCGCCGCCGAGGCCGCGCCAATGCATCTGCGGCTGGGAGCCGGCGCCGAGGAGCTGTCGGTGCAGTACGATCCGTCCGTGGCCGCCGGCTCCGATCTCGATGCCGAGGACGAGTTCTACCAGCGCCTGGAGGAGACGCACGAGCGGGAGGTCGAGCGCGGTTCGACGCAGGTCGGCCCACACCGCGATGACGTCATCCTCACCGTGGACGGCGTGGACGTGCGACGCTTCGGCTCACAGGGCCAGCAGCGCACGGCGGCTCTGGCGCTTACCCTGGCCCAGGCGTCGGTGGCGCGGGTGCGCACCGAGACTGAGCCGATCCTCCTGCTGGATGACTGTCTGTCGGAGCTTGATCCGGCCCGTGGTGCGGCGATGCTCGATCTGTCGGAGGATCGTGAGCAGATGATCGTGACGAGCGCGTGCTGTCCGGAACACCTCGCGGAACGGCTCGCAGACGCGCACGTGATCGACACCGGCGGGGAACTGGCCTCCTGCAGACCATGTCGAATTCCCGACATTGAGGGCCGTAACACGGAGTCTCACCATGGACCATGATCGGCAGCATCACGAAAAGCGCATCGGGGATGTGCTGAACGCGTTCCTCAAGAGCCACGGGATGCTCGAGGAATCGCGCGAGGAGCTCTGTGCACTGCTGTGGCCGGAGGTCGCCGGCAGGTGGTACGCCGAGCACTCCTACGTCACCAGCGTGCGCGACGGTGTCTGTAACGTGCGCTGCGATTCGGCGCCCCGCGCGCACCAGCTTCAGCTTGACTCGCCCGCCATCGTTCAGCGCCTCAACGAGCGGCTGGGCGTCGAGTTCATCAGCGAGATCCGCGCCTCCAGCGCCGGTATCGGCGATCGGCCCACCGAGGAGTTCGCCGAGCCGGATCCTGAGCCGACCCCAACGCCCGAGGAGCTTGACGCGATCGCCGTCCCGCCTGAGGAGGTCAGGGCGATCCTCGAGGCCACCGCCGCTCTCGAGGGGGAGATTCGCAACCGGCTCGAGAAGCTTATGTTGCGGCAGGCGCGAGTGGACATCTGGAAGCGCGAACACGGTTACGTGCAGTGCCCAGGCTGCGGCACGCTCCATCGAGATCGCCCGAAATGGTGTCTCGCCTGCAGGCCACCGGAGGCCCCCTCACAGGGCGGCGGCGAGGAGGGCCTCAGCGCCTTCTTCGACGCGGACTGACCACCGCCGCCTGCCGAAGATCACGGTCATTGATGAGCGATCACTCGGAGGTCAACTATCATGTCCCAGCAGTTCGAGGGCTCGATCGAGAAGATTGACGACTACCACTGGCGCATCCCGCGCGAGCAGGACAGCCGCATGCGCACAGACGGCATCGTGATCGCCGACGAGGAGCTGATGAAAGATATACGCACCGATTCCGCGCTCACGCAGGTGCAGAACGTGGCCTGCCTGCCGGGAATCGTCGGCGCGTCGATGGCCATGCCCGACTGCCACTACGGCTACGGCTTCCCGATCGGGGGCGTCGCGGCGTTCGACACCTCCGAGGGCGTCATCTCCCCCGGCGGCGTCGGCTACGATATCAACTGCGGCGTCCGCCTGCTGCGCACCGACCTCGAGGACCACGACATCCGAGACAGGCTCGACGCGCTGATCGATCACATCTTCCGCGAGATCCCCGCCGGCATCGGCGAATCAGGCAGGGTCCGCCTCAATCACGCCGAACTGCGCCGCGTGCTGACGAAGGGCGTGAGCTGGGCGATCTCCCAGGGCTACGGCACCGAGGCCGACCTCGAGACCTGTGAGGAGCGCGGCTGCCTCGAGGGCGCCGACCCCGACGCACTGTCGGATCGCGCGCTGGAGCGCGGCCTGCCGCAGCTGGGCACCGTCGGCTCGGGCAACCACTTCCTCGAGATCCAGCGCGTCGATCGGATCTGCGACCGCGGCGCGGCCGACGCCATGGGACTGCTCGACGAGGGCCAGGTGATGGTCATGATCCACACCGGCTCGCGCGGGCTCGGCTACCAGGTCTGCGATGACTCGCTCAGGCCCATGCAGAAGGCCGCCAGCAAATACGGGATCGACCTGCCTGACCGTCAGCTCGCCTGCGCGCCCGTCGAATCGCCCGAGGGCCAGCGATACTACGCCGCGATGGCGTGCGCGGCCAACTACGGCTGGTGCAACCGCCAGATAATCACCCACTGGGTGCGCGAGGCCTTTGAGCGCACGCTCGGGATGGGCGTGGCCAGAATCGGCCTGCAACTCGTCTACGACGTGGCCCACAACGTCGCCAAGATCGAGTGGCACGAGGTCGATGGTGTGCGTCGCCAACTGTGCGTGCATCGCAAGGGCGCCACCCGCGCCTTCGGGCCCGGTCGGCAGGAGGTCCCCGAGACGTATCGTGACATCGGCCAGCCGGTTCTCGTGCCCGGCGACATGGGCACGGCCTCGTGGCTGCTGCGCGGCACCGACGAGGCGATGAGGCAGACTTTCGGCTCCACCTGCCATGGCGCCGGCCGCGTGATGTCCCGCACTGCCGCCACGAAGCGCCAGCACGGACGCGAGGTCCAGTCGGAACTGCAGGCCCGCGGCATCCACGTGCGATCCGCTGGCCTGAAGACGCTGGCCGAGGAGGCCCCATACGCCTACAAGGACGTCGACCGCGTCATCACCGTCGCGCATGAGGCGGGCATCTCCCGCCGTGTCGCGCGCATGACGCCCATGGCCGTCGTCAAGGGATGAGCCCGCGCTCACCCGAGCATCCTCCGCCACCAGTGGCGGCTGAGCGCCCGGCACCGAGCATTGCCAGACGTAACACCCTTGCGCTATAATGCACCCCGAAAGCGACTACCAGCGCCCTCGTGCGGGCGCTTCACGGATGTGACAACTGACGATGAGCGCAGAAGACCAGACCGCGCTCGCCGAAGATGAACGCGAGGACTACTACGCCGCGGAGACCGACCGCGTCCTCAAGGAACTGAACACCGACCCCGAGAACGGTCTCAGCACTGAGGAAGCCCGACGGCGCCTCGAGGCATACGGCCCCAACGAGCTCGAGAGCGAGGGCGGCGTCCACCCGCTGAAGATCCTCCTCCGGCAGTTCACCGAGATCCTGGTGATCGTGCTGATTGCCGCCTCCATCGTGTCTGGCGCGATCGGCGAGATCGTCGACTCGATTGTCATCATGGCAATCGTCATCCTCAACGCCATCCTCGGCTTCGTGCAGGAGTACCGCGCCGAGCAGGCCGTCGAGGCCCTGCGCAAGATGGCCTCCCCCACCGCCACCGTGCTGCGCGACGGCCGGCAGGTGGAGGTCCCATCATCGGAAGTCGTCCCGGGCGACATCCTCATCCTCGAGACCGGAGACAAGATCGCCGCCGACGCGCGTGTGCTGGAGGCGTACAACCTCGAGACAGACGAGGCCCTGCTCACCGGTGAGTCGCTGCCCGTCTCCAAGGGCCCCTCCGTCTGTCCGATCGACACGCCCCTTGCCGAGCGCACCGCCATGGTCTTCATGGGCACACACGTGACCTACGGCCGCGGGCGCGCCGTCGTCACCAACACCGGCATGCGGACCCAGATGGGCCTCATCGCCGAGCAGGTGCAGGCCCCCGACGCCACCGCCACCAGCCTTGAGCGCAAGCTGCAGGTGCTCGCCAAGTGGCTGCTCGCCGTCGTCTGCGGCCTGTGCGCGATCATCTTCCTGATCGGCTGGCTCTGGCGTGGCGGCGACCCGCTGCAGCTGTTCATGACCGTCGTCGCCCTCGCCGTCGCAGCCATCCCGGAGGGCCTGCCGGCGGTCGTGACCCTCTCGCTCGCCCTCTCCGTCCGGCGCATGGCCCAGCGTAATGCCATCGTCAAGCGCCTCTCCGCCGCCGAGGCCCTCGGCTCAACCACCGTCATCTGCTCGGACAAGACCGGCACGATGACCGCCAACGAGATGGCCGTCGTCCGCATCTGGGCCGACGGCAAAGAGTACGAGGTCGAGAGCCGCGGCTACGCGCCCGAGGGCAATGTGCTTGATGACGGAAAGCCCATCACAGCCGATGACAGCACGGTCATGGAGCTGATCGCGCGGATCTCGGCACTCTGCAACGATTCGACCCTGGTCCAGGACGACGACTGGACCATCACAGGCGACCCCACCGAGGGCGCCCTGCTGCCGCTGGCACGCAAGCTGGGCGTAAACGAGAACGAGCTTCGCGATAGCATGCCCCGCGTGCACGAGATCGCCTTCGACTCCGAGCGCAAGCGCATGACCACGCTGCACGAGCAGAATGGCTCGATCTTCGTCGCCACCAAGGGCGCTGCGGAGGTGGTTCTCGAACGCTGCTCGCACATCCAGACCGAGGACGGTCCACGCGAACTCTCCGCCGAGGAAGCGCGGCAGATCGCCGACGTCGGTTCATCGATGGCTGACGACGCGCTGCGGGTCCTCGCACTTGCGTGGCGGGAGATGGATCCCGATCAGGTCGGTGAGGCCTGCGACGCCGATGTTGTGGAGACCGACCTGGTCTTCGCCGGCCTCGTGGGCATGATCGACCCGGCGCGGCCTGAGGTCGCGCAGTCCATTGAGGAGTGCCACAGCGCAGGTGTGCAGGTGAAGATGGTCACCGGTGACCACGCGCGCACCGCCGCCGCAATCGCGAGGGAGATCAACCTCATCAGCGATGACGCGGATCGCGTCGTCGATGGCGTCGAGCTCGACGAGATGAGCGACGAAGAGCTCCGGCGTGAGGTCGATCGGATCGCCGTCTTCGCCCGTATGGCCCCCGACCACAAGGTGCGAATCCTCGAGGCGCTCCAGAGCCGCGGGCATATCGTCGGTATGACCGGCGATGGCATCAACGACGCCCCGGCGCTCAAGCGCTCGGACATCGGCGTCGGCATGGCGAAGAAGGGCACCGACGTCACCCGCGAGGTCTCCGACATCGTCCTCGCCGACGACAACTTCGCCTCCATCGTGGCCGCCGTTGAGGAAGGCCGTGTCGTCTACGACAACATCCGCAAGTTCACGCGCTTTCTGCTCTCCGCCAACTTCGGTGAGCTGCTTATCATCTCGATCGCCGTGTTGCTTGGCTGGCCGCTGCCTCTAGTGCCGCTGCAGATCCTCTGGGTCAACCTCGTGACCGATGGCCTGCCCGCGCTGGCGCTTGGCGTCACAAAGGGCGAGCCGGACATCATGCATCGTCCGCCCCGTGACCCCGAGGAGAACATGCTCAGGGATATGCTCCCATACCTTGTCGTCGTCGCAGTCCTCTGCGCCGCCGGCGCACTCGGCGGCTTCGTCTGGGAGATGGCCGCCCAGGGCGTCGGCTACAACGAGATGCTGCAGCTTGCCACCGGTGGCCATGGCGCCGCCGTCGAGATGACCCAGGCGCAGGAGCACGCGCTCAAGATGGCGCGCACGGTTGCGTTGACGCAACTGGTGCTCTTCGAGCTGTTCTTGGTCTTCAACTGTCAGTCAGATCGCCAGTCGTTCCGCCAGATCGGCTTCCGAAACCCGCAGCTCTTCGGCGCCGTCGTCATCTCGCTGGCCCTGCATGCCGTCCTGCTCTACATCCCGGCGGTGCGTGAGATGTTCCATCTCGGGGCGCTCGAGCTCGATGACTGGGGCCGGATCCTGCTGCTGGCCCTGCCCGGGCTGTTCATCAGCCCGCGCGTGCTCGTCCGTCATCACGGCGAGGCCAAATCGAACGGGCAGCAAGCCGCATGAGCAGCGCGCGCAAATGCACAACCAACAGCCGTCGCCGCAGCCGGGAGCGTTGCCGCAGGCCCGACGTGTGAGCCTGCTCGGGGCGTCCCCACCTTCACTGGAGGCGAGCGCCTCGCCCGGCAGGAGTGTAGGGCGGTGCACGCTCCGGCGCGGCAACGGCCGTCCGTGACCTGAAAGCCCGCCGGCGTGTGCAGCCGCGGGCCCGGGACCGCTGACCAACGACCTATCGATCTGCCGAAAGGATGCTCCGTTCATGATCGACCACAGGATCGTCCGCGAGACCCCCGAGATCATCCGCGAGGCGCTGCGCAGGCGCCGCTTCGAGTACGACCTCGACCGTCTGATCGAGCTTGAGGCCAGGCGCCGCGAGCTGCTCCAGGTGGAGAATCTGCGCGCGGAGAAGAACCGGCTCTCCAATGAGATCGGGGCGGCCTATCGCGAGGGCGACGAGCAGCGGGCCGAGGAGCTGAAAGAGCGCGTCGCCGAGATCTCCGCGCAGATCGAAGCGCAGGAGGAGGAGCTCGAGCGCGTCGAGGAGCAGTTCCACGCGATGATGCTCGAGCTGCCCAATATCCCACTCGACGAGGTCCCGGAGGGCGACGGCGAGGAGGACAACCCTGTGCTCTACGAGTGGGGCGACAGACCCGAGTTCAGCTTCGAGCCTCTCCCCCACTGGGAGCTCGCCGAACGCCTCGGGATCCTCGATTTCGAGCGCGCGGCGAAGATCGCCGCAGCGCGCTTCACCATGAACGTCGGCGCCGGCGCAACCATCGAGCGCGCGCTCATCAACTTCATGCTCGACGTCCACACCCGCGAGCACGGCTACACCGAGGTCGTCCCGCCTTACCTCGCCAATACCCGCTCGCTCATCGGCACAGCCACCCTGCCGAAGTTCGAGCAGGACCAGTTCAAGACCCGCGAGGGCCTCTACCTCATCCCGACCGCCGAGGTCCCGCTCACCAACATGCACCAGGACGAGATTCTCAGCGCCGAGGAGCTGCCCAAGTACTATGCCGCCTACACCGCCTGCTTCCGCCGCGAGGCCGGATCGGCTGGCCAGGAATCGCGCGGCCTCATCCGGCTGCACCAGTTCAATAAAGTCGAGCTCATGAAGTTCGTCACACCCGAAACCGCCGACGAGGAGCTCGAGCGCCTCACACTCAACGCCGAGGAGATCCTCAAGCGCCTCGAGCTGCCCTACCGCCGCATCCTCCTCTGTACCGGCGACATGGGCTTCCAGCCCCAGCGCACCTTCGACCTCGAGGTCTGGATGCCCGGAATGAACCGCTGGGTCGAGATCAGCTCCTGCAGCCAGTACGGCGAGTTCCAGGCCCGCCGCGCCGGCACACGCTACCGCCCCGAGCCCGAGGCCTCCCCTCGATACGTCCACACCATGAACGGCTCCGGCGTCGCCGCCGGCCGATGCCTCGCCGCCGTGCTGGAGAACTACCAGCAGGAGGACGGCTCGATCGCGGTGCCCGATGTGCTGCGACCCTACGTCGGCGGCCTCGTCGAAATCCCGGCACCGGTCGGATAGACCTGACCGCACCGTGGAGCACGCCCCGGGCGCCGCGTCAGGGCCGCCCGCACCGCCTGATACACCGGCGCCCAATAGCCGTGCTCTTCCCGTAAAGACACGGCGGAAGCGTGGAGGGCCTTGACATAATGAACGGTATCTGCTAACTTGCCGCACAATATTCAGAG
>JALGTR010000013.1 GCA_029821265.1 Candidatus Zipacnadia bacterium
GCTCTACGAGGACGCTGAGATCGCCGCCGAGCGGTTCGAGTGTGTGAACGTCTCGGCTGAGGCGTCCGGCGATCGAGCGGAGGTCGTGGCCAAGCTCGTCTGCGCTGAGCCACGGATCACCGCCCGACTCACGTACTGGCTGGCCGATGATGAGCCATGGCTGCGCAAGCGCGTTCAGCTCTCTGGCGATCCGGCGGTGACGGTTGATGAACTGCGGCTGCTCAAGGGCGAGCTCGGCGTCGAGACGACCGGCGGCGGGCAGGGCCTGCCTCTGTGGGTCGGAGGGAACTGGTGGGTGGGCATCGAGTACCCGCTGGGCTTCGCCGAGCGTCTGGATGACGGGATCGTGCTCAGGCACTATCCGGGGCGAACGCTCGCACAGCCGCTGGTGAGCAGGACGATGGTGATCGGGGTGGCACCCCACGGACGATCGGCGCGTACGGCGTTCGACGCCTACCTGCGGCGAATCAAGCGCCCATCGCGCAGCCACCTGCAGTATAACAGCTGGTATGACCTGCGCGGCGACGAGATGACGGTGGAGAATCTGCTCCGCACCGCCGAGGGCTTCCACGAGCACCTGCTTGAGCCCTACGGACTGCGGATGGACTCGTTCGTCCCCGACGATGGCTGGCAGGATCCCCGATCGGTCTGGGAGCCGCGCGAGGAGCTCTACCCTCACGGCTTTGCCCCCCTCGCGGATGGCCTGGCAGCGATGGACATGCGGCTGGGGCTGTGGATGCCCCTGACCGGGTACAGCCTCGACATGGAGTGGGCCGCTGAGCAGGGATACGAGGTGGCTGACAACGGGCGCTACCTCTGCCTGAGCTCGCCGGACAGTTTCGAGGCGATGAAGCGGGCGACCGAGCGCCGGATTCGGGACGGAAACCTCGCATACTACAAGCATGACTTCAACTTCCTCACCTGCACCGCGGGAGGGCACGCTCACCTGCCCACCGCGCGCCACAGCCGTGAGGCCAACCTCGATGCCCTCCTGCGACTGCTTGCATGGGAGCGGGAGTGCAACCCGGAGATCTTCCTCAACGTCACCTCGGCGGTGTGGCTGTCCCCGTGGTGGTTGCAGCATGCGGACACGATCTGGATGTGCGCCAGCGACTTCGGGTACGATCGCACATGGCCGCAGCTCTCGCGCCGGGAGTGGGCGATGAGCTACCGCGACGCGCACTTCCACCGCGTCTATCTGCGAGAGGGCAACCCCACGCCGCTGTCGTCGCTGATGACCCATGGCATCATCAAGGGGCGGCGCAACCGCCTCGGTGGGCCGGACGAGACGCTGCGCGAGTGGGCCGACTATGTGGCGATGTACTTCGGTCGCGGTGTGCTGCTCAAGGAGCTCTATCTCACCCCGGAGCTGCTCAGCGAAGAGCAGTGGCGCGCGGTGGGGACCGCGGCCCGATGGGCGGTCGACAACGCGGACGTCCTCGAGCTCACGCGCATGTTCGGCGGCGACCCCCGGCGTGGCGAGCCCTACGGCTTTGCGCACTGGCTGGGAGACCGTGGGGTCATCGCCCTGCGTAACCCCAACTACCGCGCGATGACGCTGCGGGTACCGATCGACGAGCAGCGCGGCTACCTCGGCGAGCCGGGGCGGACGTTCTGGGTCCGGCAGATCTACCCCGCGCACTGTCGGCTCGACGCGATGACTGCCGGTGCGCGCAATGAGCTGACACTGCCTCCCGCGAGCGTCTGGCTCATCGAGCTTCGGCCGGAGCCGTGGCTCAACACGCCCGAACGCCCGGAGCTCGCGGCCGAGCCCAACGGCCTGCGCGACTCCGCGCGTGTCGAGAGCGTCGGAGATGGCCTCGAGGTCCGGGTCTCGCTGAAGGGGCTCGAGGGCGAGCACAGGAGGTTGGAGGTGCTGACGGTGCTGCGCGGGGATGTGGCGGGGTTCGCCGTTGAGGGCTCCCTCGGCGGCGAGACGCTGCCCATCCGTGGGTCGGATGGCGAGGGATGGCGCGTCGTCGCGCTGGATCTGCTCCCCGGGATGGACGAGGCGCAAGATCTGCGGCTGCACGTGACGGCCGGCGACACGCCGCCGATGTTCCCGCCGTACGCTGAGCTCGAGATCTGGCTGCTCGGTGACGCTGTCGCGGGCCACACCGGCCCGGTCTCCGATGAGGCATTGCCGTGGGCCATCGCGCAGGGACTGCGCCGGTACTCGGTGCGCCTGCTGCCGGCCACGGACGTCGGCCGGATGCTGCGGCGGATGAACGCGACGATCGGCGACGAGGAGATCGCGCAGATCACCGCTGCGCGACTGAGGCTGGAGGTCTTCGACGTGAACGCCGAGGAGCCGTACGCGGGCAAGCAGATCATCCTCAACGGCCGGCCGATCGCTCAGGTGCCGGCGAACACCGGACGGCTGGCTGCGTGGCAGGAGCATGTGATCGAGCTGCCGACGGAGGCGCTCGGGGCGATCAAGCGAGATAACAGGATCGTACTGACAAACGCAGGCGGCGACTGCTATAAGTTCCGCGGGCTGACGCTGGCCGTGCAGCGGCCGGACGGCGAATGGGTCATCGCCGGGCCTGACGGCGGCACCTACAGCTCCGTTGGCGCCTGGCTCTACGCCGAGGGCGAGAGATTCGACGGCGATCGATCGCCCGAGATCATGCTGACGCTGCCCTGAGCCCGCGCTCTACCGCTCGGAGCGTCGCTCCAGCGCCCGCACCTTCTCCAGCCGGCGCTCGAAGCGTGGAAGTGCCCGGTACCGGGCGGCGAGAAACGTCCGCACGAGGTGCCACGCGAGCTCAGGCCCGATGACGCGCCCGCCCAGGCAGATGACGTTCATGTCATCATCCTCGACGCCCTGGTGGGCTGAGAAGGCGTCGGTGATCAGCGCCGCGCGGACTCCAGCGACCTTGTTGGCGGCCACGCAGGCCCCCACGCCACTGCCGCAGACCACGATCCCCCGCTCCACCTCGCCCGCCGCCACCGCCCGAGCGAGGGGCTCGACGAAGTCCGGATAATCGTCGGTCGGGTCCAGCTCGCTCGCGCCGTAGTCCACCACGTCGTGCTCGTCCGAAAGACGCTCGCGCAGCCACTCCTTGAGCTCGAAGCCGCCATGGTCCGCCGCCAGCCCCATCCGCATGGCCATCTCTCCTACGCCGGCCTCATAGCCCGAGCAGACGCTCGGCGTTCTGATACATCACCTTATCATAGACGGTCCGGGAGATATTGCCCTGCTTCAGGGCATCGTCCATGAAGTTCTTGAGGTTGACCAGCACGTCATCACGGTTCTTCGGCGCGCAGACGTCGGTGCCGAAGAGCAGTTTGTCCTGGCACTCCTCGAGGAAACTGTACCCGAACTCGGGATCGCGGCTGATGGCGTTGAAGCCGCTGCCCGCCGACAGGTCGCCGTAGACATTCGGGTTCTCCCGGATCAGCTCGGCGGCCTTTCCGCCCTCGGTGACCGGGCCAGACGGGTAGCCTCCGCGGCTCTCCTCGGTCACATCGCCGCTGATCTCCGACCAGAACGCCTGCGAGTGGCAGAGGAAGACGAGATCGGGGAACTTCGCCACGGCCGCTTCGAAGCGCGGGAGATTGAGGTCGTCGATGAGCCCGTATGTGCCGCCCTTCTGGGTCGCGACGTGGAAGGTCACGGGCAGACCGACGCGCTCGGCGTGCGCGAAGAGATTCTCGACCAGGGGGTCATCGAAGTAGAGGTTGGCCGTAAGCTCGCCTATGCCTTTGCAGCCGGCGTCGCGGTAGTACTCCATCAGGTAGCCGAGGTCGGCGTCCGGTGAGTTGCTGACCTGCCGCGGGTCGATGTTGCAGAACGGGATGAAGCGGTCCGGATACCGCTCGCAGATCGAGAGTACCTCCTGGAGGGACTGAATGTGAAAGGCGCACTCAGGGGTCACGCCCGGGAGGATGACCGCGCGGTCGATACCCACCTCATCGTACATCTCAATCAACTGCTCGGGCGTCGCGTAGGTCTGGCCGGTGGCCTTCCGGTTGGGGCCTGGTATGGCGCGGGTGTGAACATGAATGTCGATGACCATGGTGACATACTCCTCCATCGGGTGGCGTGTACGTCCGGCGCAACGGCTTCTTCGCGAAAGAGCCCGCATCCCCCTGCCGGCAAGACACAGAAGCCCCAGGTTTGCCACGTCATATCGCAGGTCCGTTGTCTATTGATTTAGTCTTTATTTGTTAACACGACTGCAGGAGACCGATCGGCAGTTGGAGAATTGAGAATTGGCGTCGACACAACATGCCGTGGGAGGTGTCACGATGAAGCGCGGTTTTACCCTGATCGAACTTCTCGTGGTGATCGCAATCATTGCGATCCTCGCTGCCATCCTTTTCCCGGTCTTTGCCCGGGCGCGGGAGAAGGCTCGGCAGACAAGCTGTCTGAGCAACGTGAAACAGCTAATGCTGGCGTTCCAGATGTACTGTCAGGACTACGACGAGCGGACTCCACGGTACGCGGGTTACAGGCCGCCCGACGAAGTCACACCGCCGGGCGGCTACGACTACTGGTTTGTGCTGCTCCAACCCTACACGAAGAACCCCCAGATCTTTAGCTGCCCGAGCACAAGCTTCTCCGGCATCCGCTCCGGTGGTGTGTCGGCGACCCATCCAGACTTTCCCGACGGCGTCAACTATGGGTACAACACCTACCTCGGCAGCTACGCGATCGCCCAGATCGAACACCCGGCGCGGCTGGGCGTCATCTGCGACGGCTACAACAACTACTGGCGGCTGGAGCAACCACCGGGTACCAATCACTACATGTGGAGCTACAACCGCCACAATGATGGATCCAACTGCGGATTCGCTGACGGGCATGCGAAGTGGTTGAAGGTCTACTATCCCGACGGCGTGACGGTGCCCGACGATTCCCCGATACTCGGACATCCGAAGCAGTAGCCGCGGTCTCAACGCGCCAACTTCGGCCTGCGTCCACCCCGGGCGCAGGCCGCTTCTCATTGCGCGAAAAGCTCGCTCACTGGCGTGGCTCGCAGGGATCGGCCCGGAGCACCGGGAAACCATGCGCCGTGGCGATCGTCTACCGACCCGAGCACACACGTCGATCCCGCCTGTCCGGAGTGAGTGCGCATGCATTTCGGTGACGTCGAGTCTATCGTTTTCACACCGATCTGGCCGCTGGCCCTCGCCGCGTTGCTCATGCTGGGCGCTGTGGCGGCGGCCGAGAACCATCCGATCTACACCACGGTCGACGCCGCAAAGGCCGCGGAGTACGAGCGCCGGGTTGAGCGGGTCATGGCGATGAGCGAGGAGGAGATGCTCTCGTTCATGCCCGATCGGCAGTTCATCCGCATTCTCGAGTGTCCGAACTGCTACGGCGGCTCGCAGGGCAGCGGGATATTCACGTGGAGCATCGACCGTCCAAACGAGCTTGCCTGTCGGCACTGCGACCTCGTCGTGCGCGTGCCCGATGAGCGCTACCCCGAAGAGCACGTGATGGCCGGTGAGAACGCGCTGGGGGAGAGGGTTGAGTACCGCTACTACCTGAATGAAGAGACCGGCGCGCGCCATTTCTTCAGTGCTCATATCCTCATGCACAAGCGCAACTGGATCGTCGGCCAGTGCATCGCGCTTGGGGAGGCCTGGCGGGCGACGGGAAAGCCCGAGTACGCGCGCCGCGCGGTGCTGATCCTCGACAGGGCAGCCCGGGTCTATCCGCACTACGCGGCGATCCACAACCGCGTTCCCGGGCGCGTCAAGTTCTGCGCCTCGCAGGAGCCGCCCTACCCGTGGGACGCCGGCCGCTGGGGGCACTTCCACAACGAGATTCCGCGCCAGATGTTGCTTGCCTACGACCTGGTCTACGACAGCGACCAGTTTGAAGCGCTCTCGCAGGAATTCGGCTATGATGTGCGCGAGCGGATCGAGGAGGACTTCTTCCGCGCGGCCTACCGTGCGGTCGAGGTCAGCCCGTACCTCGTGGGCAACACGGTGGGCTACGATCCAACCAGCGCGGCGATGCTCGGGCGCGTCATCGGCGACCCCGCCATTGTTCATCGCGCGGTCGGCTGGATGATGCGCAACCTCGACGAGGGCTTCTTCTTCGACGGCACCTGGCACGAATCACCCAGCTACCATTACATGACGCTCGGTGGCCTTCGCGCCGCTTTCTCGCGTGTCGATGGCTACAGCGATCCGCCTGGCTACGTCGATGAGATCGACGGGACACACTTCGAGGACCTCGACCCTGAGCGCGATCTCGAGTTCTGGGGGAGGGTCCAGGACGCCTTCAAGCCGGTGGCGTTCCCCGACGGCACCTCAACGCCCGTTCACGACACATGGGCGCATCAGCGGCGGACGGAGCCCAGCGATCGAAGCGCGTGCGCGATCCTCCCCGGCTACGGCCACGCATCCCTCGGCTACGGCGAGGGCGAGGACCAGATCGTTGCGCAACTGCACTTCTCCGGCGCCTACGGGCACAACCACCTCGACAACCTGAACCTGACGCTGTGGGGCAAGGAGCGCGAGCTGCTCTCAGATATCGGGTACACGTGGACCGATCAGCGCTGGTGGACGGTCTCGACGATCAGTCATAACCTCGTTGCCGTCGATCGGCGTGACCAGACCGGCCGCCCGTCCGATGGCGACCTGCTGTGGTATTTCCCTGCCGCCGCGGGGACCGCGGTGAGCGTCGTGGAGGCTGACGGGCAACGCGGTTATGCGGAGATCGAGGGGCTGGATATGTACCGGCGGATGCTGGCGCTCGTCCCGCTCCCCGACGGTGAGGCGTACGTCGTCGACATCTCCCGCACCAGGGGCGGGTCGGTTCACGACTGGCTGCTACATGGCAGCGCCGACGTGGACATGACCGCTGAGGCCAGCCTGCCGCTCGGGCCGGCCGGCGCCGAGTTCGCGGGCCCTGAGCCGCCCCGCAGCTACGGCATCTGGCGGAATGTGCAGCGCGGCGCCTCGGACGACGGCTTCACCGTGACATTCCGCTACGCCGACGAGCCGGAGCGCGGGGTGCGAGCGCATATCGTCGGGAATGCGCCGACCGAGCTGTATCTCGGCGAGACGCCGTCCATCCGCCGCGCCGGAGTCGGCTCACAGGGCGACGACCGGATCGCGCTGGACTTCTGGATGCCGCAGCTCGCGGCGCGCCGCGGAGGCGATGCCCCGGCGCACACGGTCTTTGCGGCGGTGGAGGAGCCCTTCCTCGGCGAGCCGGCCATCGACGCCGTCGCCGCGCTGAGCGTCAGCCCCGAGGACCCGAACTGCGTGGCTTTTCAGGTGACCAGCGGGGAGATCGTCGACACGATCATCAGCACGCTCGACCAGGAGCCATTCCCGGAGCGCGTAGTCGGCGATATCACGCTGCGCGGTCGGCTCGCAATTGTGCGCAGGATCGGCGGGGAGGTCACCGGCATGTGGCTCTTCGAGGGGCGGGAGCGTACGGCGGGGCAGGCGCGCCTTAAGGCCGACCGCAGTGCGTTTGACGGCGTCATCGAGGCCGCCACTCGGCGCGCAGACGGCGCCGAGCGCGATGCTTTCGTGACCGACACCGAGCTCCCCGCCGGTGATGCCCTGCAGGGCAGATGGATGATCGTGACGCATGGGAACGGCTACCGCCACGGGTACGAGATCGACCACGTGGAGCGCGACGGGGACCGCAGCGTGATCGTCCTCGCCGATGACCACGGTCTGCGGATCGACGGGCAGACCACTGAAGAGGTCTACTTCCCACAGCGCACGATCGAGGGCCAGAACAGCTTCGTCATCCCGCTCTGCGCGAGCCTCTCGACGCAGGAGCACGCGGGCGTCAGAGGCTGATAGTGGTCTCCCCGCCCGCGACGATCGCCTCGGCGACGAGCATGGCGGCGAGCGCGTCCTCGAGGGTCGGCGAGAACTCGCGCTCGCCCCGCAGCGCCTCGATGAACGCCTGCATCTCGCCGACGGTGCCGTTGCGCCACGCCGGCTCGCTGTCGGCGGGCGCCTCCCAGTCCACGACGAGCTCGGCCGAGTCATACACGCGCGTCGCACAGCCCCACGCATCGACCGCGACGTCGTAGTCGGCGCCCTGGAACTCGTAGGTCTCCTCCACCGTGCCGACGGCCGGGGAGAGGATGTACTGCACAACGCCGCGCTCGGTACGCACGGTGGCGTGGCTCAGGAAGACGTCCTCGTGCTGCGCGGGGATGTTGCCGGCGCTAACGTGCGTCGGCCGACCCATGATCGAGAGCGCGGCATCGATCAGGTGGATTCCGGTCCAGACGCGGAACTCCGGTTCAGTGCGGTTGTGCCGGAGCATGCGCGCGATCGCAAGCTGCGGTGGTCGGTCCGCGGCGCTCGCATCGAGCCACCTGCGCGCCTCCGTGATCGCCGGGCTGAACCGCCGGTTGAGCGACACCATGTGCGGCGTCCCAGTCTCCGCCGCGACGGCCATGATCCGGCGGCACGCGTCCGAATCCACGCCCGGCGGCTTCTCGATCATCAGCGGGATTCCGCGAGGCAGCAGCCTGACGGCAAGCTCCTCGGTCAGCTCCACGGGTGTCACCAGAACGAGGCCGTCGAGCGCTTCGGCGTCCAGCATCTCGTCCACGTCCTGATAGACGCGTTCAAGGCCGAAGCGCTCGCAGTAGGTGCCCGCCCGCTCCGCGTCGAGGTCGCAGATCGCCGCCAGCCGCAGGTCATCAGGCTGCTGCTCCTTGAGCGCGCGCAATGCCGGGCCGTGGTTGCCGGAGCTGTGACTTCCCGCACCGAGAACGCCGATGGTGGTCATTCGCCGATCCTCCACACTCTGAGGCTGTGCAGTGTCAGGCCCGCGACGTATGCGCGGAAGCCGATATGCCCTTCGGTGAGCGGCTCTGGGTCCCACGACTGGATCCACCGCTCGCCGTCCACCCAGAACTCGCTGACGTTGCGATTCTGCACGATCGTGATCTCGTAGGTATGGTTGCGGCGCATCAGCCGGGGACGCGTGTCAAACTGCCGGATCAAATGCCGCCGGGGGTTCTTCCGAAAGCGCGTGGTCTGATTGTTCGTCCCCCCAAGATCGATCCAGTAGAAGGGCAGCGACATGTAGTTCGCCAGGCTCGCGTCCTCAAGCCCGCGCATGTACTCAAACAGCGTCCCCTCCGGGTGGTCGATCATCCAGATGAAGATCGCGTCGGTCACGCCCGATGTGAAGCGCTCCGGCTCCGGGGGCATCGGCGTGACGGTGCAGTCGATAGCGATCGGGCCCCTGAAGCGCTGGCGAAGCACGTTGACGCTCATCGGCTGCCAGGTGATGGTATCCCCAGCCACGGTTGGCGCCTCACCGTTCGTGACCCAGTTTCGCTCGAGCGACCCGGGCCCGAAGCGCTCCTCGTAGAGCAGCTCGCCGCGCTGCCACCCAGGGAAGTCCACGTCGTGGACGATGAAGCGCTCCTCACAGGTGATGATTCGCAGACCGGCGTCCTCGACGATCACGCCGAGGCGCCCCTCATTCTCGGTGTACGGTGGCTTGAGACGCCCGGTGGCGAGGGACTGGCCGTCGAGCTCGATCTCCCACGAAGTCGCCAGGGTCACGAGCTTCAGGTGGGGGATCGCGTCTCGCCCCATGGAGATCGGGGGCGCACGATGAACGACCTCGTCAAGGTGTCGTACGATCACGCCGTCGGCATCGATGCGCACCTGAAAGCCGGTGCCGGCCGGGCTCTGGTTGAAGTAGAAGGTTGCGGCGCTCCCTGCATCGACTCGCTCGAAGTTGAAGCTCAGTGAAAGCTCGACGTCGCCCCCTCCGGGGAGCGGGTAGTCGTTGCGTACAACGTCGATGCTCTCGCCCGTGAAGATCTGCACGGCGCCGCCGGCCGAGACGATATCTCCCTCGCCTCCGGCGCGCTGCCAGTCGTTGATTCGGATCAGAGGCCCGTAGTGCGTCTGCGTCACACGGTAGTGCATCATCACGCCTCCGTCATCGGCAGTGCCGATCCCCGCGCAGATCGCGACCACGATGGCGCACAGCACGGGTGCGCCTCCGCGCAGGCTCATCTGCGGCATGGTATGTCCGCACTCCTCGTCGCCTGGGTCTTCGGCATCGGAGCCGGTCGGCCACGGCTATGTTCGCAACACAACGGCGAGCGCCCTCCCCACCGGTGGGGAGGGCGCATTGGAGACGGCCACCGTCGCGGCGTTCAGCCCCGGAAACGGTACTCGGCGCTGATCCGCACGCGGGAGATGAGGATCCCGTTGTTGTAGCTCCAGATTGCGATGTGGTCGCCGGATATCGGCTTCGGGTCGTCGTACTCAAGCAACAGCTTGTCGTCCATGTAGTAGCGGATATGCCCGTCTTGCTTGTGAATGCGCGTCTTGAACCAGTGGCGGTGGAAGTCGGCGTTGGAGCTGATCGGATTGTCGAAGACGCCGCGGTCGGTCTGCGCGACAGTCTCGTTTCCGCGCATGATCTTGGCCACGCTGTTGTGATCGCCGGCGTAGACGAAGCTGTAGCCGCTGCACAGGTCTTTGCCATTGGCGCAGATGGTCGCGTTCAGGTCACTCGGGTCGCTGTAGCCCGGCGCCTTAGGCAGGTCCATGATCAGCCCCGACCAGAACTCGAGCACGAGCTCTCCGGCCCATCGATCGACGCACCAGAGGATGGGGTTCTTTGGGTCGCCGGTGGGATCGGCGCCGCCGAACCACGACCAGCCGGGGAAACACGGCCAGCGATCGTGGACCTCCCACACGCCCTGCCCCGGCCGCCAGCCGATCGGGGCCCGCGAGAAGGTCTGGTCAAGCACGCTCGGGCTCGATACCGCCACCTGAGCGGGACCGGCCGACAGTCCGGCCTGGCGGAAGCCCACGGTGTGCCCCGAGATCGCCGAGCCCACCTGTTGCGCGAGGATCGGCGTCGCTCCCGTCTCGTCCTCGAGTGACGCCAGTATCGCGCTTCCGTCCCGCTCCACCACCAGGACCGGCGAGGCCGAGCCGCTCTGCGTCCGGCCTTCGGCGAGTACGCGGTCGCCGAGCGCAAGCTGCAACGAGAGGATGCCGTCCGCGACGGTTGCGCTTAGCTTCGCGCCACCGGCGAGCTGTTCGTCGGCGCCAAGATAGACCTCGGCAGAGCCGCTCTCATTCGCCAGCGGGCCAAGCTGCATCTCCACACGATAGTCGCCAAACAGCGGCAGATCGTATGCCCACCTGTCCTCACCGAGGTCCCGCCAGCAGGCCTGCGGCGAGGCCCAGCCGGCCATCGTCTCCTCTTTCGTGAACTGCTCGGTGATCTGCACGATCGAGCGCTCGGGGCGCGGGAACTGCACGCTCACGTCATCGAAACACGCCCTGGTCGGTCCATCCACGTAGAAGCCGATGCGTCCCGAGGTCGCCGAGACGTCGGTTGCCTCCAGAACGAGGCGGTCATCGACATTCAGTGTGATGTGGCCGCGATGGCAACTGAGGTTGACGCGCTCGAAGCGGTCGCGTACACACCAGAAGGTCTCCGTCGCCAGCACGGTCTTCTGGCCGTCGGCGATGCGCAGCAGCTCCCGGGTGCCCTGTCCGCGCGAATCGGTGCCCCATCGCGCAAGGTGGTAGTCCTGGGGCCCGCGGTAGCAGAATACGAGGCCCACGCGGCGGGCCTCCTTGAGTTTCACGAGGGCGTCGACGCTGTAGTCCGCCCAGTCGTCACTGCCCGTAAGCGCCAGCGCCTCCCCATCGCCGTCGGCGGCCCCGTAGAGATGCTCGGCGTCGATGGTCCATCGCCCGTCAATCACCTCGCAGCGGCCCTCGATGGCCCTGGCGCTGGCGAACTGCTCGACGTAGCGGTTGTAGCTGCGGATCTCCACATCGTCGAAGTGCGCGCGCTCGCAGGTCTCGGCGTAGAGCGCCACGCGCCCGCGCACGAAGGAATTATCTATGGCCTGCAGGCGCCTGCGCCCGTTGACGAACGCCTCGATGCATCCGTCCGCAACCGCAAGCTGCACGTCGTACCACATACCCGGCTGATACGGCGCATCCAGCTCCTCCGCGAGTATCAGCCAGCGTCCTCTCTGCACCTTGATGAGCTGGAGCCTCCCGCTTGCCGGGGCGTCCGCCGCGGCGGTGCGCGACCAGCGCAGAAGGTAGTGATTCTCGGGGTCCTGGAAGTATGCCGCGATACCGACCGCGCCATTGTCTGTGGGCTTTATGGCGCAGCGGACGCGGTAGTTGTCCCAGAAGTCGTAGCCGGTCGCCGCGAGGGCTCTCGCCTCGGCCTTGACGACGAGCGAGAAGGGGTTGGCGGAAAGCTCAGGACGTTCGCGTTCGATCTCCTCACCGCTGCTGCGCCACTCGCCCGAGATCGGCTCCCAGTTGCCCATCTCCTCGGGGCCGCGGGTGAAGTCATCGTCCATGTAGACCTCGGCGACCGGCTGGACGGTGAACTCCTCTACTGCCATCTTCCCGGAGGTCGCGACGGCGCAACTGCCGCCCTCGAAGCGATCATCCCAGGCGCTGAGCAGACGCAGGCCGTCAACGGAGAGCTGCAGAAGGCGTTCGCGGCGCTGGAGGGCGACCTCGTGCGGGCCGATGCTCAGCTGTGCCGGCCCGGCGATCGGCGTCCTGCGTCCGTTGAGGCATCGCCCCAGCCAGACGCGGTCGCCCAGCACCTCGGCGTAGTAGAAGTTCCGATCGTCCTGCATGCACAGCGCGATCTCCGCGGCATCCTGACCGGTCGGTGTGTCAGGCACCCGCAGGCGGAAGACGCAGTCGAACGGTGCCTGCGTGCTCTCCTCGCCCGCGGGGTAGGTCCATGTCTGAGCTTCGGCGCACTGAAGCGCTGCCAGTGCCAGGAACACAACAACGAGACGACGCTCACGCACGAGTGAATCCCTCCCGCGCTCTCTCGGGCTCGTTATCGACGCTCTATCGACGGCCGCGGCTACCGGAACATCAGCCTGGCGATCTTTATCCTGCCCTCGCCCATGGCGTCAACCGACGCATTGAAGGTGTCGATGACGAGGATCACCACGCGGACCTGGTCGAGGTCAACGACTCGGTTCTCGTCCGTGGTCGCCGCATCGAGGATGAACTGCTCGATTGGCAGCCTGATCTCCGTCCACCCTGCCTCGGGGTTCAGCGTCAGGTTGGTCTCGTACTTCGAACCATCCCACTCCTCGAGCACGGCGACCATACGAGCGGGCTGGTCGGCGCTGAGCATCAGGCTCAGCTCCCCGGCCCCGGTCAGGTCCAGGTGTCCAACGCCGCGCACGAGCCCGACCCAGCGATGCCCGCCAAGCGAGTAGGTAAGCTGGCACGCGGTGTCGTCTCCGGGCGGCCCCGCGACGAAGTCCACTTCGGGGGCGCCGACGGGCAGGAAGATGCCCGCGTTCCCATTGAAGTGATCGACCACGACGCCCTCAGCGGCTCGCCATGACCGGGCCGGCGCGGGTGTTGCCGAGAGCTGAAGGTTATCCACATGCATCTGCTGCATGCCCCGCTTTACCCCGAGGGCCCGACCGATCTCTCCGGGCAGGTTGCACAGGTCGGTGATGCTAATCGCGACGATCTGGTCACCGTCGAGCGCACCGTTCTCATCCTCGGAGCCCTGCGCGAGCATCAGCTCCGAGAGCGGGACTCGCACGTCCACCCACTCGTCAGCCGGCGCGTAGCAGTAGCCCTCGTACTCGGTGCCATCCTCCTCGCGTACAGCATAGCGGATGGAGGAGATCTCGTCGAGCTTCAACCCGAATCTCAGCGACTGGGGTTGGACCTCAGGCCTGATCGGGGCCACGGTGATGGAGGGCAGGTTCCCCTCTGCGGGCATGTAACTGAGCACAAGCGCGCCCTGCCCGGCCATTGCCGCACCGGGCTCGCGCGAGATCTTCAGCGTGGCCTCCATACCTGTGGCGGACCAGTGGGGCGTCAGTTCAGCGCCCTCGAAGTCGAAGTTGGGAGCGATCGGCTCGAGCTGCTCTTCCGCTGCAGCCTCCTCATCGCCCTCTTCCGCCGGCTGCTCCGCGGCTGGAGGGGCCTCGCCCTCCTCAGGCGCCTGCTCGCCCTCCGGCGCGGCTGCCTCCGCTGCAGGCTCGCCCTCGTCAGCCTCCTGCTGGGTCCCCTCTTCGGGCATGGCGAACTGAGCTATCGCCGGCGTCGCCGCGACGGCAGCAACAGCAAGCACAGTCAACGCGATCCAGATGAACGAAGCGCGAATCTGGCACATCGTCGTCACTCCCCGGGTGGTGGTGTCGATGTACCCGTTCGTTAACCGCTCACGCCATGAATTGTTCCGCGAATGCTTGACGCACCCCTGCGACGGATACGCTGCCTGTGCGGACCCGGGCGGCCAGGCACCGGGAGGAGGCCACGCTCTGTTCGCTCCTCCCGGGCTCTGTCACCGAGGCGGCAGAGATCGACATGAGCCCACCATCGGAAGGAACAAGAGGCGCCGACGAACGTTTTATGACCTTACATGATGTTGGGGTTGGTCCGCTCTCTGATCGAGATGCTTCGTCCGAGATGAGGGAACCAATATGGCGGCTTTGAACGGGCCCGGCGCCCGCCTCCTGACGGCGCTGGCGCTGGTCATTGTCGTCCTGTTGCCAGCCGGAGTGCAGGCGCAGGGCGCTGAGGAGACTTTCGCGTTCGCCGAGGGCCTCTACGGCCAGGAGAACTACCAGCTGGCGCTCGAGAAGTACACCGCCTTCCTCCAGCAGCACCCCGATCACGCGAACGCTTCACTGGCGACCTTCCGGGCGGGCGAGTGTAACTTCCGGCTCGATCGCTACGCTGAGGCCGCGCGCTGGTTCGAGCAACTCACCGAGCGGTTCCCGGAGAGCGAGGAGGCCGAGCCCGCCTGGCTGTGGTTGGGAGATGCCCGCTTCAAGACAGCCGAGTACGAGGCGGCGGCCGCTGCGTATGCGTCGCTGCTCGAGAGGTTCCCCGACAGCCAGCATGCGCCAACCGCCGCCTACTGGCGCGGGGAGAGTCTCTACCATCTCGGGCGATTCCAGGAGGCGGCCGACGCCTACGCCGACGCGCTCGATCGCGGCCTTGGAGAGCACGAGAAGCCCTACGCGCTCTACTCCATCGGTCTGTGCAGGATGCAGCTCGAGCAACCCGGCCCGGCCGCCGAGCACTTCTCCCGCGTCGTCGAGGAGCATCCGGCCAGCCCGGTGGCCGCCGAGTCCCGGTATCTGCTCGGCAACGCCCTTCGGGCGCAGCAGAAGTACCCTGAGGCCCTCGCCGCCTATCAGGCGGTTCTCGCGAACTACGCGCAATCTCCTTTCGCCGCCTGGGCGCAGTCCGGGATCGCCGGGACCTACTTCCAGCAGGGCGACTATGCGAAGGCCCGGGAGGCATGGGAGGAACTGATCGCACGCTTCCCGGACTCAGAGGCGTCAGCCGAGGCCAGGCTGCGCATCGCCGACTCCTACTACCATCAGGAGCAGTGGCAACGCGCCGCCGAGCTGTACGAGGCCATCGTCGCGGAGGGCGGGCAGTGGGCGCCGGAGGCCAGATTCTGGCTCGGCGTCAGCCAGCTCAAGCGAGGTCGGTCCGACGAGGCGCTCTCAATCTTCCAGGCCCTGATCACGAACCACCCGCAGCACCCCCGGGTTGGCGACGCCTGGCTCCGCATCGCCGAAATCCGCAGCGCCAGCGGCGCACATGACGCCGCGATGGCGGCGTATGAGTCTGCGCTCCAGGCCGTTCAGGATCCCGAACGCAGGGCTCAGATCAACCTCGCGATGCGCTGGGCTCGCTACCAGCAGACGCAGTCACAGGAGGCCCTCGCTGAGCTGGAGCAGGCGGTTCGAGACGATCCGACCGCCTCGTCCTCGGCTGAGCTCGCGCTGCGGATCGCGCGCGTGCACTTCGATGCGGGCCACTACGACCGCGCCAGGGAGATGCTGGACCTGCTGGCCCGGCACCATCCCAAGAGCCGGCAGGCCACGGACGGGAAGTATCTGCTCGCTGCGATCCATGAACGAACGGGCGACACCGAGGCCGCTTCGGCGCTGTACCAGCAGATTCTCGAACAGGCCGGTGAATCGGGCTCTTCCGGCTACGCGGCGGCCGCTCTTGCCGGGATCCACGCCGAGCGCGGCGAGATCGACCAGGCCCGCGAGCTAATCGCCCGTATGGAGCGCGAGGGGGCCGACCCGGCGAGCATCGGCTTCGCGCTCTACAGGACTGCTGAGGCGCTCCGACGCGCGGAGAGGCCGGAGGAGGCGCTTGCGCTCTACAACCGGTCGGTTGAGATCGCGCCTGATGCCGACAGCGCCCCCTATGCTCGCGCCGGCGCGGGATGGTGCCGGCTCGGCAGCGACCTCCCGGGCGCGATCGAGGCCTTCCGTGGGGTGCTCGCCGACTCGCCCGGCTCAGGTGCGGTTCCGGTCGCGCTGCAGGGGCTTGTGGCCGCTGCGCAGAAGCTCTTTGACGCAGAGGACTACGCGCAGGCCGATCAGATCTACGCGAGTATCATCGAGGGCTTCCCCGAGGCGAAGATCGTCGGCGACGCGCAGTACGGACGCGCGTGGGCCCTGCTTCGGCAGGACAAGTCCGAACAGGCGCTGCCGCTGTTTCGGGCCGCGATCGAGAACGCGTCGTCCCCGGCCATGGTCGTCGACGCACGCTATCAGGCGGCTCGCCTGCTGGCCGGGCGCGGTGATCACGCGGCTGCGGTGGCTCTACTGGAACCGCTTCGGTCGGGGGCGGAGGACGCCGAGCGACTGCCGTGGGCCATGCTGCTGCTCGCCCAGAGCCATCTCGAGCTCGACCAGCCCGAGCAGGCGGCGAGTGTACTCACGACCGCGCTGGGGCAATGGCCCGAACACGAGATTGCCGCCCGCGCGAATCTCGCGCTGGGGCGAAGCTACCGCGCCCTCAACCGCCCGAGCGATGCCATCGGGCCGTTGCGTAGCGCCGTGGGCGGCGGCGATGGCGCCATCGCCGCTCGCGCGCGGTATGAGCTCGGGGAGGCCATCCGCGAGAGCGGCGATCTCGCCGGGGCGGCCGAGGAGCTTCTGAAGGTGGCGATACTGCACCCCGAAAGTGAGTGGGCGCCCGTGGCGCAGTTCGCGGCCGGGCAGTGTTACGAGCAGCTTGGTCAGACCGGGAATGCGGTGACGAGCTATAAGGTGATTGTGCGGCAGTACGAGGATGCGCAGGAATGGGTCGCAAGGGCTCGGACACGCATCGAGCAGTTGCAGCAATGATCGGCCGATGGCCGGGGTGGCTGTGGGCTGAGAGCTGACGATCTCCGGAGGGGATCGAGAGATGGAGAGTCTTGCTGCACGGTCTGCTCTTCTGGACTACTTCGTACGGGGCGGCTCCTGGATGTGGGTGCTGCTGGCGTGTTCGGTCGTCGCGCTTGCGGTCATCATCTACAAGCTCGTCGATCTGTGGCTCGCCGGCCGCGGAGCGCGGCGGGTGGCGGATGACGTGATCGCCCTCGTTGCGAAGGGCGAGCATGAGGCCGCACGCGAGCGGGCGAAGAAATCTTCGACATCGATCAGCGTCGTGATCGCCTCGATCCTCGAATCAAGCAACGAGGCCGGCAGTACGCCCCTTCAGGCGGCCCAGGCGAGCGGCAGCTCGGAGGTGGCGTCCCTCGAGGCCGGCCTTCCAGTCCTCGCGACCATCGCGAATATCGCGCCGCTCATAGGCTTCCTCGGCACCGTAAGCGGCATGATCCGGGCCTTTACAGCGATAGCCGAGCACGGCCTCGGGGAGCCCGGTGTGGTGGCGGCCGGAATCGGTGAGGCGCTGATTACAACCGCCTCCGGCCTGATCGTCGCCATCCCATGTTTCGTCGCCTACAGTTTCTTCGTCTCTCGCGTGAACGGCCTCGCCCTGGGAATTGAGCAGGTCGGCACACGGCTCGCGAACATGCTCGCCGCGGAGGGGACGAGCGATGAAGCTTAGGCGCCGCCTGCCACCGCTCAACCCGCTGCCGATGGCCACGATGGCGGATGTGGCGTTCCTGCTGATCATCTTCTTCATGCTCACGAGCACCTTCGCAAAGGACACCGGGCTGGACATAACGCTCCCGAAAGCCATGACCTCGGAGCAGCTTCCGAAGCGTGAGGTCACGATCTGGGTGAACCGTCAGGGCCAGGTGAGGGTCAACCAGACATGGATCAAGCCCGAACAGCTCAGGGACGTCCTGAAGGCTGAGTTCGCGAAGGGCGACGTGACCGGTGTCACCATTCGCGGCGATGAGCGTGTTCCGTACGGAACGATCATCACCGTGATGGACACCGCCAAGCTGCTGGGCGCCGATATCACGCTGGCGGCGGAGGTCGAGGAAGGACATCCCGGCGCCGTCGTCGGTGAACCGTAGGCTCGATCGGCGGTCGTGTGGCCATGAAAAAGGCCCCGAGTTTCAGGTGGGCACTGTTCTGTTCGGCGATGATCCACGTCATCGTATTCCTGACCGTGCCTGTCGGCGGCCCCATCGGTGAGGTGCGCGAAGAGGCGATTCGCCGGGTGACGAAGACCGCTGTCGAGTTCGTCACGTTCGTGAAACCGCCGCCGCCTCCCCCGCCCGAGCCGCCCCGGCGCCCGCAGATTAGGCGGCAGGTCCGGCGAGTCGTCCGCCGGGTCGCTCGATCGCCGAGACGGCCGAGGCCGCAGCCGAAGCCCGCCGAGCAGGCCCCCGCGGTCGAGCCGGAAGCCGCCCCTGAGGTCGAAGCGGTCGAGCCGCCTCCCGCGTCCGAACCTATCCCTGAGCCCGAGCCGGCCCCCGCGCCTGAGCCTGAGCCTCTACCCGAGGCCGCTTCCCGCCCGGTTCCCGAACTTGTCGTCATGTCTCCCGTGCAGGTGGAGGCTGCAGCCGCCCCTGAGCCCGAGCCGGTGGTCGTCCATCCGACGCCCTCGGGCGATGAGGGCGCCCCTGTCGAGAAGGCGGCGCCGGAGATGGTGGCGATGGCGCCTGCTCCCGAGGCGGCTGAGGTCGAGGAGCTGCCGGTGGGCGGTGGTGGTGGACCGATCGCGCCCGCCGGCGCCGGCGGAGGCGCTGCGCCCGGCCCACCCACGCCAGGGCCCGTCATCGCTCTGGGACCATCCGCGGAGGATGCCCTGGAGATCGCGGCACCCGCTCCAGCAGGTCCATCCGGCGACGACCGGGCGAAGGCCGCCCCGGAGATGGCCCCCGCTCCGCCCGGCCCGTCCGGGGCAGGGCGCGGCGATTCGGCAGGATCTGGCACGTCAACGCGCGACCTCGGCCCTGTCATAGCCCGCCGTGAACCGACCGCCGAGCCTCGCGGAGGTCCGCCACGCGCGTCCTCCGCGGCGCCGACTGTAGGCGAGGAGGGACCGCCGGGCGGGTCGGCTGGCGGATCCGGGGCCGGCCAGCCGGGCTCCGGCACGGCGAAGTCGATGCCCGCGCGGATGGCCAGTGCATTGATGCGTGGGCCCGGCGCGAGCGCACAATCAGCGCCGGGGTCCAGGCGCGGCGGCAGTTCGGGCTCGGGCGCAGCCAGCGGCTCGCCCGCGCGGGTCATCACCAGCCCATACGGTACGCGGCCCGTCCTGTCTGGCGTCGGAAGCGGGGGCGGCGGAGGCGGTGAGGCCGTGGTTGGCGTCGAGGCCGCGGGGCCGGGCCCGGGAACCGGCGCTGGCGGCGGAACGATGATCGCCGCACTCCCGAAATCCGCTCCCGGGATGAGCGGTCGAGGTGATGGCATCGGTGGAGGATCGGGCGCAGGAACGGGTCGTGGCGGCGGAGGCTCCAGCTCAGGCACGGGCCCCGGTGATGGCGGAAGCGGCCCGGTTGCGTCGGGGGCCGGCGGCGTTGATACGGGAGGCGGCGGTATCGCGGACATGATTCCGGGCGGTGCGTCCGGACAGGGAGCCGGCGACTGGGGCGTTCCGGGCGGCGAGGGGCCAGGCTGGGGCGCTGACGGCACGGGCTATGTGATCACCAAGTCCATTCCGGTTGGCCCCGGAACCGGTGGCCTCCCCGGCGTCGGCGGCCACGGCCCCGGCGGCGGTCAGGGAGGTGAGGGCGGCGTGGGCACGGGCACCGGCGGCGGCGTTGGCGGCGGCGATCAGCCGGGCATCGGGCCACTGCGGCCGGTGGAGGGCGCAACCGGATCGGGCCCCGGATACTCCGATGACGCGCCGGGCTTCGATCCCCGCTCCCTGCTCGCCTCGGCCTCCGGGGCGCTCGGTATCGGTGGCTTCGGCCCTGGCGGCGGCCCCGGGCTCTGGGGCAGCGGGAAGTCCCGGCCTCGCATGGGGCGCTCTGGCGGTCCCTCCTCCGCGATCGGTATACCCGGTATCGGCGGAGGCGCTGGCGGAGGTGGTCGCGGGACCGGTCCCGGTGGGCCGGTTGGCTTCGGACTACCCGGCGCAGCGGGGCCGGGAGGGGCAGGGCTGCCCGCCCTCCCCGGACAGGGCGGGATGCTCGCCTCCGTTGACGCACCCGAGCTTGCGTCGGTGGGCACGGCCGCGGGCGATTTCGGCGCGAAGAGTACCCCTGGAGGCGGCCTCTACACCGGCGTAAGCGGCAGCTTCGATATGCCCATGGGTGTCACCACCGCCGACTACCAGGCGGATTCTGAGGGCATGGTCAACCTGCTGAGTGAAGTGCGAGAGCGCACAAACATCCACGTAACGGTTCACCAGCGATACGTGCCGCTCACACTCGAGAACATCAAGCATTCGCCGGTCCTGCACCTGCGCGGCCATCGCCCCTTCTCGCTGACGGAGGAGGAACGCGAGGTCCTCCGGCAGTACGTTGCGCAGGGCGGAACGATCTTCGGCGAGGATTCACACGGGCCGTTCGGGGAGTGCTTCCGGCGGGAGATGAAGAAGACGTTCGGCGGCAGCCTCGACGATCTGCCCACCGACCACGAGATCTACCGCGCGCACTATGTCCTCGATCGGATCCCCGCCGGTGACATGGGCGAGCGCTATCCGCTGCAGGGCATGGCAGTTGGGGATCGCCTCGGGGTCATCTTCTCGCGCAATGACTACGGGGATTCCTGGGAGGGCACCGGTGAGTGGGTGCGCCCCGAATCGCGCGAGCCGGCCTTCCGGATGGGGGTGAACATCTTCACATACATCGTCGCGCAGTGGCAGAAGCACCGGAAGTGATCATCGCCTCGGCTGGGGGCGCCATGAGCAGGGGACGTCGCGCACAGGACCCCCACTGACCTCCCGCACGTTCGACCCGTCCGCGTTGGCCACGTAGAGCCGCATCTCCCCGGTCCTGTCGGAGATGAATGCGATCATCGAGCCGTCCGGCGACCAGCGGGGCGCCCACTCGTTGTGCGGGCTCTGCGTGATATTCGTCTGCTGCCGGCTCGCCATCTGCATGACGATGATCTCCCGGTTACCGGCGGGTGAGCTTGCCCAGGCGATCCGCTGGCTGTCAGGGGACCACGCCGGCTCCTCGTTCCAGAGATCGTTCGCGCTCAGGTTCGTCAGCGTGGCGCGGGCCAGGTCATACAGATAGATCCCGATGTTCCCATCGCGGTGCGTACGGAATGCGATGCGCGTGCCGCCGGGCGAGAAGGTCGGGTCACCGTCCCAGGCCCTGTGCGTGGCCACCACCCGTACGTCCTTCCCGTTCGCCTGGGCCACGACCACGTCCTGGTTCTCATCGCTGTCTCGCACCCACGCGATCGTTTCACCGGTCGGTCCCCAGGTGGGGTCCCCGTCCCAGCCCGGGTGGTTCGTTACGTTCGTCAGGCCCGTTCCGTCCGGAGCGCAGGTATAGACCTCCCAGTTGCCGTCACGGTCGCTGACGAAGAGCAGCCTCTTGCCGTCCGGCGACCAGGAGGGCATATCCTCGAACGCGTCGGTGTCGATCACCTGATGCTGGTCGCCGCCCTGGCTGTCCATCACCCAGATGTCCTGGTCTCCGTCGCGGTCGGAGACGAATACAATGTGCGTCCCGTCCGGTGACCATGCCGGTCGGGTGTCCTCGCTCCGGACCCGGGTCAGCCGCCGCAGGTTGGTCCCGTCGTCCGCGACGGCGTAGATCTCCGGATCGCCGTCCCTCATCGACACGAATGCCAGTTCCGCCCCCGCCGCCGTCAGCGCCGGCGTCAGCAGTATCGCCACGAGCAGCCCGACGCCGTGGGCTCTCATACGCGCGATCACTATCGCCATCGGCACTCACCGCTCCCGCGAGGATCTGCGGCCCCCAGGCTTCGGGAATGCAAACACCGCCCACACCGCCCGGTTCCACGCACGTGCGCAAGGCGCCCCTCGCCGTCGGGCTTCGTCCCGATCCCTGCGACGCCAGGCCTGGTCGGGGCCGCAGGTCTGCGACCAGCGAGACGGACATCTGCAGGACACCTCGCCCGGGAGGTTACGGCTCCCTCGACCGCGAACGCACCGATGCACGCGAGCGGAGAGCACGCCCCTGGAACTCGCCGACCACCCGGGAGCAGGCCCCACCAGTCGCGCAGCCGAAAGCACAGAGGGCGCAATCCACAGGAGCCGAACGTGCACGAGACCGCGACCGATCACGAATCAACGCCGGAGCCGCATCGACTGAGTCTGCGCCAGATCGGGGCGGCGCTGGCCCTCGCCGTAGTCCTGCTGGCTCTCGTGAACCTCTTCGTCCTCCGCTACGACCTTGAGGGCGGGCGCTCCTACGGTCTGCGGGATGTCCCGCCCGCCGTGCCGTGGTTCGTATTACTCACGCTTCTGCTGGCGAGCGCCGCCGCGCGACGGTACCTGCCGCGCCTTGCCCTCGAACGTCGCCAGCTACTTCTCATCTTTGGCCTGCTCGCGGTGGCGGTCCCACTTTGCGGTGTGATGGGCGTGCGCTCGATCATGCCCCACCTGTCGCTGCTGCAGTACTATGCAGCGCCCGACAACGAGTTCGCGCGCATAGCCTCCCATATTCCGGACTGGCTGATGCCGAAGGACCCCTCAGTCATCATACCCGCGTACGAGGGGGCGGAGACCGGTGGCGTGATGTGGCGGCCGTGGCTGGGCCCGGTCGCGCTCTGGGGCGGCTTCATGGTCCTGTTGGGCCTCACCACACTTGCGTGGATCAGCCTCTTCCGCAACTACTGGAATCGCTCCGAGCATCTGAGCTACCCGATGCTCGAGCTTCCTCGCCAGCTCGTCGGCGTCGGCACATATGGTCACGGCTCCAGCTTCCTGCGCGATCCCCTGATGTGGATCGGCTTCGCCGCGGCGATGCTCTTTCACGCTGGCGCTATACTCAAGCACTTCAACCCCGGGATTCCCGCCATCCCCGGTCAGACCGACCTCGCGCCGCTGCTCACCGAGGGGCCGCTGCGTCACATGATCCCGTTGCGCTTCAACGTCAGCCCGCTGATCATCGGCGCCGCCTACCTCGTTCCCCAGCACATCCTGCTCTCGGTCTGGGCGATCTATCTGCTGTATAAGATCGTGGCGTTGATCGGTGGCGCGTTCGGACTGCAGGCCGGTAACGCCTTTCCGTTCTACCAGGAGCAGAGCACCGGCGGCTACATCGCCTATGGGCTGCTGCTTGTCTGGAGCGCGCGGGGCCAGATCGCCCGTCTTGTGCGCAGGGCCGTGCAGCGCAGCAGCAAGTTCGATGCCTACCCGCTGACTCCCACACTGGCCGTCTTCGGGGTCATCACCGGCAGCGTCCTCATCCTCCTGTGGTGTCACGTCAACCAGTTCACGCTTAAGCTTGCGATTCCGTACTTCACGATCCTGTTGCTTTACGTGACCGTGCAGGCACGCATCCGCGCCGAGACCGGTATCCCCCTCGCGTGGGATTATCCGTTCGGGACCCAGAAGACCATCTTCCAGCGCGCTCTTGGAACCGATGGTATCATGCGCATCGGCGGCGAGCAGGGCCTGGTGATGCTCTCATTCTACTCCTGGCTCGCGCGCTACAACTTCCTCGGACATACCGCCGCCTACGAGATGGACGACTGCACCCTCTGGCAGGAGCGCGGGATACGCCGGCGCGTGGCTCTGCTGTTTATCGTGGTTGCGCTCGTGCTGGGGATCGCGTTCGGTTTCGCCATCCACCTCAAGGCCTACTACGACTGGGGCGCGTCCCTGCTGCAGGGCGGTTCACTCTACGGCGGCGCAAACACCCAGGTCGCGCGCGGGGAGTATCTCGATCTGAGCGCTCAGCTCACGTCCCCGCAGGCCTCAGACCCCACGCGCATGAAGTACATCGCGCTCGGGGCGGTCCTTGTCCCGCTGCTGGCGTTCGTACGCAGGACGTTCCTGCGCTTCCCCCTGCATCCCCTGGGCTTCCTGCTGGCCACATCCTACGGACCCACGCCCTACTACTGGTCGAGCTTCTTCCTGGCCTGGATCGCGAAGACGCTCATCCTCAAGATCGGCGGCGCAGGCTCCTATCGCCGTCTCGTGCCGCTGTTTCTGGGCCTCGTGCTGGGCAGTGCCATGGCCTACGACGTGGTGTGGATGATCATCCGCGCGCTGCTGCCCGAGGGCATGATCCGCGGGTATGTGTAGCCCCCGGTCGCGCCTGTCACGGCTCCCGGGGCCGCGACGACCAGCCGCAAACTGCTATCCCGGGGAAGGAAATCCGGGCGCACGTGGCATATCAGTGCCTGACGGAGATGCTCTGTCGCTTCCCAATGAACCGCCCGGGACGGAGGAGTCACGATGGCTCTGCGAACACTCTCTTGTGCGATCCTCGCGCTCAGCACCGCCGCCGCTTTTGCACAGCAGGACCTGCCCATTCCCAACCCCGGCTTCGAGACCGTGGACGAGGGGACTCTCGACCGTGAGGCCGGCCCACTGCCCGCCCGATGGCAGCCTCGCAGCCTGACGGGCAACGCCCATCGGCTCAGCGATGATGCGCGCTCGGGCTCAGCGGCCGCGCTGATAGAATTTGAGGACGCACCGGCCACAGGCTACTACTACTCCGAACCCCAGCCGCTACCTCCGTGCCGCGAGGTGACCGTCACCGCCTGGGCGAAGGTCTCGATCCCCGAGGAACTGCGGGAGGAGGTCACCGGTGCGTATCCGCGGCTGATGTTCCGGCGCGGAGAGGATTACGTCCGCCTACTGACCGGCGCCGCCATCGGCGACACAGGTGGCGAGTGGCGACAGATCACGATCTCCGGCAGTCCGCCGCCCGAGGCCGACAGCTGGCGCATGTCCGTAGAGTTCAACGGCGTCGGTGTCGCGTGCTTCGATGACTGCTCTGCCACCATGCTCCCGCTCGCGACGATTCCCGCGGTGAGCGCGGATACGCCCGCCGGCGAGCCGATGGCGCTCGGTGACGGCCGTTACGGAGTGCTCGGCGAGCCGGTAGAGGTGACCGATGACGTTGTGGCCTCCACGACGGCCGTGGGACGCTCGGCGCTGCCGCCCGCGCTGCAGCTTGGTGTCATCTGGTTCGATGCGCGGGGGCAGCAGCTCGGTGTGCACCAGACCACCGAACGCGCCTGGCAGCAGCCCACCGACATACGAATGCAGCTCCGGCCGCTGGCGGGCGCCACGACCGCTCGTCCGATCGTCTTTGCCGCGTCGCAGGAGCAGTGGTTTGCGGCCTCGGTCGAGATCCCGACCATTGAGCGCGTCGCGGACGAGCAGATTGCACCCTCGGAGGTTCAGATGAGCGGCCATCCGCGGCTGTTCGTGTCCCCCGGGCACCTCCAGCGCCTGCGCGAACTCGTAGCCATGGACCGTGAGCGTCTCGCCAGGGAGCATCCCCACTTCGCGCACTATCTCGAGATGATCCTCCGCGACGCCGATCGGTGCTTCGAGGAGGAGGAGATCGTGGTCTACAGCGGGCGCTACAGCACGACACTGCCGCCCGCCCTGCCGCGCCGGCATGAGGATAACTTCCCGTACTGGACCGGCCTTTCGCGCGAGATCGAGCGACGCATCGAGAAGCTCGCAACGGCGTACCTGCTCACCGGCCAGCAGCGATACGCCGAACTGTGCACCGAGTGGACGCTGGCGCTGTGTGAATGGCCGCAATGGACCGACCCGGACTACGCTAACTACAACGCCTGCCTTGATACCGGGCACTTCTGCCATGCCGTCGCATTCGCCTACGACTTCCTCTACGACACACTTACGGCGGATGAACGCGAGGTCATCCGCAACGCCCTCCTCGAAAAGGGCGCCGCCGCGGTCATGGCCGACGCCACCGCGGGCTGGGCTCAGCGCATCGGCTGGCCCAACGGCTTCGCGGTGGTGATGGGCGGCATGGGGATCGCCGGCGCCGCAACGCTGGGCGATGATCCGCGCGCCGAGCAGTATCTGCAGTACGCACGCCGCCGGCTGCACGAGTTCCTGAGCACCCGCGATCAGGATGGCGGCTACGTGGAGGGGCATACCTACGGGGGCTATGCCATGAGCCACGTCATGCCCTTCGCCGGCACGCTGGCTGTGCACGGCGATGACGCGCTCGTCGCCCACCCGTATCTGGAGAAGACGCTGCGCTTCATCACCTACTGCCTCGACCCCATGACCGCCACCAGTGTGAACTTCTGCGATTCGAACTACAGCGCGCGCGCCTACCGCTCCACCGCTGCCTGGCTGGCCCGCAACGGCGATCCGCTCGCGTGGTGGTACCTTGCGCACGACGAGGGCTTCACGCGCATGTACGAATATGTTCCGCCGATCGGCCTGCTCTGGATGCCTCTCGAGGGCAGCGGAGAGGGGCCTGATGGCTGGCCGATGGGCGCACACTATCGCGACATCGGCTGGGTCATCGCCCGCAGCGGCTTCGCCGACACCGTCACGCCCGGCGATCCATCCATTCTCTTCGCGATGCGCTCGGGATACCACGGGAGCCACTGTCAGCTTGACAGCAACTCGTTTATGCTCAACGTCAACGGCCGCTGGCTGCTCCGCGACCCCGGCTATGGTCGGACCGCAACCTCCGAGCACAGCACACTGCTTGTCCGCGGCGACGGGCAGGCTCCTCGGGACGCGCATATGGCGGCCTTCGGCAACGTGGGGGAGATGGTCTACGCCGTCGGCGACGCATCGATCTGCTACCGTGACCTCAGCGACTTTCGCCGCCACGCTGTGATGATCGCGGGCGAGTACGTTGTCATCTTCGACGAGATCGCGTTCGCCGGGGCACCAGTCTCGATCGCCTCGCAGCTGGTCACCGACATCGTGGAGCCGGATATCGCCGGCGACCGGCGCATTGTCCTGCGGCCCGACTCAGACGAGGCGGCCGCGCGCGAGCAGGCGTGCACCATCGTCTTCGGCAGCGGCGGGCCGATCTCGGTCGAGGACTACCAGGGCAAGGCGAAGATCGTCCAGCACCACGAACGGGAGGGGCTCTTCCCGACGCTCCTGTGGCCGGATAGCCAGGGGCCTGAAGCGAGTCGCTTCCATACCGCGGACGACCGCGTCGGTTTCGCGTCAGTCGAGCATGGCGACACCCGCGACTATCTGCTGCTCAACCTCAGCGGCGAACAGCAGAGCGTCGCTCAGCCCGAGACCCCCGAGATTACTACCGACGCGCGCCTGGCGTGGATCCGTATGCGCAGGGACGAGATTGCACACCTCTCTCTGGTGTGGGGCAGCCGCCTCGAGGTCGACGGTGAGGTGATCGTGGAACTCGATCGCAGGCAGGACTACGCGCGTTGAGTGTGGTGCGGGCAGATGGGCGGGTCAGGGGCGATCGAGGCGGACGCCCGGTGACAGCCTCGTCGTCCATCCGCCCGCTTTCGCCCGCCGCAGCTCCGCGAAGCTGACGATCTCCACCCGGTCGCCCGGTCCGTACTCGTAGATACGGAAGCCCGCCGCACCATCGGAGTTCACGTCCGAGAGGGCAGCGTTCAGCTGCTCGCTGGAGGTGTCGGGACCAGCAACGAGGCCGATTCGCGTTCCCGTCGGCGCGCTGTGCCAGCCGCCTGCGGCATCTCTGATCCGCCATGAGGCATCGCCGCTCTCACTGACGAGGCGGGCCCCGGCGAGGAACGTCGTCAGTGCCCATGGGCTGGGCGCTCCGTCACGGATTGTCGCGTTGCCCACGCCCGCGACCCAGCCCTCGTGTCGCAACGCCGTCGTGGCGAGTGTCAGTCGCGCGCCCTCCGGCGCCGCCGTGACCGCCACGATCTCGTGCATGGTCGTTCGCAGGGCGTTGAAGATGCGCATGTGCCGGCCCACCAGCCGATCGTCCGGCTCTATCCCCCTCACCGTCACCGAACGGGTCTCGTAGTCGCACGCCACGATCTCGCCCGTCAGCGCGGCCTCGGCCCGAAGGGCGAAGCCCGGCCCCTCGCAGCGGGTGAACTCGTACGCCACAACCGCATGCGGCTCGCCGCGGATGAATCGCACGAGCCCGCAGCGTCCATCGAACCGCACTCCCGCGACCTGAATCTCCTGACCCGGCTCCGGCGAAATCAGCACGAGGTCAGCGCCCTGCCCGTGGCCGATCCGCAGAGCGGACGGCTGCCCGAACGTGTCGCCGAGGAGCCTTGTGACACCATCGAGGAGGGGGCGCCGCAGGTACGGCTCGACCACCGTCGCGTAGCGCCCCTCGAGGGGCGCCTGCCCGGAGCGCATCTGCAGGCTGTAACGCACCGTGTAGGCGTCCGGCTGTGAGGGTGGCCGGCCGGTCCCCAGCGCCAGTGTGGTCGCGCTATCGGGTATCTGGTGCAGCCGCACATGGGTATCTGGTCCGTCTCCGAGGGCGTAATCGAGCGAGAATGTGCCGGTCGGATGGCCGCGCCGCACGTCGGTCATGTGCGCCAGTGGTGTCTCTGCGTCGCCATACTCAACGGCCGGTCCCGCGACCGTCCCGCCCTGCTGCTGCACCAGCTCAACGCCTTCGACAGAGACCGGCGCCTGCGGACCGTGATAGCTCAGGACGTGTTCGGAGCCTCCGCGTACGTCCATCAGATCCAGCACGTAGAAGTCCTCCGGCCCCAGGTCGACCAGAGCCAGCATTCGTCGCGCCAGCTCGCCGTTGTCGCCGTGCATCTCGGTCTGCGCGATCTGCAGCAGAGGGGGGCCACCCGTGCCCACCGCGCTCCCGAGCGCCCGCAGCGATCCCCGCACCCGTCCGGGCAAAAACTCAGCCCCATCCACGGTGATCGTGTTGTGCGTCAGCGAATGCGACTCCCAGCGACTCGCGTGTTCCCATGACTTTGGGTAGCCAAGGTCCGGAAGCAGGTCCAGGCCGTGGCCGGCCAGACCGTAGAGCAGGCTGTCCGAATGGGCGTGCGACAGAAGCTGACCATACCACGCCCACAGCGTGCGGCGGCTCTCGCCCTCGCCGCTTCGCAGGAACACCAGGCCGTAGGGATCCTGCACCTGAGTGCGCCGCGGCAGCTGGTTCGGCGCCTGCTGGCGGGCGGCGGCCAGCTCTGCCAGCGGCAGATCCGACCACAGCGTGGGCTCGGGCGGCGTGTCGTCGAGGCCGTACGCGACCCGCGCCATCTTCGGTGATCGGTAGCGCGCCCATGCGCGGGCGGCGATGCCCTTCGCAACGACGCTCATGCGCTCGGGGTCGGTGTGTTCGGGGATGATCGTTCGGCCACCGGCATCCCCCACGGTCGGCAGCCAGCGATCGAGCAGCATGTAGTCCGTGTAGTAGTCGAACTGCGCGGCGAAGCGCGGGTCATCCCACAGGCTGGGGTAGCGCTCCCGCGGCAGGTTCGGCGCGCGCTCGGCGAAGTAACGCTCAAGCACCGACAGCGCGTCGACCATGTTCAGTCGCGACGAGTTGTACCCCGTGCTCTCGAACGAACTGCCGTCCGGTGCGATCAGGTTCGGGAAATAGCGCAGCGCCCCGTAGATGCGATAGTACAGGAAGTCGAGCAGCTCCGGGCAGTCCGGAAAGCGCTCCGAGCCCGGGTCATCCAGCGCCAGCAGCAGCCATGCCATCCCCCGATGGTGATAGCCAGCGTTGCCCTGAATCGCGGTGTCGCAGTATTGCTGCCCGATTCGTCGCAGCAGGTTCTCCTCGATGTAAAGCCGCAGGTCCCCGTGCGTCTCGATCTGCGGTATCTCCTCGCGCGCCAGCGTCAGCAGTTCGTCGTCGGCATCAAGAAACGGGAAGACCGCGTCGTAGGCGCAGCCGTACGTCCGTCCCTCGTAGCTGGACCAGATGCGATCGGTGACCCCGCCCGCGCGGTGCCCGACGACGCGATCATATGACCACAGGTAGCGGTCCTCCGAGTTCGGCCACTGCTGCGCGGCCCGCAGCAGCATGACTGCAAGCTTATGGGCCAGTCGGGGATCGTCGGTCAGCGCCACTGCCTCCGTCAGTTGTCGCACGTACGGATTGAAGAATTCTCGATAGACCCAGTGCGTGTACTCCCCAATGAATCGGTAGGTCTCATCGCCCACCACGCATCCCGTGCCGTCATCCGGATACTCCCCGCCTGTCATCTCGCCTGCCGCGAAGTCGTTGGTCGGGAAACGCCGCCCGCAGACAGGGCATTTCATCTTATACGGGTGCTCAAACGGCTCGAGGATCCACGGGTGAAACGGGTCGACCTGTTTGATCTTCAACCCGCACACCGGACAGCCCGCGTTCTGGTTGACGTAGTAAGTCCGCTCGATCCGGGTCGGCGCCAGCAGCTCCCACAGCTCCCGGTCCGAGCGTTGCGCGATCTCACGAGCCGCCGCGATCGCCTTGTCTGCCTCCTCCCGGAGCGAGGGATACTCCGCCAGCCGCGCGCGCGCGGCCGCCAGCAGCTCTGTGGTGTAGATCGTCCGCTCGTCCTTCACCGGGCGCGCATCCACGGGCAGGAACTGGCGCGACGGGTCCAACCCCGCGTGCGCCTCGGTATCGAGATCGTTCGTGACGTAGATCGAGTCCGCGATCGCGTACTGTCCCGGCTTCCTCAGGACCTCCAGCGTCAGCCTGCGCGCGGGCCGATCGGTCTCCACCACCCCGATCTCCCACCAGTTGCTGCGCAGCGGAGTGAACTCAACGGTCTCGTCGCCGAGCCCCACCCGCCCGGTCCAGAACGCGTTGCCTGCGCGCACGAACAGCTTATACCGCCCGGGCGGCAGCGGCTCCTCGAGCGTCCCGTAGATCGTGCCCTCGCCACTGGTGTTCACTGCGGCCCGCAGGCGCGAGTAGCGCACGTGGCTGTGCCAGGTCCAGCCGCTCACAAGCGACAGGTCCTCGCCACGCCCGTCCATCCCGTCGAACTCCTCGCACTCGTACACGGCGTGGACCTCGCCGGGACGGAGCTTCCGCTGTGGCGGATTCGGCGTCAGCTTCGGCAGCGGATCTGTGATCTCGATCTCCGCGAGGGGCCCCCTGATGGCCTGTCCATTCCGATCCCGGTACGCCACGTGCACCCACTCGCCGTCTACGCGATCGTAGTGATCGACGTCGACCGCGTAACGCCCTGGCTCCGCGTCCTCGGGTATCGATACACTGAACCGCGCGGTCTTCACCGCCCCCGGCTCGTCATCAGGCCCGAAAACGCAATCCACCGGCCCCTCCACGATCGCCTCGGCCCCGGGCATCGTGAGCGTCACCGACACCCGCCAGCCCTCTCGCAGGGTCTCGGCAACCGCCAGCCGCACGCTCACCGGCACCGTCGCGCCGGCCGGTGCCGCCGGCGGAACCGCCACATCCTCGACGATCAGCACGTCCGCCGCCCCGGCGTCTTCTGGCACGACCGTACACGCAAATAGCGCCAGCGTAAGGGTCGTCGCGATCTGGCAGCGCATGGTATTCCCCTCTGCATGTTGACACCCCGGAGCGGATGTGCCCGCCCGCGATGCCATTTCGCGCGCACTGGCGTCACTCAGCGCGCGGCGGAGCTCCTCGCACGCGCATGGTGACTGTGAACACCGAATCGCGCGCGGTGATAAACAGCGTCCGACGATCCGGCCCCGCGAAGGTCATGTTCGTGGGGCGGACGGGCACGTCGATGCGCTCGATCTGCTGCCCGCTCGGGTCGAAGACCAGCACGCCGTCCGCCGCGAGGTAGATGTTCCCCTCCGCATCGAGCGCCATGCCGTCACCGCCGTGCTCGGACGCTCTCGTCCTCCAGCCCATCGTCAACATCCACTCATCGGTCCCGGTCCTCCCCGTAGCCCCCTTCGCCACACGCCATGCCGACTTCCTCCTCGCAGCCGGCTCAGAGCTTCGACCTGTCCGTTCTGTCGCATCTGGATCCCGGCGCTTCCCTCGTCCCGGTGTCCTTCCGAGGTTTTCTCCGCGCAGGAGCGAATAGCCCCGTCAGCCGCGCGGACCTAAGACTCGCTGCAGGCTGAACCGGATGAGCCGGAGGCAAATCATGCGCACGGTGACGATCGCTCTGCTTGTCTGTATCACCGCCGGCCTCTGTGCCGCCTCGGATCGCGGGATCGCCATACGCCCCGACGCCGAGGGGCAGTTCGTGTATGAGGATGATTTCTCGACCCCGAAGTGCCTCACAGACGCGTTCCTCGGCAATACCGGCCCGGAGGTGTGGCAGGAGGGGGCGCTCGTGATCTCCGGCCCCAACCGCCATCGCACGCTTACCTGGCGGTTCTTCGGCGACCGCACCATCACCGATCTGCAGGTCACGGTCGAGCAGCGCGCCAACGCCCGGCAGTGGGGCGGGCGCAATCTCCTCTACGCCTCAACCAACGGGATCGACTGGGTCCTGGTGGCCGACAGCCGGCAGCAGGAGGGCGACGACACACGGTGGCAGACCGAGCCCTTTGTGCTCGAGGGCGAGGAGGCACGGCAGTTCACCGGCGGCGACGAGCTGTGGCTGCGTATCGAGCTTGACAACTTCTCAGGCCTCGAGACGATCGTTTCCAACCGCGTAGAGAACCTTCGCGTCCAGCTTACACTCGGTGGGCCAGCCTCTGAGGCGGAGGACACGCAGCGAAAGCTGCGAGAGCGGTGGGGACAGGTCCGTGAGCGCGTGGGGTGGCGTGCGATCTCCGTTGACGCCGCCGACCCTCCCGGCGACCGCCCTCCGCACTACTACCGCGACGCCGATGGCTGGCTCGTTAAGCCCGGCCAACTGCCTCACCTCGAGACCGCCGAGCGCGATAGCTTCCGCATCCAGCGTGTCTACCGCCCCGATCGGCGCTCGCCCCTCGGGCTGGCCTGCTTCGTCGAGACCGAGGGTCCGGAAGAACTCCTCGCGCGCATCACCATCACAGCGACCCGTGAGGGCTCGCGGCAGATGCGTGTGCTCTGGGACGGGGAGGAGGTCGCCACCGCCGATGCGGCCAGCTATTTCGACGAGCCGCGCACCGTCTTCGCGGCCCTCAGCGGCGGTTCGGGCGTACATCAGCTGGAGGTCACGGCCGGGGATTCGGGGGTGGTCGTCGTCCAGGAGATCGCGCTGGCCGGTGGCGAATCAGCGCGCTGGGTCGCGAGACCGCCGATGCCGCAGGGGAGACGGCTCGAAGTTCTCGCCGCCGAGTACCTTCCCGATCCCCCGCCGCCGGCCGACTCTCAGGCCGTTGAGGGCCGCCACGCGCAGCAGGAGGCGGGCCTGATCTTCGCGGGCCTCCAACGCTTCTACGAGGAGCACGAGGACTTCTGC
>JALGTR010000172.1 GCA_029821265.1 Candidatus Zipacnadia bacterium
AAGATCTTCGTGGCCTTGCCGTTGGCCATGCGCTGGAGCGTCTCGAGGTACTTTACGGCCAGCAGATCGGGCGTCGGATCGCCCTCGTGGATGGCCTTGTAGACGTTGAGCGTGGCCTGTGCCTGCCCCTCGGCCACGGCGATCTCGCGGAATTTCTCCGCGTCAGCAACCTCACGGATCGCCTGCGCCTCACCCTCCGCCTCGAGGATCGCGGCCTGGCGCTGTCCCTCGGCCTCAAGTATGGCCGACTCACGGACGCCCTCAGCCTCGAGGATGGCAGCGCGCTTGTTGCGTTCGGCCTTCATCTGCCGGCTCATCGCCTCTGTGATATCACGCGGTGGGTCGATCCGCTGCAGTTCGACGCGAGTGACACGGACGCCCCACTTGTCGGTAGCCTCGTCGAGGATCGTGCGAAGCTGCGCGTTGATCGTCTCGCGTGAGGTGAGCGTCTCGTCAAGCTCGAGGTCGCCCACGACGTTACGGAGGTTGGTCTGGGCAAGCTTCATGGCCGCCAGGCGGAAGTCGGTGACGTTGTAGGTGCGCCGAAAGGGGTCAGTGACCTCGAAGTAGATCACCGCGTCCACGGTCACCAGGACGTTGTCCTCCGTAATGACCTCCTGTGGCGCCACGTCGAGAACGGTCTCCCGCATGTCCACCCGCGTGAGGGTCTGCACAAAGGGCAGGATGAACGTGAGACCGGGGTCGACCGTGTAGCTGTATCTCCCCAGGGTCGCCACGACGCCTCGTTCGTACTGCCGCACGACGAAGACCGCATTGCTGACCAGCACAATGGCCAGAATGCCCAGCACGATCCAGATCACGATTCCCATCTACGGACCTCCTCGCAGAGCGTGGCACGTTACACTCCCCCACGGGCGAGCGCGATTTGGGCGTTGCCTGCCGTACGGGCCCAGGCTTAGCCCCCGGCCTGATAGGCCCTTTCAGGAGCCCATTCGGTCACGACAAGCGTCGTCCCCTCTACCCCCAGCACGCAGACCTTCTGTCCGGCCTCAATCGTCTCATCCGAGCGCGCACGCCACTCCTCTGAACCCACGCGCACCAGGCCGGTGTTCTGCACCGGGTCAACCGTCTCCAGGACCAGGCCCTCTCTGCCGACCACTGCGTCAACGTTCGAGGGGACAAGCTTGTTCTGCTGGAAGCGCGCCGCGAGGGGGCGGCCGAGGTACAACAGCAGGCCGGTCGCGACGGCGAATGCGGCCCACGGGGCCCACATGACCCCGGGAAGCACTGCGGCCACGATCGCCGCAACGAAGCAGCCGCCCGCCACCCACAGCATGAAGAACGAGACGGACAGCAGTTCAATGATGAGCGCCACCACGCCCGCGATTATCCAGATCCCATATGTGTCCATTGGTCTACCTCCCGACCGCCACGATACATCAAACGGTACGAAGCGCCGGGTCGACCCGTCCGAGAAATCCGAGCGAATACGCCCGGAAGAACACTGATATCGGTAGATACAGACAGCTCACGACATAGCTGAGTGCCATGGTGCCCACAATCACTGACAGCAGCGCAGGTGCGCCCAGATAGAGCGCGGCCGTCTCCCATGCGATACCGGCGGCGTGGACCGAAAGCGCGACCGCGCCGAGCGAAGCCGCAGGCAGCACCAGCATCAGCAGTGCCGGTATCGCGAGAATCATTCCGGCGAGTGCGGCGATCAGTGTGAACACGAGCTTCAGCAAGTAGAAGAAGACCAAATTGCCGAGCTGGCCGCTCCAACTGCCGATGATGCGCCGCCATGCCTCCCACACGCCGCAATCCGCGAGGTGCATGGTCGGGACCAGGAAGTCCTCGGTCAGTGCGTGCACCAGCGCGGCTACCGCGACGGCCCCGAGCGTCATGCCCAATCCGGCGACAAGCCCGACCACACCGAGTGCGGTCATGGATTCCTCGCCCAACGCCAGCGCGGCGATGCTGGCCACCATCCATAGCGCGACACCGCCGATGAGAATGACCGATACGATGCCGATGAGCATCTGCCACAGGATCAGCGACAACCCGTGGGATGTCCGAGCCGAGAATGTGGCGCCAATCGGAAGATCGGGCGTCACGCCGACCGCCTCCACGAAAAGGAAGCGGAAGATCGCTCGGATCACAGCCATCGCTACCATTAGCACCAGCCAGACGAATGCCAGACCCACTGCCAGCAGTATGAGCGCCTCAATGTTGGCCGCCATCCATCCGAGCGCACTCCGCAGCCGCGAGGCGATCTCCATCTGCTGCAGAGGCCCGGGGGCGCCGCTGGCCCCTCCTCCCGGCTGACCACCGCCGGAGGGCACGTTGTAGCTCAGACCACCCCCGCCTCCGGCCCCAGCGCCGAGTAGGGCGATGAACCCGAGCTTGAGCCATCGGCCGATATCGACACGATCAAACAGCAGCGCTTGTACCCGCGCCCACGCCGCTGTCATGCTGTCGGTGACGATCGAGCTGCTCATCTCAATATATAGGAGTCTCTCCCGAGGCAGTCTTGTCCTTTAAGAGGTCCGAATCCTGCCTGCACGCGGGGATTTCGCTCGCCTCGCCGCTTGACAGTGCGTTCGGCGCGGGAGTATCCTGCGAGCGTCTCACAACGCCGCGGAGGAGGCTTCCAGCGATGCTGCACGCCGATGCCCTCAAAGGTATTGTACCCCCTACCACGACCCCGCTAACAGAGAACGAAACGATCGACCGCGAGGCCGTGGGCCGGATTATGGACTGGTTCGTGGAGGCCGGATGCTCTGCGATATTCACCATCGGCTCCTCGAGCGAAGGTCCGTCACTGACACGGGAGATGCGCTTCGAGATGATAGACGCCTGCGCCGATGCATTGGGAGGAAGGCTCCCACTTCTCGCGGGCGTTTCATCTCCCTCGTTCCAGGAGAGCGTGCGACAGGCCGAGCAGGTCGCCGAGATCGGCGCAGACGCGATCGTGGCCACGACGCCATACTACTTCCTCTACGGCCAGGAGCAGCTATACGACTACTTCATGGCGCTGGTTGATAGGAGCCCGCTGCCGCTTGTGATCTACGATATCCCCGCTCGCAGCGACAACGAGCTGGAGATCCCGACCATCCTCAAGCTCGCCGAGGATGAGAGGATCATCGGGATCAAGGACAGCACCGGCAACTTCGCGCGCGGCATAGAGTTGATCAACGCCCTCGAGGGCCACGATTCGTTCACGGCCATGCAGGGCTCTGAGCCGTTTGTTGGGCCCGCCTTCCTGATGGGCTTTGAGGGCGCGGTGCTCGGCCTCGCGAACGCCGCACCGCGCCTGTGCGTCGCGCTGCACGAGGCAGGGACAGCCGGTGACCTCGAGCGGACACGGGAGCTTCAGGACCTCGTCAACGGCGTCTTCCCGTTCTTCTTCGCGGCCGAGCCGGGCACCCGCAATGTCGGCAGCATCGTCGGTGCGATGAAGACCGCGCAGGAGCTGCAGGGCCTCTGTAGCCGCCGAACCCTGTTCCCCGCGCGGCAGGTCACCGATGAGGATGTCGAGCGCATCAAGGCTTTCCTCGATCCGCTGGCGGAGGCCGGCTGGATCGACTACGCGTAGGATAGAGCGCGTTCTCCAACGGTCCGCCACTGACCCGGGAGCGCTTCCCGGGTCGGTGCCGCTCGGCCGCGACTCACTGCGCCGTCCTCTGCCGGGCGCTCTCGAGCACCGGATAGAAAGTCCGGTAGAGGCGTTCCAGCGCCGCGGGGATATCGATGTCGAAATGACACGAGGCCGCGCACTCCTCGCGGATCTCGCAGGTGAAACACTTCTCGACCTGCTGCAGGTCCCGGTCCCAGCCGCGCTCGAGCGCCTCCTCGATGCCATGTCGCTGATAGAGCAGGTCCATGATCATCAGCCGACTGATTTCGACGCCGTGCGGGCATTCGTGATGGCGGTAGCAGAGGCGGCAGTACTGGGGCAGCTTCGCCTGCCGCATCTCCTCGAGCACGGCAAGCTCCTCGTCCGACAGCGGCTCAAACTTCTCGCCGACAGCCGCGTTCGCCTCGACCTCGAACCGGCGCCACATCCCGGGAATGGTCGTGTGTACGCCCTCCTGTGAGAGCACCCACCGAAGCGCAAGGTCCGCATGGGCCGCGAGCAGACAGCCTCCCAGCGGCTTCATGACCGCCACGCCCACGTTGTCCTCGCGAGCTTTCGGCAGCACCTCTTCCACCATGCGGCGGTTGACGTAGTTCATCATGATCAGGACGACATCCATCAGGCCGGTCTCCAGCCCTGACATGACGACATCCGGGTTGTGGCTGGTCATGCCGATGAATCGGATCTTCCCGGCGTCACGCGCCTCGTCCAGTGCCTCGAAGGCGCCGCCTGGCGCGAGACATTCCTCGAGGTCCTCAGGCTGGTGCAGCTCGTGGCACTGGTAGATATCGATGTAGTCGGTGCGCAGCGTCTGGAGGCTCGTATCAATTGCCGCCGCCATCTCGTCTTTCGTGTGCGAGAGATCGCGGCTGCAGATGACAAGCTCGTCACGTCGCCCCTGAATAGCCTCGCCGAGGCGTTCCTCACACTTCGTGTAGGCCCTTGCCGCATCGAAGTACGTGATGCCCAGGTCCATCCCATGGCGGTAGAGTTCGACCGCCTCGTCATGCGGTGGACGGCGGATCGGAATCCCACCGAATCCGATGATCGAGACTTCCAGTCCGGTGCGTCCTAGCGTCCGTGTCTGCATCGCGTCATCCTCTTTCGTGCGTACTTGCCGTGTCTGCGACATCCCGGCCGCTCTCGCGTGACGCCTGGCATAATGCGGCCGCCCTACTCGCCATTTGCATTTCGCCGCCGGTGTCCGCGAGCCCTTCGCGGCACACAGATTGCGGTGGCGAGGAGGATTCACCCGGTGGGCGGCGAACACGGTGGTGTCACACAGACACACGCAATGCAGCAAGCACTCCCGTGGCGCGCGATCTGCGCTCCCGGGACATGAGGCGTTAGTGGATGGCAGAGCGCAAATCAGTACCCGATCCGACGCTGCTGCGCATATGCCGCTACCTGCGGATTCTCGAGCGGCATGGCGCCCCGACGATCTCCTCCGCGGCTATCGCTGAGGCCGCAGGGGTGAACGCGGCTCAGGTGCGCAAGGACCTCTCGTTCTTCGGGGAGTTCGGCCAGCCGGGCGTCGGGTATGATGTCAAACAGCTTCTCTCGTCGCTCAAGAAGATGATGGGCCTCGATCGGGAACGCGAGGTCATCGTCATCGGGGCCGGCGCGCTGGGCTCGGCGCTGATTAACTATCCGGGCTTCGAGAATCGAGGCTTCAAAATCGTCGGGGTGTTCGACAACAACCCGGCGAAGATCGGCCACCGCCTGCGCGGCTACGAGGTCATGCCCATCGACCGTCTTGCAGAGGTCATCTCCGAGCACAACGTGAGTATCGGGATCATCGCCGTGCCACGGCAGTCGGCGCAGGATGTCGCGGATGCATTGATTGAGGCGGGCGTTTACGGTATTGTGAATTTCGCACCTGTGACGCTGAAGGTTCCCGACGACGTGGTGGTGCGCAGCGTCGATCTCACCCTCCAGCTGGAGACGCTGGCCTTTCATCTGGACAACTGACACGCAGTCCCCTACTCTCGCCGCTGTCGGGCATCTGCAGGGCGACAACGCGTGCAGGTATCGTTGTCGGAACGCTTCCTGCTCCAGCAATCAGCCTGCAGCATTGCCTGGCGAATCGCCGCGATTTGCTGACTGAGGCACTTACCTGAACAGGCTGCGCCAGTGCCCGGGTGTGCCTATGAACCGCGTCGTGGTGTGCAACTCAGCGCTTGCCTATCCACGCCTCCCGGACGAGCTGCTCCGGGATGATAACGTTCTACTCCCCCTCATCGAGCGCTTCGAAGAGGCGCTCTTCGCCTCGTTCCACGGCTACGAAGAGCTGCAGCGGCGTTTCCCGGAATTCAACCTCGAGGTGCGGGCAATCGCGCGTGATCTCGCGGAGCTCATGCCTCCACGGATCTCTCAGGTGCGTGAGGAATGGGGGCACAACGTCTGGGAGTTGTTCGCGGATCACTTCGTCAAGTTCTCGCTGGGCGCGTGTATGTTCAACGCGCGGCTCGCGGAGATTGCGGCGGCGGGTGGTCCGCGCGAAGTGCTCGCATGGGAGCGCATTCACGATGAGGGCTGGTGGTCCGGCCGGCAGATGGTCGGTGAAGTCGCCCAGACGATCGCTGCGCTCTCCGGGGCCAGGCTGCAGCGGCGCTCCGGCCGGCTGCGTCGCTGGGCCCGCGCCGCAGCGATGCGGGTGGCACCCTTCGTGCAGGCCTGGCGCTGGCTCGGGCGGCAGAGACCCTGCGCTAACCGGTCGACGAGGGAGCCCGTTGATGTGGCAATCGCGGTGCTTGGTCCATCCCTGGTCGAGCTGTGTGACATCGTTGCGGACAGTATCAGAGCACGTGGCCTGAGCGTGCTGCGCGTCGATCTTCCGGCTGCGACGGATGAGCCATGGCTGCCCGAAGGCCGCACTCCATCGGTACGAATCTATGACTGGTGCGTGGCCTCTGACATCGCCGACGGTCGCCGCGATCTGCTTGCCGCGCCCCTGGCGGCAAGGCAGGTCTGCCGCCGGCTCGCGGACTTCCGGGCGCTCTCACAATTGCCACCACCGATGCTGCAGGTGGTTCGGCGACGGCTGTGGCCCAGCATCGTTCGCGATCTGACGTTCTGCGCCTACCACGCGCGGTTGTGGAAGCGGCTGCTCGACACGCTGCGGCCGCGAGTGCTCCTGACATTTGTCGCGTTCAATGAGTTCCTGGCGCCGGGAGTGCTGCAGGCGAACCATCGCGGCATCCCGACCGTTTGCCTCCAGCATGGCATCTGGGGCCCCTACTTCCGCGCGGGGGCACTGCTGCCGTATGACGAGGTGCTGGTCTTTGGAGACTACGCCCGCGAGATGCTTGAGCCAATCGCATCTCCGCGAACACAATTCACGATGACCGGGCACCCGGCCTATGACCGGCCGTCAGCGCCTGCCAGACGCAACGGCCAGCTTCGTGCGGACCTGGCGGGTGACCTCGATGCGGTGGTTCTCGTGACCACCCAGGCGACGGAGCGGCGTCTGGCGGCCTATGAGCGCCGCTGGTGGATCGAGTGCACGGCTGAAGCGTGTGAGCGGCTGGGAGCTCGGATGGTCATTAAGGTACACCCGCAGGAGACGGACCTGAGCGCGTACGAGGCCGTCGCGCGCACCCACCCCGGCCTGGTTCGGGTTGTGCGCCACGGTGAGATCTCGCTGGACGAGCTGATCTGCGCGTCCGATCTGCTGATGACGCGCTTTTCGACCACCGCAGTGGAGGCAGCGCTGCTCGAGACGCCGGTCGTCACGGTCAACCTCGTGAGCCGGCGGGACCAGTATCCCTACGCTGCGGAGGGTGCCGCTGTTGGTGCGTACTCCTGCGAGGAGATCGAGGCGGCGCTCCGCACACTTCTGACCGATGAGGCGGCGCGCCGCGAGGTTCTGGCGGGCCAGCGGCGATTTCTTGACCGGCACCTTGGCATCCGGGACGGCCGCGCGGCAGAGCGCGTCGCAGAGCGTATCGTCGCGCATGTGGGCAGATCAGAGGCCGTAAGGGGTGGGAACTTGTGATGCCGGCCGTCAGCGATACGATCAAGCGACTGATCCGGCGGGCCTGCGGCGTTACGGGAGAGGTGCCCGGCGATGCTCGCCTCGGCGAGATCCCGGGCTGGGACTCGCTATCGCACATCGCACTGATGCTGCTGCTCGAGGAGACGTTCGGCCGCCGGCCGGGGCCATCGGAGGTCCATCTCCTGACCTCGGTGCCGGCGATTGAAGCGTGGCTGAGGCGCGGGACCTCCGAAGCTGAGGCGATGGCGCCACCGACCGTCGATGACGTTGCCCGCGCCCTGCACGAGGCGGGACTGCGACGTGGCGACCTCGCGATGGTGCATTCGTTCACGGCCGTTCTCGGGCCCATCGAGCGCCCGGATCGGCTGATGATCGACGCATCGCTTGAGGTTCTCGGCCCGGAGGGCACACTGGTGCTGCCAGCATTCACGTACTCATTCTGCCGAACAGGGGTGTTCGAGCCGGAGGCAAGCCGGTCAGAGGTCGGCGTCGCGGCCGATACGCTTCGCGAGGAGTACGGCGGTGTGCGTTCGCTGCATCCGATCTTCTCCGCGTGTGCGGTCGGGCCGCTTGCCGACGAGATCGCGGCACTGCGCGGTGAGACGACCTTCGGCGAGGGGAGCATCTTCCAGTATCTGCGCAGGCGCCGCGGGAAGGTGTGCGTCGTGGGCGTGGGCTACGAGAAGGTGACACTTAGCCACGCCGCGGAGGAGGAAGTGGAGGTCCCCTATCGCTACTGGAAGCGCTTCGACGGCGTGATCCGGCGCAACGGATGCGAGGAGCCCGTTAGCGTCGAATACTTCGTGCGAAGCCTCGCCCCCGAGGCGAAGCAGGACTTCTCGGTCGTCCATGAGCTTATGCGCGAGCAGTCGTTCTCAGGCCACGCGCAGGCCGGTGTGGCGGAGATCTGGTGCGCGCAAGCCGAGGACTATCATCAAACGCTCCGGCACGCGCTTGCGGAGGATCCATTGATGCTACTGACGCCTGCGTCGCGCGTGCACTGGCAGGAACCCACGGTAACCGAGGCCACGATAGCTGGCCTGCAGGCGCGCCTCGGGCAGTCGCCCTGCGACATGGAGGTCGCCAGGGAGCTCGCGGCGGTGCTCGCCGCGCGCGGGGATACTCGCGAGGCGCACGAAGTTCTAATGAGCAAGG
>JALGTR010000173.1 GCA_029821265.1 Candidatus Zipacnadia bacterium
TGGCTGGCAGCGGGCGGTCTCGATGGTGTACGTCGGTAAGGCGATCGTAGTGGAGGAGAACTCGCGAGTCCTGCACTCTCCGACCACCGAGATGCGAATGCCGTCGGTCGTCAAGCTCTCATACCAGGTCAACCGACCGATGCCGAAGCTGAAGATGTCGCGCCAGAACCTGCTGGCGCGCGATCGTCACACCTGCCAGTACTGCGGACGCCGCAGCAAGTCGCTGACCATCGACCACGTGATCCCGCGTGATCGCGGGGGCACCTCCACGTGGGAGAACCTCGTGGCATGTTGCAGCGACTGCAACAACAAGAAGGGCAATCGTACCCCGCGTGAGGCGGGCCTGCGGCTCATAAGGAGACCCCGTCGCCCGAAATTCATCCCGTATCTGAGCTTCGCCACCTTCACCGCGGCGCTCAAGCACCCGGACTGGCGCTACTATCTCGAGCCATTTGCGCCGCACCTCGTCGGGTCATGATCGAGTCGCTTCCGTGACCGCCAGCAGCGGGTGACGCAGGCGGGTGCCGCCCGCTCCACGAATCTCCGCCCCCTCGGCCCATGGCCGAGGGGTCTGCACTGACCCGCTTCGTGACCACGACGAAGGGTTGGGCGCCCACAACGTCGAACCTCCCGCGGAGTAGAGACCTCCACGGCCCTGCGCGCAAGGTGGCACGTTTCATGGCGCTCTTCGATGACATTAGAGCGGTCTGCGAGGGGCGGGCACCGGCTCGTCTGCCGGTGTTCTGCCTGTCCCAGGAGTTCGACGCAAAGTATGCCGGCCTGACGTATCACGAGTACATCCAGGACCCGCAGACGGTCATCGACGTGCAGCTTCAGGTTGGCGAGTCTTTCGGCTGGGACTGGTGCTGGCTGCACCTGGACGACACCCTCGAGTTCGAGGCGCTGGGCGTGGGGGTGGCCGAGGGCGACGAGAACGTGGTGCCCTGCACTGCGAACTACCTCGATTTCGACCGCGAGACGCTGCGTACGCTGCAGGTGCCCGACCCGCGATCGGCGCGGATGCCGCTTCTGCTGGACGCCGCCGAGGGCCTGCGCGAGGAGCTGGGCGACAGCCGATGCATCACCGGCCGCGTGGCGGCCCCGTTCAGCGCGGTTACGCTGATCTTCGGAATGCAGCAGTCGATGCTGATGCTGCTTGATGATCCGGACCTGTTCGCTGAGGCCCTTAAGTTCGCCGAGGAGCAGGCTATATCTTGGGGGCTGGCGCAGGTCGAGGCGGGCTGCCATGCCATCTGGCTGGGCGACTGCAACGCCTCGCTGCACCTCATCTCGCCTGAGCATTACGAGCAGTGGGCGCTTGAGCCCTGCCGCCGGGTGACCGAGGCGTTCCAGGAGGCCGGCGGGCTGGTCTTCCTGCACAACTCCGAGGAGCACCTGCAGGGGCTGCAGCTGCAGGCGAAGACGAACCCGGACGTGCTATCGGTCGGCCCCGGACTCGACATCGCGCTGGCCATCGATGCGCTCGGAGACACGCAGCCGCTGATGGGCAACATCGACCCGCTTGAGATGCTGACGAACGGTTCAGCATCGGAGGTGGCGGCGGAGACGGGCCGACAGGTCCGGCTGATGGCCCGAGGCGGATGCATCTACAACTCGGGGGAGTGCGTCCCGCGGGAGGCCCGGTCGACGAATATGCACGCGATGGCGGACACCGCACGGCAGATCTGGGAGATCGTGGGGCCGCCCGAGGCCCGCGCCTGAGGGCGCTCAGGAAGATCGCTGCATTGGAAGAAGGGAGCCGACATGGCTGAGACGATGAGGGCTGCGGTCCTGCACGACATCCATGACATTCGTGTTGAGAACGTGCCCATGCCCGAGCTTTCCCCGGAGCGGGATGTGCTTGTCCGAGTGAAGTCGGTGGGCATCTGCGGCTCGGATGTGCACTTCTTCGAGCGGGGACGGATCGGCAATATCGTGCTCGAGGAGCCCACGATCATGGGCCACGAGGCGGCCGGTGAGGTCGTCGAGGTCCTTGACGACAGCTGTGGCCTCGCCCGGGGCGATCGGGTGGCTATTGAGCCGGGGTACACCTGCCGCCGCTGCGAGTTCTGCCGCTCCGGGCAGTACAATCTCTGCCCGGATGTGACGTTTCTCGCCGCTCCGCCCGTTGATGGCGCCTTCTGCGAGTACCTCGCCTGGCCGTCGGACTTTCTCTTCAGGCTTCCGGACTCGATCTCCCTCGACGAGGGTGCGATGATCGAGCCGATGGCGGTCGGAATGCACGCGGCGGCTCGCGCAGGTGTTGCCGCCGGCGACGAGGTGGTGGTCCTCGGCTCAGGGCCGATCGGGCTGACCACGCTGCAGGCGGCGGCGCTGCATGGCGCCACGCGCGTGATCGCCAGCGATCTGGTGGCCCCGCGTCTCGAGGCTGCCGGCACGCTCGGCGCAACGGACGTCATCGACGCCTCGGAGGTTGATGCCGAGGAGGCGATCATGACGCTGACCGGCGGCCGTGGTGTGGATGTGGCCTTCGAGTGCGCCGGCGCGGTCCCCACGCTCCAGATGGCCATGCGGGTGGCGGTGCGCGGTGGGACCGTGCAGCTTGTGGGGATGCCCGCTGAGCAGCAGCCGGAGGTGCCCATCTACGAGATCATCAACCGCGAGCTGAATGTGCTCGGATCATTCCGCTACCGCGGCTGCTACCCGCCCTCGATTGCGGGCGTCGCGGCCGGTCGGCTGAACGTCGCCGCGCTTGTCACACATCACTTCGAGCTCGATGATGTGCCCGAGGCGATGCGTTTCGTGCATGATCACAAGGACGAGGTCATCAAGGCCGTCGTCCATCCCTGAGCCTTCAGTCGCACGTTCACGAGAAAACGGAGTGTCTGCTATGGATTGGGAATCGATACGTCCGATGCTGCCGGGCCTCGCCATGCTGGTCGCGATGATCATCATCTTCTGGTTGGTGATCGTCCGGCCCACGAGGAAGAGCCAGGCGGAGCACCAGAACCTGATCGACGCGCTCACGCCCGGCGACCGGATCGTCACCGTCGGCGGGATCTACGGCACGGTGCGGAAGGTGCGCAGCGATTCGTTCGATCTCGAGGTTGCGGAGGGGACGATCATCACGCTCGACAGACGCGCCGCGCGGCGGATGCAGGACGAACAGGAGGACGCAGCAAAGCGCGAGAAGCCCAGGGCCAGCTGAGGTCGCTGCCCGGGCTCAGATGATCGGGAAGGTGGCCAGAACACGCGGCAATGACCACTACAGCACTCACTGTCGCCTTCGCGGTTCTCGCGGCACTCGTCGTGGCCCTCTGCGTCGCCGTATGGATGCTCTGGCGCGGCCAGCGTGCCATGCGCTTCGAGGACGCCACGGCCGCCTCGGTGGCTGATGCCCTGCGCGACGGCCGAGACGAGGAGGCCATCGCCGAGCTGCTGGAGTATCTCCAGCGCCTCAACGAGCGCGCCAACAGGCTCGGAGAGCACGCCCGCGAGCTCGACCGCGCGGCCTCGCAGATGCGCGAGCGCATGAAGTCGCACCTGCAGCGCATCGGAGTGGTTCGCTTCGACGCGAGCGATGACGTGTCAGGCCGGCTGTCCTGCGCGCTGTGTATCCTCGACGCCAACGATACCGGCTTCCTCATCACCACGCTCTACGATCGGGAGCGATCGCGCACCTTCATCCGCGCGGTTCGGGCCGGGCGGTGCGAGCGCGAGTTACTCGACGCCGAGAGGCAGGCGCTGGAGATGGCGATGGGCGGCGGGATCTCCGGCGGGACCGCCGGCCCGGTGCGCGGCGAAGCCCGTGCACAGGGGAGGCAGTCCCGCGATGCGTGAGGCGATCGCGGAGTTCGTGGACTACCTCCGGATTGACCGGGGCCTGGCCCAGAACACGATCGACGCCTACTCTCGCGATCTGCGCGACTTCTCGGACTTTCTGCGCGGCCGGGGAATCGAGGCCTTCTCCGAGGCCTCGCGCCAGGACGTTGTCGACTACATCAGCTTCATGCTGCGCGAGCGAGGGCTCGCGCGCACCACGGTCAGTCGCAAGCTTTCGTCGGTCCGCGGGCTCTTCAGATTCCTCGTCGTCGATCGCGGCCTTGAGGTGGATCCGGCCGCGAATATCGATCTGCCGAAGCCCGCCGAGCGCCTGCCGAAGGTCCTCAGCGTCGAACAGTGCATCCGTCTGCTCGAGACGCCCGACCGCACCGACCCACAGGGGTTGCGCGACGCCGCGATGATTGGCATGCTGTACGCCTGCGGCCTGCGGGTCTCGGAGCTGGTGGATCTGCAGCTGCATGAGGTCCACCTCGGCGAGGGGTTCGTGCAGACCGTCGGCAAGGGCGGCAAGGAGCGCATCGTGCCCATCGCACCGCTGGCGGTCGGACTCGTGCGCCGGTACCTTCGCGAGGCCCGGCCCGAGCTCGCGAAGCACCCCGGCGAGGATGGGCTTTTCCTCACGCGGCTTGGGCGCACGTTCAGTCGTGGCGGCTTCTGGGCGCGGCTGAAGGAGTACGTCCGCCTCGCCGGGCTGCCCGAGGATACCTCGCCGCACACGCTCCGCCACTCCTTCGCGACCCATCTGCTCTCGGGAGGCGCCGATCTGCGCGCGATCCAGGAGATGCTTGGCCATGAGCACCTGCAGACAACCGAGGTCTACACGCACGTCTCGACTGAAGACCTGCGCCGAGCATACGACGAGACACATCCCCGCTCGAAGTGAAAGATCTCGGCGCGCCGCCGTGGATTCGGCGCACGACAGTACGGAGGGGCATTATGAACCGAACTGTGCTCTTGCTCGCGCTCGCCATGGCGACCGCTTCGTCCACGCTCGCCGATGACTTTGTGCTGGTCCACGCCGAGGCCCCTCCCGACAGCCCCGTGGAGATGATCCCGCTGCTGGTGCAGACGGACGTGCAGGGCCTGCTGCAGGCGAGCGGTCTGGACGCGCTTCCTGAAGGCCTGGTGTATGCTGATGAGCCGAGGCGGAGCCGTCCGATCTCCGCGCAGCTCAACGTGTTGGAGGGGGGCACCGCACAGATCGCCGCACTTGTGCCCGCAGAGCCCCCGGGCGCTCGTGAGTTTCGCGTGTTCCTCCGGAATGCCCCCGCGGCAGCACTCGAGCCAGCGGCAGCGCCCTCCGTCAGGCGGCAGGGCGACGCCCTGCGCGTCGATGCGTCAGGCTTCAGCGATCTGCACGATCCCGACATCAACGCCGGTCTGCTGAGCACGATCAGCGTCGGCGAGTTGACCTTCCAGCCGCTGCTGAACGATCGCGTCTGGGACAGCGACGGCCTCGGCGGCTTCTACGCGCGCAACGATCCAGACCCTGAGATCGAGCTGGTCGCCGATGGGCCGGTGATGGCCGAGCTGCGCATCGAGGCGCGCTATCTGCGGGAGGACGGCACCGCGCCTGAGGCGAGGCCGCGCACGACCTACCGCCTCCGCTACTGGGCAGGCCTGCCGGCCTTCCAGCTTGACGTGCACGCCAGGCAGCCGCAGGCCTTCGGCTGGGAGCAGCTTCACGTGCTTGAGCTGCACCACGAGGAGCGCATCTTCCCCCGCTACGCCCTCGACGAGCCTGACGCGATCCACCAGTTCGCTGATGACGAGAGCAGCGCGCGTGGCAATGAGTGGGGCGCCCTGATCGGAGATGGCGGCGAGACCATCGGCATCCTCGGCGGCGTCATCGTGCATGACGGGCTGGGCGGCTACGGGCGTTACCTGCACGGCCCGTGGCAGGCGTGGACGGATACCTCTGCGCAGCTCAGCCGATGGGTCTTCGCCAGCGACAGCGAGAACGCGCTGACGACGCTCGACGCCCTGGCCGAGAGCGGCGTCGCGATGCGGGATGGCTGGGTGATGACGCAGAAGCTGGCCGACGTGCTGGAGGGCATTCGCGCGGCGATGTATGTGCGGGCAGAGCAACCTGATCCGCGGATCACGTGGCGTCTGTCCCTGATCGAGCGCAGCGCGGCGGACGGTGCACCGCTCGGCGAGGTTCTCGAGGCGGCGGTAGAGCTGGATCGCCGCATTGCCGCGAACGAGCTCCCCCTGTTGCCTGAACTGCCCGGCGGCCCCCTGACGCTGATCGAGGACGGGCGCCTCGGCATTGCCATCCGTGATGGCAACACACTTGCGAGCCTCTACGACATGGTCCTGCACCGGGAAATGCTGGCCGCTCCGGGCGAGCTTTTCCGCCTCAGCCTGAGCGATCCGGACGGACGAATGCTGCAGCTGCGCTCGACATCCGACTGGGGCGCGCAGGTGGTGGAATCGGAAGGTGGGGCCCTCACGATGGGCTTCGAAGACCCAGGGGCGCCGGTCGGCGAGGATCTCGCGGTTGAGGTCGCGTGCGAGCTGTCCGGCGGGTTCTCGCGATGGTCGCTGCGGATCGACAACAGCACGCAGTGGAGCGTCGACCGCGTCACGATGCCGGCACTGTCGGCGGGATCGCTCGGGGAGACCGGCTCCGACGACACGCTATATCTGCCACATGGCTACGGTCGCATGGTCAATGATCCGACGACGGGAGGCGCCGGCTACCACGGATACTACCCGTCGGGCTCCTGTGCTCTGCCGCTGCTGATCATGACCGACAGCCGCGGCGGCCTGTACGTGGCATCCCACGATGCCAAGGCATCGACGAAGGAGATCGTCTCCGGGCAGGGCGCCGACAGCGGTGTCCTGCTCAGCGTCGAGGTGCCGGCGCCTGACGCCTCTGTTGCAGGCAATGACTTCGAGTGGCCGGGCGAGCTTGTTATCGGCCGCGTTGAGGGCGGATGGTACCCGGCATCGCAGGTCTACCGCGCGTGGCTGGCCGAGAACGCGCCGTGGTGGCCCGAGGGCGATCAGTGGGGGCGCGAGGACCGGCCCGGCTGGATCGACGATATCGGCCTGTGGGCGATTGATTCGGGTGGTCCTGCCGACGTCGCCGATCCGGTGAAGCGCTTTGCCGGGTTCATGCAACTGCCCGTGGCCGTGCACTGGTACAACTGGCATCAGATCCCCTTCGATGACGATTACCCGCACTACTTCCCGACGAAGGAGGGCTTCCGCGAGTCCGTCGCAGACGTGCAGGCGGCAGGTATCCGCGTTGTCCCGTACATCAACGGGCGGCTCTATGATACCGATCTCGAATCCTTCGAGGAGGTCGGCCACCTGTACTGCACGCGTGACCGCGACGGCGAGCCCTACATCGAGGTATATGGCTCCGGCGAGGAGCTGACCCCGATGTGCATCCACACACAGTTCTGGCGCGACACGGTGTACGACCTCGTGATGCGCCTCGTGGGCGAGGTCGGCGTGGATGGCGTGTACATCGATCAGGTGGCCGCCGCGCGGCCGCGCCTGTGCTATGACGCCGACCACGGCCACCCGCTGGCCGGCGGGAGCTGGTGGGCGGCCGGATACTGGGACCTGCTCGAGCGGCTGCAGACCGACATAGCAGACGTCAATCCCGAGAAGATGCTGATGACCGAATCGAACGCAGAGCCCTACGTGCGCTGGTTCGATGCCTACCTGATGTGCAACTCGATGGGGGACAACCTCTTTCCGCTCTTTCCGGCCGTCTACGGCTCCCGGATCATCACCTTCGGGCGCTACATGAGCCCGGCCGACTACGACGCCCCACAGGCGCTGGCGCAGAAACAGGGCCAGCTCTACGTCTGGGGCACACAGCTCTGGTGGAGCGCGCCGCAGGTCATCGGGCATGATTTCGCCGGACCGTGGCTGCGCGACCTGGCGCAGGTACGCTACCAGGTGCGCGAGTTCTTCAATGAGGGCCGGATGCTCGCGCCGCCGACACTTGAGGGCAACACCACGACGATCACCGAGGATTGGCACCGTCATGACGCCCACGTAACGACCCGCGCAATCCTCGCGACAGCGTGGACCGTTGAGGATGGCCGCGTGCTGGTGCCGATGATCAATGTCTCGGACCAGCCGCAGACGGTAACGCTTATGCTCGACCGCAGCGAACACGCGCTGGGCGACGGTGAGCTTGCGGTGCGGCGGCTCGACCCCTCCGGGACGGCCGACCTCGGGGTTGTTACAGGCGAGTTTGCCCTGGAGGTCGAGTTCGAGCCATTGCAGCCCTGCGCGATCGTCATCGAGCCGTGACCGCGAGATGCGCCATGGCAGAGCGCGTCGTGCTGACGCTGTTGCTGCTGACGATCGCGGCCACCGCTTCTTCGTCCAGCGAAACGAGGAGACCCCGGGCGTGATTAAGAGCTGTTTCGCCTGGGTCGATCCTGCTGCGCTGCAGGTGCCGGCATACAACCTGCGGAATATGCGCGGCGGGCCGGTCGTCGGCCTCTCCGCCGAGGCTCGCGCAATAGGAGGTGAGGTGACGCCCGAGACGCATCTGTTCGCGACCGTGGCGGCGTTAGAGTATCAGTTGGGCGCAACGCGTGCGCATCTGCCGGCGATGAAGCACTACGTGGATTCGGTGCCGACCGGCCAGTCGATGTGGCCGTGGCCGATGAACGAGCGCATCCGGGAGCTCACCGGCGTCGATGTGACGGCGACCATCCTCG
>JALGTR010000174.1 GCA_029821265.1 Candidatus Zipacnadia bacterium
GATCAACATGATGGCGAACATCGCAACGCCCCCGAGGTACTTGCCGAGCACGACCTCGACGTCCCGCACGGGGTTGGTCATCAGCAGCTCGATACTGCCCGAGGCCTGCTCCTGCGAGAGAAGCCCCATGGTGATGACGGGGACGAGCATCAGCGCGACGAATGTCATCGTCATGAACATGCCGGCCATGTCGGCGCGGGCCTGGACGCTGGTGTACCCGAGGGCGAAGATCAGCCCCATGATGCCCAGGTAGAAGCCCAGAACGACGTAGGCCATCGGCGAGACGAAGTAGGAGCGCAGCTCCTTGCCGGCTATCGTCAGGACGTTGCGCATCGTTTACTCAGCACCCTCTCTCGACTGAGGCTTCGGCGAGGGAACAGCACCGCCGCTGCCGAGCGCCTCCTCCTCGGTGGTGAGCTGGCGGAAAACATCCTCAAGCGTCATCTCGACGGGGCGCAGCTCAAGCAGGCCCCAACCGCGCTTGACGGCGGTCTCGGCGATCTCCGCGCGCATGTCGGCGCCGACGGCGGTGTCGATGTGGTACTGGCTGTCGCCGGCGCGACGCACCGCGACAACGTCCGGCATATCGAGGAGTGCTCGCTCGATGTTGTCGGCGTCGTTGGCGACGGTGATGCTGATCGTCTCCGCCTCGCGGATCTGTGCGGTGAGGGCCTCAGGCGTGTCCTCGGCGATGATGCGCCCGTGGTTGATGATGATAACGCGCTCGCAGGTCATCTGCGCCTCGGGCAGGATGTGCGTGGAAAGCATCACGGTGTGCTCATCGGCCAGGCTCTTGATGAGGTTGCGCACCTCGATGATCTGGTTGGGGTCAAGGCCGACCGTGGGTTCGTCGAGGATCAGCACGGGCGGCTCGTGCAGCAGCGCCTGGGCGAGCCCGACGCGCTGGCGATAGCCCTGCGAGAGCGTGCCGATGATGCTGCTCGAGCGCTCGGCGAGGCCGCAGGTGTCGAGTACATACTCCATGCGCTCCTCCGTCTCCGCACGGCCCATGCCGCGAAGCCTGGCGCAGTAGCGGAGGAATTCCGTAATGCGCATGTCGCGGTAGAGCGAGGAGGTCTCGGGGAGGTAACCAATGCGGCGGCGTGTCTCCAGCGAGTCATCGACGACGTCGAGACCGTCTATCGTCGCGGTTCCGCCGCTGGGCGGGATGAAGGAGGTGAGGATGCGCATCGTGGTGGTCTTGCCTGCGGCGTTCGGGCCCAGGAAGCCGACGATCTCGCCTTCGGCGACCTCAAATGACACATCGGAGATCGCCTGATGGTTGCCGTAGTACTTCGTAAGTCCCTCGCAGCGAATCATGCGACAGTCCTCCCGGGAAAATGAGTCCGCGGGTGCGCAGATGACCCGGCAACGGACGACGGCTCACTCCCAGCCGCGCACACTGCGAACCCCAGGCGGCGGGATTGAGCCGAGGTTTTCGTGTCATTATGCGGCTGAAGTCACGCTGTATCAGCTCGAACGTTTGGGAGTATAGCAAAGTTCCAGAGCCTCGACAAGTGCGCGAAGGTGAGTGAGAGCGCTGCTGCGAACCCTCAGGATGAAGCAGCAATCGACGCCGAGAGGTGAACGCATGCGAGCTGGAGTGCTTGTGATAGCGAGCGTTGTTGCGGCGAGCGCAGCCTGCGCAGAGGTAACGCTGGAGGAGGACTTCAGCGAACGGACCGCGCTCGAACGCTTCATGACCGACGTGGGGGAGTGGAGTATAGACGATGGCACACTGAGGCAATCGCAGAGCGGGCTCAACGCGGCGCGGGCGTTCCTGTCGCAGGCGTTCTCTGACGTGACCGTGGAGGTCCGCTTCCTCATACACCCCACGGGCAACGGCGTGAAGGCGCCCGGCATCATCTTCCGGGCTGCCGACCAGCACAACTACTACTATATCCACTATGACAGCATGAACCGCCAGGTCGTGTGGGTGCGCTCGACTGACGAATCGGGCTGGACGGACGCGCGGCGGCATCGACCGATCGAGATCTCTGAGGGCGAATGGCATACGGCGAAGGTCGAGGCGATCGGCCCGGAGCACCGGGTGTACCTCGACGGAGAGCTGCTGTTCACTGAGCGCGACGATGCGCTGCTTCAGGGCGCGGTTGGACTTCGTGTCGGCCAGGGGGATATCGCGTTCGATGATCTTCGCGTCACCGGTGAACCGGCATCCTTCGAGCAGGAGTTCACCGTCGACAGGCCGCGCTGGCGGTCGGTCTGCACCGACGCCGGGGCGGGAGCGTACGAGGCATTTCCCGACGTCTGCCTGACGGACGACGGCGAGCTCCTGTGCGTGTTCTATGCCGGCTACGGACACATCTCGTTCCCGACCCCGGATCTCCCGCGAGGTGGGCGGATCAGCATGGTGCGCTCACGCGACTTCGGGCAAAGCTGGAGCGAGGCCGAGGTGGTGGTGGACGCTCCGATCGATGATCGCGATCCCTCGATCACCCAACTGAGCAACGGCGACCTGCTGGTGACGTACATGACCTACGTGAAGGAGCGCCGGCCGACGCACGAGACGTTCATCGTGAGATCGAGCGATAACGGGCGAACGTGGTCGGAGCCGCAACGAGTCCCGCTGCCCTTTACCGGGGCAGAGGCGGTCTCGGAGCCGGTGACGGAACTGGACGACGGAACGCTGCTGCTGCCGGTCTACGGCTCGCACACGGTTGAGGGCGAGACGACGCATCCGTGCGGCGTGGTGCGGTCCGTTGACGGCGGACGAAGTTGGCCGGAGATCGCCCTGATCGAGCAGCCTGACCAGGCGCCGCTCCATGAGCCGTCGATCGAGCCGCTGCCCGACGGGCGGATATACATGTTGATCCGACCCACGATGCACTGGTCTGAATCCACCGACAACGGCGTGACATGGCGCGTCCCGGAGCCGCTGGGGATACAGGGCGAGGCCCCATACCTGCTACTGACCTCACGCGGGGTTCTGCTGGCCGGGTTCAGGCATCGCCCGACGCGCAGCACCTCGATCGCCTGGAGCCACGACCTCGGCCGAACGTGGGAGGGCCCGAAGGTCATCGACCCGGTCATCGGCGGCTATCCGAGCTTTGCGGAGCTGCCGGACGGCCGCGTGCTCATGGTCTACTACACAGAGGGCGGCGGCTCGGACATCCGCTGTGTCTGGCTGCAGGCCCGGCCTGACGGGGTGGAGGTGCTGCCTCCACCCGGCGACTGACCGCGGAGGGCCATGTCACCGGGTGATCATTGAGATGTTCTGGACGCTGAGTCACCACCGCGAGCTGCTTCAGGCCGGACCGGCGGACTGCGGAAGGGGGTGTCGCCGAGGCACGTGAGGTATGGGGGCATGGTGGTGGCGCGGCAGACGAGACACCTGGGAGTTACGAAGGCCGGAAGCGGGTATAGTGAGAATTGGAGCTTGGGGAGCTTTCCCCGATTTGACCGGCTGGACAGGGCGCGGGTGCAGTCGCCGGCCATCCCGGTGCCGCGGCGGCTATCTGCATACACGCATAACTCCATACGATCGGAGGAACCACCGGTGGCTGTGCAGTTTTACGTCTATGAGATGCGCGACAGTGACGAGAGCGACACGCCGAGGCGGCTTGCCTGGGATGGCTGGTGGGCGCTTGAGGATTGGCTGGGCGCGGAAGGTCTCGACGCTGAGGGGCTGTCGGCCCGACAGTTTGAGTTCCAGCAGGTTCGCCAGGTCCTCGAGCAGACCGCGGAGATCGACGAGGAGAGCCACGTCTCGACCTATGTCACTCCGCTACCGGACATGAAGAACTCGCTGCTGATGTTCGGCTTCGAGGGGCCCGATGCGGACTACATCGTGACGACCGTCGAACTGCCGTACCTGCTCCAGCAGGCGGAGCACGGCTGGGAGGCGAAGCTGGCCTTCAACGTCGAACGCATCGGCGGTCGCGACACGAACGGGTACTTCCTGGAAGAGGAGTAGCCGATCCGGCTGATTCCCCGGACCGCCGTGCTCGCAGCGAAGCCGGCAGCAGCATCTCCGGTGAGCGGGAGAGCGACACGCCAAGCATGCTCTGCGCCATCTCGTCTCCGCTGGCCTTCTGGTCTCAAATGCTTGGCGGCCTGAGCCTCGACGAGATCCGCTGGGGCTACGGTGCGGTCGTCGACTTCGGCCTGGCCCTCGCTGGCGTCGGGGTATGGATCTCCGCGCTGTGTCGGCCCCCCTGACGGCGATCGTCTGCAGTTGCGTTATTGCGGTGGCCGTGTTCGGCTTTGGCCCCTTCTGGCCGACGCTCTGAGGCATTGTCAACCGGAAGACCGAGGAGCTGCGGTGAAGGACGATCTGTTGCGTGCGTCGAAGCACGCCCCAGTGCGATGATCAGTCGGGGGTGATTCGATGCGCGTAACAGCCGTGCTCGTGGCCACGTCGCTTCTTGCCGCCGCCTCTACGACCTGCGCCCGACCTCTGCGTCTGTACGTCGCTCCGGATGGCGATGACTCCGCACGGGGGATGCTGGATTCGCCTCTTCGGACTCTCGATGGCGCTCGCGATCGCCTGCGACAGATGCGCGCCGCGGGGGAGATCGACGGTCCCGTCGAGGTGCTGCTGCGTGGCGGCGTGTACTGTCTGCGCCGGGGTTTTGTGCTCGAGCCGCAGGATTCCGGGACGGCTGACGCACCCGTGACGTGGACGGCGTACCGCGAGGAGCGGCCGATCATCTCCGGCGGCCGCATCGTCACCGGCTGGGAGCCGGCGGGTGATGGCCTGTGGAGCGCGCATATCGCGTCGGTCGAGCGCGGATCGCGTTACTTCCGGCAGCTCTGGGTCAACGGGAGGCGCGCCACCCGGGCCCGCATCCCCAACGAGGGCTACCTGCAGCTTCAGGGCCTCGTGAACCCCTACGATCAGAATGATCCCGCGAACAGACGCGCATTCCGCTTTCACGAGGGCGATCTGAGCGGCGATTGGCGAAATCCGGAGGACATCGAGGTTGTGAAGATGTTCTCGTGGAGCACCACCCGGCTGCCGGTCGAACGCATCGACAGCGAGGAGAATATCGTGTACTTCGGCGGCGAGACGGGAGGGCCGCCGAGGCTCTTCACGTGGGCGGGGAGCCGATACTACGTGGAGCACGTCTTCGAGGGCCTCGACGCGCCCGGTGAGTGGTATCTCGATCGGCCGACGGGCACGCTCTACTACAGGCCGCGCCCTGGCGAGGATATGCGGACCGCGACGGTGGTCTTCCCGGTCGTCGAGCGCCTTCTGGAGCTGCGCGGGGACTGGCAGAACGAGCGCTATGTGGAGCATGTCATCTTCCGTGGGCTCACCTTCGAGCACTCGACCTGGCCAATGCCTGAGACCGGCTTGCCTGAGCGGCAGGCGCAGGCGACGATGGCGACCGCCGGAATCTACGCTCGCGGCGCCCACAACTGCACGTTCGAGGACGTCGAGCTGCGGCATATCGGCGCGCACGGGGTCTGGCTGGAGCGCGCGTGCGTCGGCAATCGCCTGGAGCGCTGCCACGTCTGGGATATCGGCGCCGGCGGGGTATACATCGGTGCCACGTCCGAGACGCCCGAATCAAGCCACAATGTCGTCCACAACTGCTTCATCCACCATCTCACGGAGGCCCACGGGGGCGCGATCGGCGTCTGGATCGGCCGAAGCTCATACAACGAGGTCAGTCGTTGCGACATCGGCGACACGAACTACTCGGGGATGTCCGTCGGCTGGAGCTGGGGCTACTCGGCTTCCACTGCGCATCACAACATCGTCGCGGATAACCACATCCATCACTGCGGCCACCGGACGCTTTCGGACATGGGCGGGATCTACACCCTCGGGGTCTCGCCCGGCACCGAGCTGCGACACAACCACATCCACGACATCTACTGCTACCCGGCCTACTCGCACGCATCTGGCGTCTACCTTGACGAGGGCAGCACCAACATCCTCGTAACCGACAACATCGTGCATCACTGCACGTCGAACGGCTTTCTGCTGCACTACGGGCGCGAGAACACGATCGAGAACAACGTCTTCGCCTTCTCGCAGCGAAACGGAGTGCACCGGGCGCGCGAGGAGGAGCATATCTCGTTCTTCTTCCGCCGCAATATCGTCTACGAGGACCACCAGGACGTCCTCGGCGGTAACTGGAGGAACGGGAACTACGTGATGGACTCGAACCTCTACTGGTGCACCACCGGCGAGCCCGTGCTCTTTCGCGGACGGACGCTTGAGGAGTGGCGCGCGATGGGCAATGACGAGAATTCGCTCATCGCTGACCCCCGGTTCGTCGCACCGGAGCGCGACGACTACCGCATGGAACCCGGCTCACCGGCGGAGAAGATCGGTTTCGAACCCATCTCGATGTCCTGGATCGGACTGTACGGTGATCCAGCGTGGGTGAATCTCCCCGCGCAGTTCGAGCATCAGCCGGATGATCCGCTCCCGCCGAAGCCGAAGCCGGTCGAGATCATGGCGGACTTCGAGACAGTGCCCTGGGGCGACGCCCCGACGGAGATCGGCGGGCATCCCCTGCACGCCGCGGTCCACACCGAGAATCGTCCGGAACTGGTGGCGATCACAGACGAGGTGGCGGCCTCCGGCCAGAGAAGCCTGCGCCTGCACGATGTGCCCGACCTGCAGCAGCCCTGGAACCCCCACATCTACTATCAGCCGGGCTACACGGAGGGCATTGCCTGGTGTAGCTTTGACGTGTGCGTCGATTCGGCGACCAACATGTACCACGAGTGGCGTGACGCCTCGACGCCCTACCGCGTCGGTCCGACGCTGCGGATCGCCGACGGCCAACTCAGCGCGGCCGGTATTGAGCCGATCCCCGTGGAGCCAGGGGAGTGGCTGCACGTGGAGGTGACCGCGGGCGTCGGCAAGCGCGCGGACGGCACGTGGCGGCTCGCGGTGACGCTGCCCGGCGGCAAGGAGTACCGCTTCGACGACCTGCGGTGCCGCGACGAATCGTGGGACGAGCTGCGCTGGCTCGGCTTCGTCAGCAACGGGACAGTCGAGAGCGTGTGGTATCTCGACAACATCCAGATCCGGCTGCGACGATAGCGCGTGCTCAGCCCGCGGCTATCGACCGCCGAGCGTGACCGCAACGTCACCATCCGGCTGTTCACCGGCGCCGGGACCGATGTCCACGCCGCCGTCGTCATCTCCGTCCGGGCCGACTGAGTAGATCGTCAGCTCAGCCGCCTGGGCCGGTTTTGCCTCGGCGGCGGGATGGGCCCGGGTGACCGGCTGCGACCAGGCTCCGAGTAGCGGCGAGTCCGCGAATGGATCGCGGGGGATCTCGGCGAGGTACCGGGGCACGAGCGCGCTCAGATCAGTCGGATACGCGCCGTGCTCCGCCCAGTAAGCCTGCGCCGCCAGTGCAGTCAGGTCGACCCGCAGTCGGGCCTCGAGCAGCGCAACCTTCGAACCGGTGCGCGTCAGCGGCTCCACCATGTTCGCGACCAGCGGGTTGTCCGGCACTGGAAGCTCCTTGCGTGCCCACAGGGGCTTGCCGGCCTCCTCGATGGCCCGCGCGTAGAACTGCTCCAGCGCCTGCCACGTGCCCTCGGCGGTCATGCCCTGCGCAGCAAGTTCAGGCTGGTTGGTCTGCTCAGCGATAGCCTGCAGCTGCTCGGGATCGACATCGAGCAACTTGACGGTGGTCTCGATGAAGTAGGTCCGGCCGAAGATGGCCTCGCCCTCGACCATCTCCGCGTAGCTCGCCTGCTCGGCCATCGCACGGCGCAGAGCGTTCGCCGCGATCCGCGCCTCTTGCGCGTTGAGATGCGGAATCGCCTCACGCAGCCGGGCTTCTCCAATCGCGGTGCAGGCGCTCTGCACCAGCCCGGCGATAAGCGTTCGATTCGTGCCGACGTCAGCGCCGATGTGCATCGCCGCGATACCGTCCAGCGCCGCGGAGATCGCATCGTCCTGTCGCAGATGATGCACGCTCCGACCGACGAACATGCGCGCAGCCTGACGGAACATCGCGAACTGCGGGAATGCCGCCTCAACGCCGTCCTGGCCTCGAATCGGCGGAGCCTGCGCCTCACCAGCGATCGCGGACTCAAGGGCGCTGAAGACCGGTCTGTACGCCTGCACGAGCATCGCCAGCGTTTCGGGCTCGAGCGACTGCTCGCCCATGTCGATCACTGTGGACGCGCCGGCCGGCAGCTCCTGAGCCAACCGGGCCTCGATCTGATCCTCGAGCGCGAACGCCTGCTCGTAGATCTCCCACGCGTTCGGGTCCGGCAGCCTCACGGTGGGCGGCTCCCACTGCTCCCACGGTTTCTCCTGCGCGTTCTGATCGGGCATGCCCCGGATCAGAAGCGCCAGAGCCACTGCAACCGCGATGATGATCCCGATCTGTCGATACCTCATGATCAGCCTTCCATGCCGCCACGGTAGTGCGCCAGTCCTGTAGTAAGTGTATCTGAGGACAGCGTTCCTGTCTATGCGGGATCAAATGCGCTCACAGGCGGCCTCGTGCTCGCCGAGAACTACGAGGATGTAC
>JALGTR010000014.1 GCA_029821265.1 Candidatus Zipacnadia bacterium
CTTCGTTCCCGGTCCAATGGTACGCGGCCGCGATCTCGCGCATCCACGTCGCCATTTCCGCAGGCGTCTGTGGGGGGTCGGGCACTCCCGCGCTCTCGTAGAAGCCGGGGTTAGGCACCAGCGGCTTCCCGATCACACCCGCCTGCGTGCGCGTGACGCCGAACGCCTCGAACTCCCTGGCTCGTTCGGCCATGTAGTCGGCGCTGTAGCTGTAGCCAGCTTCTGTCGGAGGATCTATCGCCGCGGCGATGCGCTCCATGGCCGTCAGCTCCGCCTCTGAGACCTCGTCGGGCCGGGCCACCGGTGTCTCCACCTCATCAGGATCGACCGGCTTCCACGCGAAGGCGTCTACGGGCCGGCAACCGAGGCGGTAGTCGATGATGCCGTTGTAGATCACCAGGTCCACGAACAGCGTTCCGGAGTTCACATTTCGGGGGGCGGTGAGTCGGATGGTGTCCGTGTCCGCCGGGACGGTCCCTGTGAAGGCGTTGCCGTGGCGGTAGTGCAGCGCCGCTCGCCGCCAGCCCTGGAACCCGAGCGGGAACTCGAAAGAGCCCCCGACGTCGCCATCGGCGATGAACTCGACCGTCGCCGTCCCCTCGACAGGCTCGGGGCAGTAGAGCCAGATGCCGAACGCGGCCTTGTGGTAGCCGCCGTAGCCGCCGGTGCGGCTCACGTCGCCGACACCGTGGGCGATCTCGATGCTTTCGCCGGCCCGCCAGTCCCAGCGCAGCGAGTGCGTCCCGTGCTTGTAGTGCGCATCGCTCAGGCTCAGCGAGTCCGGCCGTGTGGCCCTCCACCCGGCGGGCAGTTCCGCCTCGAACGATTCGTACATCGCCCCGGCGGGTGTGGCCTGCTCATCCCGGTTCTCCTGGGCGCAGCCGGTACAGACGACAGTGAGGGCGACGAAAACGATCAGCGCAGCGCGCGTTCGGTGCATGGATGTGCTCTCCCTGGGTGTCAGGTGGGTCGGAAGTCGGGCACTTCGATCGGCGCGCCACCGCTTTCGGCTGAGATGTGCGCGCAGATTCCGGGTGCCGTGTAGTCCAGCGCCCGATAGACGTCGATCGCCGGCGGGCTGTCGTCGATGATGCAGCGCGCGAAGTCGTTGCACATATAGTATTCCGAGGTTCCGTGGCCCCCTGCGGTCGCCTCCGGTGGCGCATTGGTGTGGGAGACGCCGAGTGGCAGTAGCGCCGGTCCCTGCAGGTTCGGGGTCCGCTCCGAGTAGAGCATATGAGCGTTATCGGTGCCGCCTCGCGGGCCCTCGAGGTAGCCCTCGGTTCCGTAGATGACCATCCAGTGCATCGCCGGGTGGCGTGCGATCGAGAAGCCGGTGAGGATCTTGATGACCGCTTCGGACTCAGTCCTGAAGATCCCGACCTCCATGTCAATGGTGCCCAGCTCCGGGCTCACGTTGCAGCCGGTATGCGCGCCCGTCGCCGATGTGCAGCGGGTCTGCATGATCTCGAGGATCGGCCCCAGATCGTGCGTGCTGTAGTGAATCGGCGGCAGCGATGCGCGCCAGGTGGGCCCCGTCCCCGAACCCTCGGTCATGCCGTCATAGCGAGCCTGCATGAGCGGCCGGCAGTCGTGGATGTACTCGCCCTCCGCGTAGATGGGCGTACCGATGTCGCCGCGCCTGACGATCTCCTCGTAGGTCTGGATGTAGGCGAAGTAGCACATGTTCTCGGCGAACATGTACTTGAGGCCGCTGCTCTCGACCGCTCTCGCGAGCTGCTCCGCCTCGTCGAGGTTCCACGCTGCCGGGACCTCGCAGAGCACATGCTTCCCGCCATCGAGCGCCTCCAGCGTATGCCGCACGTGCAGGGGTGCTGGCGTGGCGACGACGATCGCATCGATCTCCGCACGGCACAGCTCGGAGTAGTCATCGAAGTGAAGCGGCGCGCCGACCTCCTCCGCGACCTGCGCAGCACGGCCCGGCTCCACGTCGCACACGGCCGTCAGCTCCCAGTCGCGGTTGCCTTCGAACGTTCGGACGAAACCCATCCCCCGCCGCAGTCCCGCGACACCGATCCGCAGTGGCATGGCGTCTCCTCCTACAGACCTGATCTTCGGAGGCCTACACTTGACCAGGCGCACGTCTGAATCCTCCGCACACAGGGCATCGGTCTTCGTGCGGCGTACATGGCGGAGCCCGCCTCATCGTGTGATCAGGCGGGCTCCCGTGCGTCTCGCGTTTTGGCGCGGTCTCGTCCGGGTGACTTGGTTCGCTCTGGCGATCGCCGGGTTCACGCCCTACCCATTGGCGTCGGCCGGGCGTCAGGCCACTTACTACTTATGGTAGTAGCTTCGGGCGAAAAAAAGCCCCGAGCGTCACGGGGCTGATGCAGCCTACCAGCACCAGCGCCGGTCGCGGTAGCGCTCGTAGTCCCCTCGGTCGTCCCAGCCGTCGTCGTACCCGTAGTCGTAGCCGCGGTCGAAGCCACGATCGTAGCCGTGGTCATAGCCAACGTCGTAGCCGTTGTTCCAGCCGCGGTTGTAGGTGCGCCTGAGCACGTTTGACCGACTGTACGAGCGGTCGCGATACGTCGGGCCGTGGTCTCTGCGATCGTGGTCCCGCCGGTCATACTTTCGCTCCCACGCGCGGCTGTTGCCGTTGTAGAAGCCCCGGCGATCCCGATCGTAGCGATCGTAGTCGTCGTCATCGCCGATCATCCCGTAGATCGCCGCACCGGCTGCGATCCCCCACAGCGCACGCTCAAGATCGTTGTCGGCGACTGCCGGCTTCGGTGCGATGACACCGGTGCCCAGCAACGCGAAGCTCACGACGACCGTCAGTCCCCAGATCATGCCCCTGCCGAACATTTCACTCGCTCCTTTCTGCAGCGCTCTGGCGTAAGGTCCTCGTCACTACTACAGAATATAGTATTTATTCTCAATGCTTATTTGTCGGTAGGGTCCCGTAACGTTACTGGCTTTGTGCAGAAGAAGGTTCGAGGCCCGCGACGTAGCCGCCGCGGGCCCTGAGGCGCAATCAGAAGTTGTCGTCGATACCGCCGAAGTCGCCGCGGCTGCCATAGCCGCTGCTGCCGCGGCTTCCGAAGCTACTGCTCCCGTAGCCGCCGCGGCTGCCATAGCTGCTGCTGCCGTAGCCACCACGGCTGCTGTAGCTGCTGCTGCCGTAGCCGCCGCGACCGCCATAGCCGCCGCTCTGGCCGTACTGACTGCCGCCGTAGTATCCGCCGGCCTCGACGACTTCGCCGCCGAAGATTGCCGCCGCCATGTCAGCGCCCAGGTACTTCGGGAATATCAGCTCGAGCACTTCGACGCGCTCCTCATCCCCCTCGTCGTCCGCCGCCTGCGTTGCGCCCGGCACGTAGTTGCCAACCTGGCGCTCCGGTCGGGGAGCCTCGCGAGCCCCACCTGCCACCTGCGGCATGATCGCGGTGTCGCGGGCCTCACGCTGCGCCGGCTGCGGCCGCTCGCGGATCACGAAGCTGCCGTTCTGAGGTACAGCCATCAGGTCAAGCGGCTCCAGAACGCTCATCAAAGCCTGCTGTGGGGTGAGTTCAACCACGGATGCGTAGACCTGCGTATCCGGGTCCACCCCTTGTGCGAGCGTGTACTGGAGGCCGTAGCCCCTGCTCAGAAGCTGAAGCACCTGGCCCAGGGTCTCGCCCTGGAATGTCGCCGTGATGCGCGCTTCCTCATCCTGCGCCATCGCCGGTGCCGCTACCAGACCCAGCACCAGCAGCGCTGCGACCATGAGCGCAACCGTTCTCGTACGCATTCTCTATCTCTCCTCCCCCTCCGTCTTTCGGGCACGGTCCGTCCTGTAGCTTCTCGGTTCGTCTATCTGTACCAGCCGCGCCAGCCCCAGCCGACGCCCCACTTTCGCTGCTCGCGCCGCCACAGTCGATGGCAGCTCGCAGGGCTGTCGCAGTCGGGCCTGAGGTGGTAGCCCGGCGGGTGCACGAAGATCGTATCACGCGGCGGCGGCAGCCGGAAGCGCGGATCCTGCGGGCGAGGAACATTCCTGCCCGCCGGAACGTGACCCCACACCTCGTTGAGTTTCTCCTGCCAGCGCCGTGTGAAGCTGCTCTGATACGGCCTGTCGGTCGGTCGGAAATACGGCCCCTTCGCCCCGACCTCGCCGCGAAACTGCCTGTCAATGATCGTCTCCGACTGGGTCTGCTGCGCAGTTGCCTCCGTTGTCCCCACCAGCACAACCGCAGCGACCAGCGCCACAACCATCAGCGTTGCGTACGTCCGCAACCTCATCTCAACCGCTCCTCCGCCTCAGTGATGCTGGTGACAGACGCCGTCTACCTGTATCGATATCCGAGGTACGGCCAGCCCATTCCGTGTTTCGGCCCGGTCACCGATCGCATCGGCTTCTCGTACCAGTACTGCCCGGTCAGCGGATACGGCGAGTAGACCGTGCCGCGCCGCGCCTGGGTCAACTCATACCGGGACGGCTCCAGGCCGCACCAGTCACACCTGTGGCCGAGATCCCGCCAGTGGTGGCATCGCGCGCAGCGAACCGGATGATCATACCGTTCCGCGAAGCTCGGCGTCTCGGTCGCCTCCGGACGGTAGTAGTAGCCGGGAGGGCCCGGGGTCTGGCCATCCTTGACGGTGACCTCGCCCTCGAATCCACCGATGTACCACATGTCCTGAGTGCCCTGTGCGAAGGCCGCCGCGACACAGACCACGGCAAGAGCTGCGAATCCGATTCTGACCAGCCTGCCCATCGGTCTCATCTCCGTTGCCCCATTCTGGCAGGTTGCGTTGCCAGCCGTACGGGAATGGTAGCCCTTCTATCTACTAATGTCAATAGTAGACGACGATTAGTGACCTCGTCCGTGTGAATCGACGCTGGACCCCGTCCCTGTGTTCCCCCTTTTTTCGCGCGCAACCGTCCGTGGTCGGGATTCAGTGTAGATACGCGGTCACAAAGGCATATGCGGCGCGCATGGAGACCTCGATCTCGTCGTCATTCTCGCCGAGGGCCCGCTCCAGCGTGTGCGGCCCCTCGTAGCCCAGTTCCTGCAGCCGTGGCAGCAACTGCGCATAGCCGACGTCACCGTCGCCGAGCCGCTCGTGCGGATCGGCCCCCGCGTAGTAGCCCAGCGCGACGTTCTCAAAGCCGGCGGCAGCCGCGGCAGGGAGGAACGAGTCGAAGCGTCGATTGCAGAAGTTGTATGCGGCGATTATGGCCGTCTGAGCCCGATGCCTCCGGAGGAATGGTTTCGTGATCGGGCCGTACCTCGGGGATTCGCGGCGCCCCACCATCTCCTGCGCCGGCGGAGGGACACGCCGCTTCGGTGCGGAATATCATCACGAACGTTGCCAGCTCCACCGTTACGATGGGAGACCCGAGCCGATGTCGCTTCAGGACGTGCGAGTGGGCTTTGTGGGGTGCGGGCGTCACGCGACCGAAGTACTGCTGCCCGCGGTTCACGCCGCCGGAATGGACCTCGCCAGCGTCTGCGATCTCGACAGGCGTCGCGCTCAGCGCACCAATCGCCGCTTCGGCGCCTTTCGGCCCTACCAGGACCTGCGCAAAATGATCGACGAGATGGACCTCGATGCGGTGCTCGTCTGCGGGCCGCCTGAGATGCACTCTGAGGCGGCGACCGTCGCCCTCGAGCGCGGCTGTCACGTCTGGGTCGAGATGCCGGCCGCCCCCACAGCGGATGAGGCCGACAGCATCGCGCAGCTTGCCGCCACGCGCGGTCTCATCGCTCAGCCAGGCCTGATGATGCGCTTCGCTCCCGCCTACCGGCGCCTGCGCGATATCGTGACAGGCGAGGGCTTCGGTCGGGCGCTGGCCATGAGCATCACCTGGTGGCCGCCCCTGCGGGATGGTCACGATGATCCTCTGCTCTTCGACGCGCCACACGTGCTCGATCTCGCCCGATTCATGCTCGGCGAGATCGAGGGCGTCTGTGCGCTTTGTGCCGCCCCACAACGCGCATCGCTCGCCCTCAGCTTCGCCTCAGGAGCGACGGGCACGATCAGCTTCGTCGCCGGAGCCGCCCGGTCGCATGAGAGCGTCTTCATCGCAGGCACCGACTCTCTGGCCAGCGCCGAGGACCGTCGAGACCTTGCAGTGCGCCGCCGCGATACCGACGAGATCACGCTCTGGCGGGTCGATTCGGCCACCGCTGAAGGCCACGGGAGCACCGACCAGCTCGGCTACCTTCTGGAGATCGAGAGCTTCGGAAGGTCCGTGCTCGGGGAGGAAGAGCCTCGCGCGACCATGGAGGATGCCGCCGCGGCCATGCGCCTCGCCGAACGTGTCGCAGCGTCTGAGGAGGTGCCATCATCGCCATGACCGAACGGGATCAGACCGCAAGCGAAACACAGGATCGCCTCATCTGGCGCGTGCGTCGGGCGGGGGAGAACCCCGGCCTCTGCCTGTTGCTGATCGTCTTCGAAGCGGCACTCGGCTACGCGGTGAACATGTACTACACGGAGGCCCACGCCGCTTTTGCGGTGGTCTTCATCACCCTTGCGCTGCTCCCGTTCTACGGCAGCTACCGCTACGAGCTCTGCCCGGAGAAGATCGAGGTTTTCGGGCCCCTCTACCACGCGGAGCACGACTGGAATGAGTTCGAGAGCTGGCGGACGTTCGAGGATGACCTGCGGCTGACGTGCAAGGACAAAGACTCCGTCCTCGTGCTCTTCGCTCCGCGCCGCCTCAATGATGTAGTGCAGTACGTCCAGCGGTACCTGCCGCGTACGATCGAGGACTACTGATGGACGAGGCCCAACGCGCTCGCGAGCGCGAGGTGCTTGAGCGGGTAGCGCGCGCCATCTGCAGGCGTGGGATGTGTGTCCCGGCGATCTTCTTCTTCGAGTCGATCCTGCCCCTGAGCTTTCTCGCCGGGCAGGCTCTCGTATTCCTGCAGCCGATGATCAGCGTCCTCGTCAATGCCCCCGACTACGACGTCTTCGCCGAGGCGATCGAGGATCGCGACAATCTCCGGTGGTTCGTCGATCGCCTCGAGGAGCTCAACGACGATGCGCAGGACGACGAGGAACCGCCGGCGGACCGTGGATGAAGGAATGCCGCGGCCCGGGCGCGAACAGAACCGCGATTGCATGGATACCCGGGGAGGCTTGCGTCCGCAGGTGTCGGAACAACACCAGCTTCGTTCGATTCTCGCAACAGACTGCGGCTCCACCACCACCAAGGCGATCCTGATCGAGCTGGTGGATGGGGAGTACCGGCTGCGCGTACGCGGCGAGGCTCCCACCACCGTGGAGGCTCCCTACGAGGACGTCACCGTCGGCGTGCTCAACGCCGTTCGCGAGGTTGAGGAGCTTTCCGGCCGGCGTCTCGTCGAGGACGGGGAGATCATCCGCCCGCAGACCGGTGACGTGGGCGTGGACGCCTACGTCTCCACGAGCTCGGCCGGCGGTGGCCTGCAGGTGATGGTCGTTGGACTTGTGCGGTCGATGACCGCCGAGAGTGCGCAGCGCGCGGCGCTCGGTGCGGGCGCGATCGTCATGGACGTGCTGGCGCTCGATGACGGTCGGCGCAACTACGAGCGGATCGAGCGGATGCGCGAGCTGCGTCCGGACATGATCCTGATCTCCGGGGGGGTGGATGGTGGCGAGGTCCGCAAGGTCGTCGAGATGGCCGAGCTCGTCGCCGCCGCCAACCCACAGGCCCGGCTCGGCGCCGGATACGAGCTGCCGGTGATCTTCGCCGGCAACGAGGACGCGCGCGAGCCTGTGCGAGAGGCACTCGAGCGAGCCGCCCAGCTCACGGTCGTCGATAACCTGCGTCCGCGCATGGAGCGCGAGAACCTCGGCCCCGCGCGGGCTGAGATCCAGGAGCTTTTCCTCCAGCACGTGATGGCCCAGGCCCCCGGCTACCCGAAGCTTATGGGCTGGGCCGACGCGGACATCATGCCCACCCCGGCCGCCGTCGGCATGCTCATCGAAGCGGTCGCAGAGCGCGATGGCGTCAACGTCGTGGGAGTCGACATCGGCGGGGCCACAACCGACGTCTTCAGCGTCTTCGAGGGCACCTTCAACCGCACCGTCAGCGCGAATCTCGGCATGAGCTACTCGATCTCCAACGCCCTCGCCGAGGCCGGGCTCGGCAACATTCTGCGCTGGGTCTCGGAGCATCCGGATCCTCGACGGCTGGGCAATGATATCCGCAACAAGATGATTCGCCCCACCACCATCCCCCAGCAGCTCACCGGACTGAAGGTCGAGCATGGCGTTGCCCGCGAGGCCCTGCGGCTGGCCTTCGAGCAACACAAGCTGCTCGCGACCGAACTCAAGGGCGTCCAGCGGCAGCGCGACATCGCCGACGCCTTCGGCGCGGCAGGCGCGGAGACGCTCGTGGACATGATGGCGCTGGACCTGATCATCGGCTCCGGTGGCGTGCTCTCTCACGCGCCGCGCCGCAGTCAGGCGCTGCTCATGCTGATCGACGCCTTCGAGCCCGAGGGCGTCACGCGGCTGGCAGTGGACAGCATCTTCATGATGCCGCAACTCGGCGTGCTGTCGACGATATCCGAGGACGCGGCCACACAGGTATTCTACCGCGACTGCCTGATACCGCTCGGTACATGCATCGCGCCATCGGGCACCGGTCGGAACGGTCGGCCCTGCTGTCGGGTGACAGTCGAACGTCCCTCCGGCACCGAGGAGGTCGAGATGGCCGTCGGCGAGATGCGGCTTCTGCCGCTCGACGAGGGGCAGAAGGTGCGCGTGACCGTCGATCCGGTGCGCGGCTTCGATATGGGCGCCGGGAGCGGTCGTGCGATCAATGCCGAGGTCTCCGGCGGCGTTGTGGGGCTCGTTATCGACTGCCGGGGCCGCCCGCTGCAGCTGCCTGAAGACGACGCGGAGCGCGCGGAGGCGATCAACCGCTGGAACGCCGCGCTGGACGTCTACCCCGCGGCCACCGAGGCGGTGACCGCGTCATGACGATGGCCGCGCAGACCCACGGATACACCCCTGGACTGCGCATCACCGAGCGCGCCGTCATCCGCCGCCTGCGCCGCCTGCCGCTGCCCGGCCGCGTGCACGTCGAGGAGGGACAGGACGTCGCGGCCGATGATCTGGTGGCCTCAACCGAACTGCCGGGGAACGTCGTGAACGTGAATATTGCGCACGAACTCTCGATAAGCCCCGAGGACGTCAAGGACTTTCTGCTTGTCGAGGAGGGCGACGAGGTCGAGGCCCGGCAGATCATCGCCGAGAGTCGCGCGTTCTGGGGCCTCTTTCACTCCATCGCCCGCGCCCCGATCCATGGCACCATCGAGACGATCAGCGAGATCACCGGACAGGTGTTGATCCGCGGAGAGCCCATCGAGGTGGAGGTTGACGCCTACATAGACGGGACCGTGCGCGAGGTGCACGGCAACGAGGCAGTCCTTATCGAGACCCGCGGCGCTCTCATCCAGGGCATCCTTGGCGTCGGCGGCGAGGCCCACGGTCGCATAAAGATCCTCTGCGATGAGCCTGGCGAGGTCTGCACCGCCGATCTCGTGGTTGATGATTGCGAGGGGTGCATTCTCGTTGGCGGAGGGCGGGTGACCCTCGAAGCGTTGCATGCCGCACGTGAGGCGGGCGCCGTCGCGGTTGTTTCCGGCGCGATCGATGACATCGAACTCGACGAGTTCCTCGGAGAGCCTCTCGGCGTCGCGATCACCGGCCAGGAGAGGCTCGGACTGTCTCTTATCCTCACCGAGGGCTTCGGGGACACGCCCATGCGGCGCCGAACCTTCGAGCTGCTGGCAGACCGCGAAGGCGAGCGCGCCTCCGTCAACGGCGCCACCCAGATCCGCGCCGGAGTTATCCGCCCCGAGGTGATCGTGCCCGAGCCTGGCGCAACATGGGACGCCGAGACCGAACAGCCCGCCCTCGGCCTTTCGGTGGGCAGCCAGGTGCGCCTGATCCGTCCCCCCTTCTTCGGCCTGCTCGCCGAGGTCGTGGAGCTGCCCGAACAGCTTGAGCAGATCCCCACCGAGGCCCTTGTTCGTGTCGCGCGCGTGCGCCTCGAAGACACCGGCGAGGTCGTCACCGTCCCACGCGCGAACATGGAGATCATCGAGGAATGAATCACCACCGCGTCGTGGCAAGTGCCCTCGCCCTGCTTTTGGCCGCCGGCCTGTGCGCGCAGCCGGTGGCGCCGTCGGACGTGCAGGCGAGCGACAACCCCGACGATGAGCGTGGCACCGTTCTTGACGTCAGCTGGACGCCGCCGCGCGAGCTGCCGGATGTTCCCGGCATGGTGCCGATCGGCCAGCAGGTTCTCTACCGCAAGGTCGGCGGCGAGATTCAGGCTGGCCCGCTCGTGCCGCTTGACGCCTCGTCGGCATCGCTGCCGGGGCTCAAACCCTGGCCGTGGCCAGCGTGGGAGGTCGCCGTGGCGATCGTTTGGGAGCCGGCCGAGCCGCTACGGGCCGCTCTCGATGCCAGTCGCTGGACACTGCCCGCCCGCGGGGCGGTGCGCTCGCAGTTCACCGCGCCCGTGCGCCCGGTCGGCCGATGGTACGATCCGACCCTCACGAACATCCTGATCTCGGCACTGCTGATCTGCGCCATCGTCCTCGGCACGCTTTACGCGGTGCGCGGGCGCGCCGAGGAGATCTACATCCGCCCGATCGCCGGCCTCGAGGCCGTTAACGACGCCATCGGGCGCGCGACGGAGATGGGCCGGCCGATGCTCTACGTCTCCGGCCTCGGCGGCGTCAGCAACATCGCGACGATCGCGGCCATGCTCATCCTCGGCCACCTCGCGCGTCGCGCGGCCGCGTATGAGACAGAGATCATCGTTCCGTGCAATGACCCGCTGGTCATGGCGACCGAGCGCGAGATCGTGCGCCAGGCCTACACCGAGGCCGGCAAGCCGGACGCCTACCGGCCCGAGAACATCTTCTTCCTCACCGACAGTCAGTTCGGTTACGTCGCCGCGGTCGATGGCATCATGCTGCGCGAAAAGCCGGGGGCGAACCTGTACATGGGCTACTTCGCCGCCGAGGCGCTGATCCTCGCGGAGACCGGTAACGAGACCGGCGCCATCCAGATCGCCGGCACCGACGCCGACACGCAGCTACCGTTCTTCATCACCGCCTGCGACTACACGCTCATGGGCGAGGAGCTTTACGCCGCCAGCGCCTACCTCTCACGCCACCCGCTGCTCGTCGCCCAGCTTCGCGGTCAGGACATGGCAAAGACGATCATCGTCGCCATCCTGATCCTCGGCGTCATCGCCGCGACAGCCGCCCTGTTCGGCGGCACCGTGGCCGAGTATGCGCAGCGTTTCGTGGGGTGGTTCGCAGCATGAGATGCCCGGCCCGCGTCCGCCTTACATCGCCTCGCGCTGGTGAAGCGATCTTCAGGACGGCCTGCCGCCTCGGGGCGGTGGTCGGCTCGTGAGGCTCCACGTGCCGCTCGTCATCACCTTCCTCGCCGGCCTGTTCATGGCCGTGCAGTTCTTCGTCCCGCACGAGATCGGCGTCACCGTCTACCGTGGGATGCTTGACTGGGCGATGATCGTCGCATCGTTCGCACTGGTGCTGGGCATCTCCAGCCTTCTACGCACGCACTGGGAGAAGATACGCCGCCGCCGGCGGGACTGGCCCTACAGTATCGTCGCGATCGTCTCGTTCTTTCTGATGTGCATCGTCGGCATCGGCTACGGCCATCAGCCGGGGACCGTATTCTACTGGATATTCGATTACATCCAGGTGCCGCTCGATGCGACGATGTTCTCGCTGCTGGCGTTCTTCATCGCCTCGGCCGCGGTCCGCACCTTCCGCGCCCGCAGCGTCGAGGCCACGCTGCTTCTGGTCGCTGCGATCTTCGTGATGCTCGGGCGCGTCCCCAGCGCCCTCCTCGTGATGCTCGGCGACACGGGCGTCGGTCAGTGGCTGTATGACTTCATGCCCGACGCCTCCGAGTGGGTCATGAACGTGCCGACCGTCGCAGGTAAGCGCGGGATCATCTTCGGGGTGTCACTCGGCGTCATCGCCACCGCGCTGCGCATCATCCTTGGCATCGAGCGCTCGCACCTCGGCGGAGGCGGCGGCGGAGGGGCGGTCGGACCATGAGGATCTGGGACTGGCTTCTCGAGCTTGACCGCCGCTGGGTGTTCCTGGGCATCGCGCTTACCGTCGCGATACCAATCATCACCGTCTACACGCTGCCTCTCGGCAAGCCCGCGCCGCCCACGGAGATGGTCTACGATTACATCGAGAACCTTGAGCCGGGCTCGGTGGTTCTCGTCTCGTTCGATTACGGCCCGTCCAGCATGCCCGAGCTTCATCCCCAGGCGATGGCGGTCGTCCGCCACTGTCTGCTGAATGATCTGCGCGTGATCTCGATCGCCCTCAACCCCCAGGGGACGGCGCTGGGCCAGGAGGTCATGAACACGGTCGCCGAGGACCTTGGGGCGGAAGAGGGCGTTCAGTGGGTCCACCTCGGCTACCGTCCGGGCTTCGGCCAGGTGATCCTGCGCATGGGGGAGAGCATCCCGCAGCTTTACACCACCACGCCCGACGGTCGGCTCACGGCGGAGCTGCCGGTGATGGAGGGCGTGCAGAATTACGATGATATCGCGCTCGTGGTGGACTTCGCCGCCAGCGCTGTGCCCGGCACATGGCTGGCCTTCGCGCATGAGCGCTACGGCCAGCAGCTCGCGATCGGTATCACGGCCGTGATGGCCACAGATTTCTACCCGTATCTGCAGTCCGACCAGCTCGTCGGCCTGATCAACGGACTGAAGGGCGCTGCGGAGTACGAGGACCTGCTGGGCCTTGAGGGTGAGAAGGCCCAGGGCAAACTCGGCATGGCCGCGCAGTCGTTCGCCCACCTGCTGATCATCGTGCTGGTCGTACTGGGCAACATCGCGTATTTCGCGTCCGGCCGCCATCGCCGCCGTCGGCGGTAGAGGCACACCAACACTCGAAACGAGCATCATCATGCCTGACGCAGCACCGCAGATCTTCGGACTCTCGACCGAGGTCATCGGCGTCTGGATCGCCACATTCCTGACGCTGGCGATCTTCAGCTTCCTGTACCGCGACAACCCCGTGTACAAGCTTGCCGAGCACATCTTTGTCGGCGTCTCGGCAGGCTACGGCGTGGTCATCGTCTACCACGAGGCAGTCATCCCGCTGCTGATCAACCCGCTCTTCCGACCCGAACTGGCCGACCTCGAGAGCCCCAACTACATCGTCATCATCCCGGGCCTTCTCGGCCTGATGATGTTTAGCCGCTTCTTTCCGCGCTACGACTGGCTCTCGCGCTGGCCGATCGCCTTCGTCATGGGCCTCTCGTCGGGCCTGGCGATCCCCGCGACGGTGCAGACGAACCTGCTGCCCCAGCTTTACGCCACGCTCAATCCCATCCTGCCGCTGGGTGACATCGATCCGTGGACGGCCACCAGCAACTTCCTGCTTGTCGTCGGGGTCATCTGCACACTGGCGTACTTCTACTTCTCGCGGGAGCATGCCGGGGCGCTGGGTGTCGCGTCGAGGATCGGCATCTTCTTCCTGATGGTGGCATTCGGCGCCAGCTTCGGTAACACCGTCATGGCCCGCGTCTCACTGCTGATCGGTCGCTTTCAGTTCCTCTACTACGACTGGTGGCAGGGCCAGGTCATGCGGCTATTCGGCGGCTGACCGCTCGCCCGGTCCTACCAGCCCCACCGCACGATGAACGGAACCTTCGGGAAAAGCGTCTTCAGCAGCGCCATCACCGACGGACTGACCTGCGGCGAGATCTCTGTGCGCCGCTGCAGATAGCCCTCCAGCGGCGTCTCGCGGCCCGTGACGAAGCGCGTGATCGTCTCGTCATCTGTGTGCAGGCTGACGTCGGTCGGACGCGGGTCTGCGTCCATCACCCGCACCACGCCCGCCTCGATCGCCAGCCCCGCCCTCAGGCGCCTGCCGAGCACCATGATCCGCCCGCGCCACTCGGCGAACGGCGTGTCGGTGAGCCGGCGCTCGTACAGCGGTCGGATCTCGCTGAGCAGCGCCGTCAGGTCGCGGATGCCGAACATGTTGACGTCGCCGGTGCTGGTGATGGAGTACCCCGCGCGCGAGAGCACGTCGCGCAGCAGATGGGCGTCGGTTGACAGGTCGCAGCGGGCGCTTTGTGCGCCCGAATCCGCAAGCAACTGATGCAGCCGGGCAACCAGCGCCAGGCCGATCTCGGGTCTGTTGTCGGCCTGGCGATCCACCGCCACGTCGATGATCCGGGCGTGCTCATCTGGCCCGGTCGTCGCCAGCGCCACGCCGATCAGGTTCCCCTCGCGCTCCGCCAGCGACGCCCGACTGCCCTCCCCGAGCTCGGGAACCGGCAGTGGGGAGATGGTGAACGCGCCCTCGTGATAGTCGATCAGCAGCCGGCGCACCGCGTCGCGATCCCCGTCCGCCATCGGTCGAATCGTCACTGTGTCGGGAGGGCTGCAGGGCGTGCCGATGCTCAGCCGCTTGCTCGCCCTCTCCCGCTGGTCCATGTCCACGTATCCGAACTCCGCGTAGAGTGCGTGCGCGTTGTTACGTGTGCCGGTGTTGAGCGCGAAACACGAGCAGCGCATGGCTTCGTCGTGCTGCATCGCGGTCTCAAACGCGAGACGCGACAGCCCGCTGCGCCGCCACTGCGGGGAGGTATGCACCCAGTCCACGTAAAGCCGCCTCGCGAAGTTGCCGTGCGGAAACCCCGCCAGCCCACTCTCGCAGATCACGTTCGCGACCTTGTAGCCCTCAACTACAGGATGGACCTCCAGCGTGTCCGTAATCTTCACATCAAGCTCACCGATCCGCTCGCCGTCCCTGTTCACGCCCGGCAGAGAGAGATCCGGCGCATCGACACCGTGCTTTGAGAGGAGGTGTCCGGCCATCAGCCGGAAACGCACGTCCTGTCGCGGCGCGAGCTCCACCAGCCGATCAGCAGCGTCCTCAATGCCCGCCGAGAGTGCCTGGAGCGCTGCCCAGGCCGCCTCCGCGTCATCCTCCCCGGCCATCAGCGTCTGGAGACGCTCCGTCGCTCCGGCATCCGATGCGCTCGACCGGCGGAATGCCTCAACCCGCTCTCGCGCATCCTCCGGCAGCGACGCGCGCTCCTCATCCGGGAGCCGCGCAAGGTCCGTCAGCGCCTCCATCCGCCGCGACGCCTCGCCATTCATCGCGCCCGCGACCAGCCGGGCCCGCAGCGCATCCGCAAGGCACTCGTCGTCGGGATCGATCAGCGGGAAGTCGTGGACAGTTGTGCCGATCCCGCGCAGCATCGGCGTCAGGTCCTCGCCTGCCGCGCGCGAGAGATACCACGCTGCGCGGTCGCTTTCCCAGGCGTAGGATCGCGGCAGCTCGTAGTCCTCGCGCCGGGGCGGCATGATCTCAAACAGCCGGCGCAGCAGGTCCTCGCCGTAGGCGCGCTCCAGCTCCTCGAGCAGCCACATGCCCTTCGGGTGCCATTGCAGCGTGGCCCAGTACATGCGTGCGAGGTCACAGGCGGTCCGATCCGGATCGGCCTCGGCCAGCAGTTCGCGGATCATCGTCCGGCGCCGCCGGGCCTCATCCTCGTAGCCGAGGTGTTCGATGAAACGAAGCGCGAGGTGGCGCAGCAGGGTATACTCCGGCAGCAGCGTCACAAGGGTGCGCGCGGTGTCCATGTCGCGCATCTTCCATAGCATCAGTGAGAACGCGACGTTATATCCCAGCGCTGCATCCGCGCCGGCCGCGCCGATGACTGGATCAGACTCCCACACGTCAGGGAAGACCGCCGACTGGAGCACCTCGATCTGCATCGGCGTCTCCCACCGGTCTCCGATGATCCCCCGCATGAAGTCGTCCGCCGCCCACACGAGGTCTGCGACGTCGCTGGCTCGCTCCGCCACCGGCCGATCGCACAGCAGTCGCAGGCGCCGCTGCTGGCAGACTACCGCGGGCTCGCCGACCTCCCCCTCGATTGCGCCCCCGTCACGTTCGCCGGCGCCTGCCGCCAGCCAGCGGAGCAGCGGCTCGGTATGCGCCAGCAGGTTCAGGTGGTCGCACAACGACCCGAAGACGCATACCCGTCCGTCGCCGTATGTCGCCAGCGCAGCCAGCGGTTCACCGCTGTCTCGATGGGCCAGCAGCGGTCGTGCGCCATCGGGTGTGGCAAGAGGCGCCCACGTGCATATGCCGGGCCGCTGCGGCCCGAAGCCCTCCAGTACATCGTCAAGCAGCGTCGCGTCCTCGGGTCGGTACCCGCGTCGGAACTCGCGGTCGGGGCAGGTTGCGGCCGCACACTCCTCGGGCGCGAGGAAGCGGAAGCCCAGCCGCGTCGCGATCGCGTTCGCCGGAAGCTCAGAGGCGGGCGCATCTGCGATCAGCTCGAACCACGGGGCCGAGGAGGCCAGCAGCAGTCCGCCGCCGCCGGCAACGAACCGCTCGATCGCGTCAAGCTCGGCCGGGTCGAACTGCGTCGGGGCAAATCCGTCCACGATCGCCACGTGGTACCGTTCCAGCAGCTCGCTCGTCAGCCGCTGGCGGCAGATCGTGGCGCGGAAGGGGCCGCCGGCGAGCTTGCGTCTGGCCTCCCGCCAGCCCGAGTCGTGGAAGTGGTCAACGAGGACGCGCAGTGGCGCGTCCCGCGGTGGAAGCGTCACCCTCAGTCACCTCCCGGGCACGGGTCGCCCGGAGCTACCCGCCCTCGGTGTGCCAATCGAAGGGGATCTCGGGATCGAACGGGTCGCGCCGAAGCTCGTCGGGATCCTCGCGGTTGTAATGCTCGGTCGGAGCGTTCAGCATCACCGCGGTCCGGCCCTCAAGCGCCATGAACCCATGCCACACCAGCGGCGGGATCTGCACCACGATCGGGTTCAGCTCACCGATGACCAGCGACATTGTCTGGCCACACGTCGGAGAGCCCTCCCGGTCGTCATACAGCCCCACCTTGGCATTCCCGAAGAGCACGCAGAAGCTGTCCGTCTGGATCTCGTGGCAGTGCCACGCCTTCACGATGCCCGGAAAGCACGCCGATACGTAGACCTGCCCGAAGTCGATGAATATCTCGTCATCATCGCGCAGGATCTCCATCAGCCAGCCGCGGTCATCCACATGCCGCGTGAGCCTCTTAATCCGCACTCCGTCGATCATGAGCCGTTCTCTCCCGCGATTCGCACGGCCGGCATCTGCACTCCCACGGCATCTCGTCCGAAGTACTGATTCGCCACGGCCGTAATGTCCTCGCGCGTCACCGATTCAGCTGCGGCGATCGCCTCGTCGGCACCGCCAACGCCAAACATCGCGCGCCGCGCGAGATACACCGCCTGTTGCGCCGGCCGCTGCGTGGCGAGCCGGTGCTTGTTGATGACCCGTCTGCGCGCGCGCTGCAGCTCCTCGTCAGTCACCGACTGCGTCCGCAGCGCCCACAGGTGTCTGACCAGGCCCGCGCGCGTGCGCTCTACGGACATCGGCGCGCACAGCGCATGCATCGCGATGTAGGAGTTATCAGCCTCGGGCACCGAGAGCGTGCCAACCGGGTAGTGCTCCTGCAACAGCCGCGAGGGAACCGCCAGACCCAGCGCCTGCAGCAGCCCCACGTCGCGTCGCAACCGCCCGCCGACGCCGCCCAGCAGCTCCGCGATCAGCTCGCCTGCCGCCCGCAGCTTGTCCCCGTAGCCCGGCAGCGGCGCGCCCACAACGAGCGAAGCCTGCACCAGTCCCGCGCTGTCGTCCACCTCCACCCGCGAGTCGCTGGGGAGGGCAGGCCACTGCGCGGGCTCAGGCGCCGGGGAGGTGGGCACCTGGCCGAAGACCTGCGTCACCGCACTCGTGATCGCCTCCGGCGTCATCGGCGCGACCACGCACAGGAACGCGTTCGCCGGCACGTACTGCTCGTCCCGGAACTGCTGCAGCGCCTCCAGGGGGATCTCCGAGAGATGGGCGGGATCGCCCTGCAGCGGGCGGCCCATGGGGTGATCCCCGTACAGCGCCCTGCGGAACAGCTCGAACGTGGCCTGCACGGGAGCGGCGTGGGACATGTCCCAGCCGCGCTGCACCATCCGTACCGCCTCAGCGAGCTCCTCCTCCGTGAGCTCAACGCCAAACGCCTGCCCCGCCAGCAGCTCCAGCGCCTCGCCAAGCTCATCGGTCTCTACCGCGACGGCGACCTCGACGAAGTCCCAGTCGGTGTTCACGTCAAAGCCCAGGGATCGCGGGTGGACAAACGCTGACAGCGGCCGTTGCGTCCCCTCGATGGCATCATGGGCCCGATTCACCATCGCCTGCTGCAGGACCGTTCGCGCGCCCTCAAGCCCTTCCGGCTCATCGGCGACCGACGACTCGATTACCAGCGCGATTCCCGAGAGGGTCGCCTGATCGCTCTGGGTCGCCAGCACCGTCAGGCCGTTGGGCAGCACCGTCTCGGCCGTCGGTCCCGCCCACGCTGCCGTCGTAAGCACGACACTCAGCATGACCATGGCCGCGAAGTGGAGGCTCTTCATCTCGCTCACGCCTCCCCCGCCGCGCCCGGACGTGTCTCGGGCCGGATGATCGCCAGCGTGTATGCGTCGGGGTCCAGATACTCCTGCGCGACCTGCTGCAGCTTCTCAGGCGTGATCGCCCGGACGCGATCGATGTACTCCACGGCCAGCGTGTAGTCCGCTATCGCCTCGTAAAAGCCGAGCGATCCTGCCTGATCGGCGTAGGATTCATTCGTGAACGCATACCCGATCTCCAGCACGCGCTTGGCCTCGGCAAGCTGCTCCTCGGTGAGCCGCTCGTTACGCAGGCGGTTGATCTGCTCGATGATCGCCGTGCGGGCCTCCAGCTCCTTGTCCGGAGGGGTCAGCGCGGTCACGATGATCAGGCCCGGATCGCGCTGGGTCAGGAAGTCGCAACTGGTCATTAGCGCCAGCCCCTGCTCGTTGAGCGCCTCGTGCAGCCGTCCGAGCTGCCCCTCCCCGAGGATGCTGTAGATGAGATCCATCGCACAGACGTCGTCGAAGTCTTCGACCTCCGGGGCGTGCCACGCGAATGACACGATCGTCGCGTCGCTCGGACGCGTCTCGACCGTCACGCGCACGTCCTCGAGCGGCGGCTCGGAGGGAAGCTCCGGCAGCGTCATCGGCTCGCCGGCCTTCTGCCCGAACAGCTCCTCGACTGTCGCTGTGAGGCCCTCCGGATCGACGTCCCCCACGACCACCAGCGCCATGTTCCCGGGCACGTACATCCGCCCGTAATAGTCCAGGAGATCTTCAGCGGTCAGCTCTGCGACCTGCTCCGGCGTGCCGCCGATCGGTCGTCCGTAGGGGTGCTCGGTGAAGGCGGTCTCCCACAGCAGGTCCTCCAGCGCACCGCCGGCCGTGTCCGCGACATCGATCAGCTCGCGAGCAACGATCTCGCGCTCGCGATTGACCGCGGCTGCTGGCAACTGTGGCTCCCAGACCGCCTCGGCCAGCAGCTCCAGCGATTCGGCGAGATACTGGCTGGCGACCGTCACCGTGATGCGCGTGAAGTCGCGGGTCGTGTTGGCGTTGATGTAGCCGCCCATCGACTCGATCGCCGGTCCGATCCGTTCGTTATCGCGCAGATCGATCGCCTCGAAGAGCATATGCTCGAGAAGATGTGCGGCGCCGACCTGTTCATCGGTCTCGTACGCCGAGCCTCCCCGAATGTAGAGCGCCGCCGACGCCACTCCCCACTCATCGTTGTCCTTGATGATCAGCCTGAAGCCGTTGTCCAGCGTCCGGTCGCTGATTCTGGACGGGTCGAGGATCGGGGCGGCGCCGGCGGTCGCGCTCAGGGCTGCCAGCAGCAGCGCGAGACCGAGCAGGCGCTTTATTCTGCGCACGTGGAATCTCCTTCCTTCGCCGTCAGACCCCAGAGGATCAGGGGAAGTGCCTCGCCGAAGTCCGCCTGACGGAAGTGCCTCATGCGAGCTGTCTCTGGTACGAGAGCGGGCCCCTCCATGATGGGCCATCGCGTGGCCCAATGGGGCCCTCCGGCAGGATACAAGGGCCTCTTCGCCGCGTCAAGTTGACCTCCCTCCGTGCTCTGACCCCGCTACACGGCGCGGTCTGCCTGCCCTGTTGCGCCTCACCGAAGGCCTTCGCCCCACGCCCATCGAACTTTCCGCACGCGCACCTGCGCTCGCATGCCGTCGTTCCCGGAGGTCTCGCAATGATCGGACGTCTGCCGCTGCTCGTAGCGTTGCTGCTCCTGACCGCCGCATCCGCCCAGCCCACACTCTTTGACAGCTTTCAGTCCGCCGACCTCGAGGAGCACTGGACGATCGATGCCAGCGCAGAATCCGAGGTCACAATCGATCCGGAGCGCGAGGTGGTTCGTCTCCGCACCCTCGACAACCGCTACAATCACATCGAGACGGACCTGCCGGCTGACATCTCCCGCGTGCAGGTGGACGTGCGCAACATCAACGACACCTCCGCATCATGGTCGCCGGGCGTGATCCTCTACTGGGATGAGGACGCGTGGATCCAGGTGATGCTCAGCCTGACCTATTCGCTGCGCCTCAACGCCCGCGGTGGCCCCGAGGAGCTTGCGGTCGGCAATCTCGCGCGGATCACACCGGGCACCTGGTACCGCGTTGTGTTCGAGCTCTCCGCCGACCAGGTCCGCGTGCTCTTCGGGGAGGCCGATGGTGAGCTTCGGCTGGTCCGCAACCTGCCACGCTCCGACGCCTGGACCGGCGCTCCCCGCCTAATCCTCGGCAAGGGCTACATGCCGAAGACTGATGGAAATCCAGACTTCGACAACAACTACTACCAGTCAGCGCGCGTCACCGCGGTCGAGTACGACAACGTGATCGTCGGGGACCCGGCACCGGTGGCCGAGCGCATCGCGGCCAGCGTGGCGGCCCGCAAGACCGGCGGCGAGCACGACCCGACGCTGCTGCGCGTCGCCTTCTGGCCGAACATCACCAACCCGCAGGCCGAGAGCACCATCTGGTTCGCTGACGGCGCGTGGCAACGGCTTGCGCTGATCTACGCAAATCTTGACCCTGAGGACACCGCGTTTGATCTGCGCTTCGAGGTGGAGCTTCCCGACGGCCTCACGCTTGAGAGCGCGACATTTGGCCCCATGGCCGTTGAGATCGAGCGCGAGAGCACCGACGAGGGGGTGCTCTATGGACTGACGCCCGAGGGTTTCGCGCTCCCGCCCGCCTTCAGCGGCGTGGATAACGAATCAGGGGAGCCGCCCGGCTGGTTCGCGTGGCCGCGCAGTGCGCTCACGCCCGCGCTGCATCTGCACTGCGTCGCCACCGCGGAGGCCGATGGCCGCGCTATTCGCGCCCGCGCGCTCGCCGAATCCGGCGCAGGCCCGTGGCGGGAGATGTCCGTCCGGGTCCTCGATCCGCTGCCGGCGCTGCGCCCCGGCCCGCCGCAGCATCTTGGCATCAGCCTGTGGGGCGGCCGTGAGGCGCACCCGGGACCTGAGCGCGACGAGGTCCTCGCCCGACTCATGCCGCAGTGTGCGCGTCTGGGCGTCCGCACGATCCACACGGACGGCGGTTCCGCTGTCGTCTCCGCCGTCCGCGACGCGGGGATCCGACCGTTCCTGCACTCGTGGTGGCATTACTCAACCCAGTGCCCGCCGAGCTTCCAGCCCACAGAGGCCGAGCGGTGCACAGACCCGGGGCGCATGTCGAACTTCTGCCCGCAGGTCATCGCGCGACAGGACGGGACGTACGCGGAGTTCCTCGCGTCGGTTACCGACAGGATGCGCGAGACCGAATGCGTGGGCTTCATGCTCGACTACGAATGCGCGATGCCGCTGTGCTTCGACGAACGCTGCCGCCTTGCATTCATCGCCAACACCGGCCTCGAGGACGTGAACTGGCCGGAGGATGTCCAGCCCGACGGCCGCTACCGCGACGCATGGATCGGGTTCCGCTGCTGGCAGGGCGCGATGTACGTCAAGGCCATACGCGACGCGGTCTGGGAGGCCCTTCCCGGCGCGCCGATGCAGGCATGGGTGGCAGGTTACGACTACGACAATACCATCGCCCGCGCCACCATCGATGTCTCGAAGGCGGCGCGATTTCTGACGGAGGTCGAGACGCCGCATTACACACTCCCGGCCGACTACTCCGACATGTGGTTCGAGGATGCGGGGATCGGCAGCGTTGAGGCGGGGATCGACACGGTGCAGGACACGCTCGAGGTCATCGAGATCCCCCAGATCTTCTGCTCATCGATCATCTACCCACTCGGCTCAACAACCCCGTGGAGCGATCCGGCGATCCTCGATGCGCAGATCCAGACGATCATCGCCCAGGGCGCACGTGGCGTGTCATTCTGGGGCGGCCACTTCGACGGCGCCCTCGACGGCCGCTACATGCACCACCTCGTAAAATGGCACAACCTGCTCGCGGCGGCGGGTGATTTCCTGTGGCAGGGCGAGCGTGACGATTCGCTGGTGCAGACCGATCCGGCCGCCTCGCGTGATCTGCGAGCGCATGCGTGGTCGCTCGACGATCGCATTCTGATCGCGGTCATCAACCTCTCGCAGCAGCCGCGAGAGGTGCGCATCACCGCCGCCGGCTCGGCGCCGCGCGATCTTCTGTCGGCCGACGCTGTGCCGCTGGAGGCTCCCGTCACCGTCCCGCCGCTCGACGGCCGCTGGCTGGTGCTCGACCGGTAGAGCGCGTGATCGGGCGGAGGGCTCAGGCCCGCTCGAGTGGAACCACCCGACAGTGCCGGGACCGCGAAGCGCCCGGACCGTGGGCGGCGCGTGTCCTGCTCCGCCCACTGCTGCGAGCTGCGCCACAAGTCGTCGCGCTGACAGGAGGCCATATGTATCGACCACGCGACTTCGGCATGGGCGATTTCTGGTTCCTCGAGGGCCCCGACGCCCTGCACATCTATTACCTCGAGTTTGCTGACGAGCCGGTCGGCGAGTTCCGCGAGGTCGGCATCGGCCACGCCACATCCACCGATGGCGTGCACTGGACCGAGCAGGGCCGCATTCTCTCCCGCGGCCAGCCCGGTGCGTTCGATGACGCCGCGCTGTTCACCGGCTCGGCAATCACCGTCGGCGGGCGCCACTACATGCTCTACACCGGCCTGACCTCCAACGATCGCGTGCAGCGCACCGGCCTGCTGATCTCCGAAGACATGTACACCTGGCGGCGCCACGAGGCCAACCCCGTTCTCGAGCCTGATCCACGCTGGTATGAGACCGCCGCCGACGTCGGTCCCGACACCTGGGTGGCGTGGCGCGATCCGTATCTGTGGCGGAGTGAGGCCGAGGGTGTCTGCTACGCGCTGATCACCGCCACGGAACGGGGCGACGCGCCGCGCCACGAGCGCGGCTGCATCGGCCTCGCCCGCTCGGAGGATATGCTGCACTGGGAGGCCTGCCCGCCCGTGGCCACGCCGGGTCTCTACCACGACCACGAGGTGCCCGACCTCGCGCATATCAACGACCGCTGGTACCTGCTCCACTCCACTCGCCTGTGGCGGTACTCGGAGGAGGCGCGCGCCCGCAAGCCGGCCCGCTGGTGCCGCAACGGGACCCACTACCTCATCTCCGACGATCCGCTGGGAAACTGGGAGGTACCGCCGGTCGATGTCGTCGCTGGCTCAATGACCGACTCACACTACGCCGCGCGAGCGCAGCGGATCGGCGATGACCTGTTGCTCTACTCGTGGGGGCCCGTCCGCCGGGAACTGGCGCTCCCTATGAAGCTTGAGGCCGCCCACGACGGCTCCCTCTGCGCGCTCTACTGGTCGGGCCTCGACGCATTCCGCGGCGATTCGCTGTGCGAGCCTGAGTTCCACGGGCTCGCGGGGGCCTGGCAGCAGGCCGGCGGGGTGCTGATCGGGGCTGTGGACGGTGAAGAGGCCATCGCCGGCTGTGAGCGCGTCGCGCGCGACCTGTGTTTCACCGCCACCGTCGTGCCCGACTCGGAGGCCCGCGCTGGTATCGGCGTCGAGCACGACCTCGAGACAATCGCGGGCATGGTCGATCTGCAGACGCAGGAGGCGCTCATCGGCGCCCTGCCATCCGGCGAGATCCTCGCGTCGGTGCCGTGGGACGTCTCCCCGGTGATCCCCATCAGCATCCGGATCGTCGCGGATGGGGAGGTCATCTCTCTGTATATTGATGAGCAGTTCGCGGTCTCCGCCTGGGTCGAGGAACGGAAGCCGGGCGCCATCCGGCTGGCCGTCGCCGAGGGCAGCGCGGAGTTCTCCGGGATGGAAGCGTACGAACTGAACCTGTAGCACCACGGTGGGGAGGACGCGAACCATGCGAGTAGCGACCATCTGCGCACTGTCCGTGCTCATCGCGACGACATGCGGGGCTCAGAACATCCTGCCAAACCCGTCGTTTGAGGACGGAACCGACAGCCCTGCCGGCTGGTCGGCCGAAGGCGATGACGCCCGTTGGACCGAGGCCGCTCACAGCGGACAACGCGGCGTCTCCGTGACCGGCAACGGCGCCGACACATCACACTGGCGCACAGACGATCCCGGCTTCCGGCCCGGACAGACATGGGAGTTCTCCGTCTGGACACGCCGTGAGACGGGGTCGCTCGGCGGGCTCGCCGTCACCGGTCCGAACTGGGCCAACTACGATCTGCGCCCGACCGAGCAATGGCAGCGCACCAGCCATATCTTCGTTGTGCCGGAGGACGCCGACGAGGGCTACGTTCGCGTCGGCCAGTGGCATGCCGAGGGAACGATCTTCTTCGACGACGTCGCAGTTGTCCCCGTCAGAGCGCTGCCGGTTCGCAGGGGCGACCTTGAGCTGGGCGAGGGCGAGGTCCTCGATGGCCGCGAGTACACATTCCGCGCGGCCCTCGGCGGCTATCACGGGAACTACTCCCGGCCACTGCACCGGCACACCGCGCACTTCAACTCCAGCCGCTGGGTGTTCTTTCCCGGCGCGGAGGTTGTCTACCGCCACGAGCTTGCGGGCCTACGATTCGAATCGCTGACGGTGGAGGCGAGCATCGGCTGGTATGCCGCCGGCGTGTGCATCATTGAGGCCAGCGTGGATGGGACACAGTGGACCGAGATCGGTCGCATCGAAGGCCTCGGCCAGCAGAGCGCACAGATCCCGGCCGAGATGCTGCCCGCCGATGAGGTTTACGTTCGCCTCCGCTCACCCGGCGAGGGCGAGCGCGGCGAATCGGAGCCGGGCTCGTTTCAGATCTACGAGTACGGTGTGCGCGCCACGCTCGATGAGGCCGTCGAACCGATGCGTGGAGCCACGACTTTCCTGGTCCCCGAGCTGACCGACGACCGTCTCGCGGTCGATGTCAGCACGCTCGGCGGACTGCTGCCGGGCCTCGAGAACGTTGCGCGCCTGACACTCAGCAATCCCGGTAACACGGCCATCAATGCGACTGCAACGCTCACGTTCATGCCCGAGGACGGCCCGCAGCGCAGCTTTGACGCGGAGGTCACCGTGCCCGCAGGAGGGCGGAGCTCCGTCGCCATCCCCTACGCGGCGAGCCCTGTCGGCCGCTGTGATGCCACCCTGACGGTCGTCGATGCCGACGGCAACGAGCTTCACCGCGGACGCTTCAGCTTCTCCGTTCCCGAGCTATATCGCAGCAACTTCGGCTATCCGATCGCCAGCGACGATGCCGCCGACCTGTGGTGGGCCGAGGGCACCTACAAGATCAACCGCGATCGCCCCGCGCCCACCGGCGATCGCCGCTCCGTGATGCTCGAGGCCGCGCGCGGAGAGTATGAGCCGGTACAGATCGTCGTCCGCCCGAAGCGCCCGCTCAGCGGCCTGACAGCGAGCATGAGCGACCTGCGCCGGAACGACGGTGCGGCCATTCCCGCGGAGCAGATCGACATCCTCGAGGTGGCCTACGTGTACGTGCACACACCTACCGACCAGCAGGGTGCCGTCGGCTGGTGGCCCGACCCGTTGCCCCCGCTTGATGCTCCGATCGACGTGGCTGCGAACAGAAACCAGCCGCTGTGGGTTCGCGTGCACGTGCCTGAGGATGCTGCGCCCGGACGGTATTTCGGCACGCTGAGCCTCGAGGCGGACGGTGGCTGGCGCGCGGAGGTCCCAGTGCGCCTGCGGGTGTTCGACTTCGTGATGCCGTCGGAGCGCTCGATCGTCGCCACCATGGGCTTCTCCTCGAGCACCATGCGGCACTACCACCATCTCAAGACCGACGAGCAGACCGCCGAGGTCTTCGACGCCTACATGCGCAACTTCCGCGAGCATCGCATCGACCCCTACGGGCCGTACCTGAACGGGCCCCAGACGCGCATCGAGGGCGTCGAGTGGACCGGCGGGGAGATGGTCGAGGCCGATGACGCCCCCGAGGGCGAGATGGTCATGTTCATCCGCGACGAGGAGGGGGCCGGCAACCCCTCCGCGCCGACCGCCGACCTCATCCCCGTGGATCGCTCACGCGACTACGTGCTTCGCTTCATGGCGCGAGCCGCGGAGGGCCACGGCTTCCAGACCACGCTCGGCTGCTATGACGCCGCGGGGAGGTGGATGTCCGGCAATAACGTGGACACACACTACGTCGGCACCGGCCAGTGGGAGCGGTACGAGACCCGTATTCCCGCCGGGCGCTTCGCCGAGGGCTGTGAGTCCGTCCAGCTGAGCCTGCGCGCCACAGAGTGGGTCGAGGACGGCTCCACCACTGGCCAGGCGTGGTTCGACGACGTCTTCTTCGGCCTCGCCGCCGAGGACGCGCCGAACCTCCTGCAGGACCCCGGATTCGAGGGCGGCGCGAGGAACGTCCGCATCGTCGTCGACTTCTCTAACTGGGACCCGTGGCTCGAACTGTACATCGACCAGCTCGGCCTGCAGAGCTTCCGCATCCCGATCGCCTACATGCCCCGCCGGGACGCCCCGGGCCGCGTCGGACCCTACTGGCAGGGCAGCGAGGCCTACGACCGGATCGTCGGCGAGTATCTGCACACGCTGCAGGAGCACCTCAGGGAACGCGGCTGGCTCGACGAGGGCTACGCCTACTGGGTCGATGAGCCTGCGCCCGAGCACTACGAGAACGTGCGCTACGGCATGCGTCTGCTCGACGAGTACGCGCCCGATATCGCCCGGATGCTCACCGAGCAGCCTGAGGACGAACTCGTCGGCTACGTGGACATCTGGTGCCCGGTGCTGCACAACTATGATCCCGAGGCCGCACACGAACGTCAGCGCGCCGGCGACAGCATCTGGTGGTACGTCTGCACCGGTCCGAAAGCGCCCTACGCCGGCCTGTTCACGGATCACAACGCGATCGACCTGCGCATCTGGCAGTGGATGGGGTGGAAGTACGACGTGGAGGGCTGCCTGATCTGGGCGACCAACTACTACACCTCCGGAGCGCGCCGCGCCGAGACCGGCGAGTGGCAGAATCCGTGGGAGGATCCGATGTCGTACCGCGCCTCGGGCGGTGGCTGGTGGGGCAACGGCGACGGCCGCTTCATCTACCCGCCCAACGTTGATCCCAATGCCGATCACGAGCCGATCATCAGCGGCCCCATCGACTCGATCCGCTGGGAGATGCTGCGCGAGGGCCTCGAGGACCGCGAGTACTTCGAACTGCTGCGAGATCGCGTCGCGGCGAGCCCCGGCGACCCGGCGGCAGAACTGCTCGAGATTCCCGAGAGCATCGTCACCAGCCCGAAGGAGTTCACGCGCGATCCGCTCCCGCTGTACAAGCATCGCCGCGCGCTGATGGAGGCGATCGAGCGCCTCGGGCAGTGAGCGCAGACCTATCCGGATGCGGCCACCGGTGCTCCCGCCGCATCCGCAGATGCGCCCCACCCCGGCCGGGGTAGGGCGCACGTCGCTCGTGTCGGCCCATGCCCCCGGCACGAAGGGATTCGCGGATCGCGCGGATAACATACTCGCATACCCGAAACTGACGCGTTAGGAGCATCCCCATGTCGCTGACAAAGCAGCAGATCATCGACGACCTCCGGGCGATTGGCGTCGGCCCGGGGATGACACTAATGGTGCACTCCAGCCTCTCGGCGCTCGGACACGTTGAGGGCGGCGCACAGACCGTCATCGATGCGCTCCTCGAATGTATCGGGCCTGAGGGGACGCTGGCCATGCCCGCCATCTCCGGGGGCGGCGTCTTCGAGATCGATCGGTCACCCTCGACGGTCGGGGCGATCACGGAGGCCTTTCGCCTCCGACCCGGGGTCAAACGCAGCTTTCACCCGACACACTCAGCCTGTGCGATCGGTCCGAAGGCCGATTTCCTGCTGGAGGACACGCTCGATCAGCCCACCGCCATCGGCACTGAGAGCCCGTGGGGACGCCTCGCGAGGCTTCCGGAAGGCCATGTGCTGCTGCTGGGCGTGGATCAGGACCGCAACACGCTGCTCCACTACCCCGAGGAGATCGTGCGCGCGCCCTATCTGAACACCATCGAGCGGCAGTACCGCGACGAGGACGGTCAGGTGCGCACAAAGACCATCGAGCTGTTCCCCGGCCCGCACCGCGACTTCATCGGCCTGGAACCGCTGCTGCGCGAGGGGAAAGCCATGCGCGTCGGCCGCGTCGGCGACGCCATGGCCCGACTCATGCACGCCGGCACCACCGTCGAGATCGTGACTGAGGCCCTGAGGGCAGACCCTGCGGCGGTGCTGTGCGACAACCCGCTGTGCGACGATTGCGTCATGCAGCGAGCGCGCATCAAGGAGCATGACCTCGAGCAGTACGAGTTCACCGCCTCGGCGCTGCTCGACGAGCTGACCGATGACCTCGAGCAGTCGCGTGGCGCGCTGATGACCGTGCGCAACGAGGGCATACGCACGGTGGAGCTTGGGCCGTCGCTCGGGGCACAGTTGGCGGCGGGCAGTGCCGGGCGCGAGGCGCTGCTGGCGGCGCTCGAGGAACTTGCGATGGACGTCAGCGCGATCCACTGCGGCCTCGCGCCCGGTGAGATCGCCGACCGCGAGGTCGCCCGGCAGCGAGTCTCCCACGCGTCGCAGCTGGCCCGCGACCTCGGCTGCGAACTGGTGCTGATCCCCTCACCGCCTGCAGACAGCGCCTCGCCGGCGGAGATACTACGCAGTGCGTGTGCAGACGTGGGCGACGGCGTCACCGTGGTCTTCGAGAACGTCCCCGGCTCCGTCTGGACCACCGGCGATCAGTGCGACGAGACGCTGCTTGAGGTCGGTGAGCAGTGCCCGGTTGGTTTCGCGTTCAACCCCGCGCACTTCGCGAACGCCGGTGAGCGCCCGTTCCTGCAGACCTGGCGCTCGACGAAACTCAAGCGCTTCACCCGCATCATCTACATCACCGACGGCGGTTTCCCGGGACGCCCGCGATACACCCTGCCTCTCGAGGGCAACGGCGAGGTCAAAGAGATCGTCTCGATCTTCCGCGCGCGCACCTTCGACGGCTTCGTCACTCTGAAGATGGGCGATCGCCGCGGCGCGGAGCAGTTCCGCTGCCAGGCGGCGGCGTTCCGCCGACTGCTGGCGGAGAGCTGAGCGTGTCGCTCAGTCCGTTCAGACCGCGGCGTCCCGACGCTCCGGCATGGCCGGGGCGCTGGCATGTCTGTGACACCACCGACCTTAACGGACCGCGATTGGTATCAGTCTTCTGTGACGTATCCGAAAACCGATGGAGGATAGTTCGAACATAGCCGGAATGGTGTCTGCACGCACCCGGTGAGGGAGTTGCATTCGGGCGATCGTTGCTCCAACCACCTGGAGGGAACGATGCGTGCGCGACTGCCGGTCTCAGTGCTCTTCTTCGCGCTGATCTGCGCCGGGGCTCAGGGGGACCTGAGGTTCTTCCTCGACGAGGGCCTCGATTTCACCGGGAGCACCTTCGGGGTGCAGAGCGGATGGATCCCGCCCGACACGATGGGCGCCGTTGGCCGCGATCACATTGTGGAGCTGATCAACGGCACCTATCGCGTCTACGACAAGAACACGGGCTCGGCGCTGGCGCAGAGCTCCCTGAACGTGTTCTGGTCGAACGCCGGGGCCTCGAGGATCAACAACGCCTTCGATCCACGCGTGGTCTACGATCCATTCAGCGAACGCTGGTTTGCGTCATCGGTGGACAATGGGGCTGCCGCGAACAACATTCTGCTGGCGGTCTCGAACAGCGACAACCCACTCGACGGATGGACCGGCTTTGCGATCGACAGCGACAGCGACGACTCCCACTGGGCGGACTTCGAGACCCTCGGGTTCAACCTGGACGGGGTCTTCGTCGCCGCCAACATGTTCGACCTGCGGGACGGCTCAAACGAGACGCGCGCGGCGATTCTTGCGGTCCCGAAGAGCGATCTTATCGGCGCGACGCCCACGGTGGCAAACGCCACGCTCTTTCAGGATATCGCGCTGAGCGGGACCGGCTTTGCGATCCAGCCGATCGTGGACCTCGACAACTCCGGGATGCCCCAGGGGCTGCTGGCGGCGTACAACACCGGCTCGGGGGTGCTCAAGTACTCCAGTCTGACCGGGAGCGTGAGCTCGCCGACACTCAGCACGGGCGGTGGCTTCATCGCGGTGGACCCCTACGCCGAGCCTCCCTCGGCCGAACAGCCGGGACCGAAGCAGGATATCGACGTCGCAGATAGCCGGCTGAGCAGCAACGTGGTGCGGGTCGGCGGCAGCCTGTGGGGCGTGCAGACGGTAGAAAGCGGCGGGCGGGCCGCGTTGCGCTGGTTCGAGATCGACGAAGCCACCGGCACAGCGGTCCAGGAGGGCCTGATCTCAGACACGGAGCTGGACTTCTACTACGGGTCGATCGCGGTCAGCCACGACGGATTTGTGGCGGTGGGCTTCTCGGGCTCGAGCGAGAACGAGTTCGTCGGCAGCTACGTTGCGTTCGGCGAGACGCAGGGCGGCACGACGCTGTTCCGCGATCCCCAGCTTCTACACGCAGGTGTGGCGAGCTACGAGCGGACTGACTCGAAGGGGCGCAACCGCTGGGGCGACTACAGCGCCACGGTGCTCGACCCCTACAATCCGCGCACATTCTGGACATTCCAGGAGTTCGCGTCGGCGGAGGATATCTGGTCCACGCGGATCACGAGGCTCGACATTACGCGCACTCCTGAGCCGACGACGCTGGCGCTGATGGTCCTGGGACTCGGCGGACTGTGGTTGCAGAGGCGGCGCCGAAAGACGTAGAATTGCCCCGGATCGCGCAGGGTTGGAGTCCCCCGCTCGTGCGGGGGCTCCTGCGGTTAAGCATATGACGGCGGTGCCACATCCGACCAACTCCTGAACCCGAAAGCGGCGAAAAGGCAGTGAGTGCAGAGCGTGACTTCGATCTAATCATCTCCGGAGCGAATATCATCGACGGCAGTGGTCGGCCCGGCTTTGCCGGCGACATCGGCATCAGCGGCGGCAAGATCTCTGCCGTCGGAAACCTCGACCGCGCCGAGGCGGGGGAGTTCATCGACGCGAACGGCCTGACCGCCATCCCCGGAATCATCGACTGCCACGCGCACTCGGACCTGACGCTGCTGGCCGATCCGCGCGGGCAGTCGAAGATTCAGCAGGGCGTCACGACCGAACTGAACGGGCAGTGCGGACTGGGCGTCTTCCCCGTTCGCGCGGAGGATCGCGAGGAGTTGCGGGCCTCCGTGGCGTTCCTCGCGGCGGACGTCGAGTGGTCGTGGGAGACGGCGGCGGACTATCTCGAGACGCTCGATCGGGCCCGGCCGGCCTACTCGGCGGGCGTGATGACCGGCCACGGGGCCCTGCGCAGCTATGTGATGGGCTTCGACGACCGCGAGCCGACGGACGAGGAGCTCAGCCGCATGTGCGACGAGCTGCGGCGCTGTCTGGACGCGGGGGCCTTCGGACTCTCCCTGGGCTTCGAGTACGCGCCGGGGTTCTACGCGAAGGAGCGCGAGATCGTCGCGCTGCTGACGGTGGTGGCTGAACGCGAGGCTCTGGTGTCGGTCCACACGCGCACCCAGCGTGACGAGTTCGCCGACGCGGTCGCGGAGATGGCGCAGTGGTGCCGGGCGGCCGAAGACGCCTCAGGCCAGGGGGCGGTCCGCCTGCAGATCGATCACGTCAAGCGCTCCGGCGAGCGCTGCTGGGGCACGATGGGCGAACTGCTGGGACTGATCGAGTCGCTGCGCAACGATGGCCTCGATGTTGCATTCGATGTGTACCCGTACATCGCGGGCAGCAAGCACCTGGCGGGATCGCTGCCGGCCTGGGTGCATGCGGGCGGAACATCCGCGATGCTCGAGCGCATCGCACGCGATGACACCCGGGAGCGGCTGCGCGAGGAGCTGCGTCAGTTCGAGGCGGGGAAGCGGGAGCAGAACCCGTTCGAGATATCCTTCGATCGCGTGATGATCACGGACGTGCGCAGTGACGCCAACGCCCCCGTCATCGGGCGCACTCTGCAGGAGATCGCCGACGAGCGCAACGTCAACGCGGTGTTCTTCTCAATGTGCGAGGAGGATATGCAGCAGGCCCTCGCCCATCCCCTCGCCTGCGTGGCGACCGACGGACTGGCCTTCGCGCCGGAGGGCCCGGCGCACCTCGGCAATCCGCATCCGCGATCGTATGGGACCTACCCGCGGCTTTTTGGGAAGTACGTGCGCCAGGAGGGCCTGATGCCACTTGAAGAGGCGGTGCGTAAGTGCACTGCCTGGCCGGCGGCGCGGATGGGGCTGAGTGACCGCGGGAGAATCGCCCGGGGGATGCGCGCGGATCTCGTGCTCTTCGACCACCGCAGGATCATCGACACCGCGACGTGGGAGGAGCCGCATCGGTTCCCGCGCGGCATCGAGTTCGTGCTTGTGGGCGGGAAGATTGCCGTCGAGCAGGGAAGGCAGGAGACGGAGCGCTACGGTCAGGCGCTCCTGGCGGGCGTCTGAGGGTGGTCCCGTGGCGTGGAAAAGTGCGACCCGCGGGCGGTCCTCGAGGGTGATATCGGCGAAAGGGAGGGCGGCGTGGAGGAAGCGGCGGAGAACCGGCAGGGATGCCTCAGGCGCTACGAGGCGCTGCTGGCAGGCAGCTTCGTCCTGCCCGCCGTGGCATGGCTCGTGTTCGCCGGTGCGGCCGTCTCCTCTGTGGGATCTCCAGGGCAACATGAGGGCACACGGCTCGCGCTGGGATTCGCCAGTGCTGCCCTTCTCGGCGTGGTGCTGTGGCTGAGCGCCCTGGCGCGGCATACTCTCACGCGCATCCTCCTCGGCGCGATTGCCGCGTGCCTGATGGGCGTGGGACTGCTCGCGACGTGGGGGCATCTCGTCGAGATGCACGTGGTGATCTGGCCCCTCCTGGCAGCGATAGTGGCGCTGGCCATCGTCGGAGGCTGGCTCGGGCATCAGCGCTGGCTGACGGCCGTCACGGCGATTGGGATTGCGCTCGGGATTGCGGCGGCCATGGAGCCACCGCGCCTGACCCCTCCCGTCACTGAAAGCGCCGGTGGCATGACGCTGACGCTGAGCGGTCTGGAGCGAGGTGGATCCGAGGTTTGGATCGACCTCAAACGCGATCCGGCATTCGGAAGCAGGATGCGTCCGACCAGCGCCACGGGCAGCTTCCTCGGCGGCCTGCCTGTGCGAGTGATACTGCTGCCGGGCATCCCCCGTGGAGATGAGGACACGTGGAGCATTCTGTCCTATCCGCCGCCGTGGGTGCGCAGCTTCGATCTCCAGGTGGCTGTCGAGCGGATGCCGGCGCAGCCCGCTGTCTCGCTCGAACTGCCACTGCCTGAGGTCGGCGCGCAGACGATGCAGCGGGTGCGCGCCAGCTCCGGGGACATCACGGTGGCCGTGGGGCCGCTGGCGGTGCACCCCGGCGCTGCTCAGGGCGAGGTCTACGTCGATCTGCGCCTCTGGGCGGCCGGCGCCTACCTCGGTGATTCAGGTGCGATCTGGCTCACCGACGCGGAGGGCGATCCGCTGGAGTGGGAGACGGCCTTTGAAAGCGTCACGGGGCGCACGGAGTTCAGCACGATGGTCGCGCGCATTGTGCTGCCCGAGGCCCCCGAGACGATGGTCGTGCACGTGCTCGCACCACGGCAGCTTCTGCACAGCCAGTGGACATTCCGGTTCGAGGGTGTGCCAAATCCGCCACGTGAGACGAAGGTGGGGAAGCCCGCCAGGTGGCGGACGGAGAGCGGAGCAGGGAGTGGTGGCGGATGATCCACATTGGCACCAGCGGATACTCTTTCGACGACTGGGTGGGATACTTCTACCCGGAGGGCACCGACAGGCGCGAGTTCCTCAGCTACTACGCCCGGCACTTCGACTGCGTTGAGGTCAACTACACGTTCTACCGGATGCCCAACGCCCGGACGCTCAGCGCGATGTCTGATAAAACCGGGCCGCAGTTTCAGTTCGTCGTCAAGGCCAACAGCGAGATGACGCACGAGCGAACCGGTGACCCTGACACCTTCGAGCAGTTCATCGCCGCACTCGACCCGCTGCGCGAGCAGAGGAAGTTCGGCTGTATGCTTGCGCAGTTCCCGAACTCCTTCCGGCTGAACCAGGAGAATGTGGACTATCTAAAGCTCTTCCGCCGGCTCACGCGCGGTGTGCCGGTGGTCATCGAGTTCCGTAACCGCGAGTGGATCGTCGACGAGATGTTCGAGTTTCTCCGAGAGGTCGATTTCGGCTTCTGCTGCGTCGATCAGCCCCGGTTCTCGAGCCTCGTGCCGCCGATCGCTCAGGTCACAAGCAGCATCGCCTACGTGCGCTTCCACGGACGCAACTACGACAAGTGGTGGGAGCACGATGAGGCGTGGGAGCGATACGATTACCTGTACTCGGAGGAGGAGCTGAGCGAGTGGGTTCCGAAGGTGAACTCTCTGGCTCAACAGGCGCAGGACACATACCTGTTCTTCAACAACCACTATCACGCGCAGGCGGTGCAGAACGCCATGCAGTTCGCGGAGATGCTCGAGGACGCCGGCGTGCTCTGATCGAAACAGAGCCGCGTCTCCGCCGCTTGTGGCTGCGCAATCGCCCGCTGGAGACGAACTACGGGAGGCAGCAATGAAGGTGCTCGTAACCGGTGGAGCGGGGTTCATCGGCTCCAATATTGTCGATCGCCTCATCGCAGACGGCCATGAGGTCGCAGTCGTGGATAACCTGGCCACCGGGCGCAGGAGCAACATCAACCCGGAGGCGAGCTTCCACGAGATCTCGATCACTGACGCGGAGGCACTTCAGAACGCATTTGAGGCGGAGCGGCCGGACGTGGTGAATCACCACGCGGCACAGATGGATGTTCGGCGGTCGGTTCGCGAGCCGCAGTTCGATGCCGAGACGAACATCATCGGCACGATCAACGTGATCGAGGCCGCGCGGGCGGTCGGGGCGCGCAAGCTGATCTTCGCGTCGTCGGGAGGCGCGATCTACGGTGAGGCGGACGTTATCCCGACGCCGGAGGATGCCGAGCGCAACCCGATCTCGCACTACGGCGCCTCGAAGCTGGCGGGCGAGGTCTACTTCGAGCTGTATCATCGGCTCTACGAACTGCCGTACACGATCCTGCGCTACGCGAACGTCTACGGCCCGCGGCAGAATCCGCACGGCGAGGCGGGCGTGAACGCGATCTTCGCGAACATGATGCTGCGCGGCGAGCGCCCGACGATCTTCGGCACCGGGGAGAAGACACGGGATTACGTCTACGTCGGCGACGTGGTCGAGGCGAATGTGCTGGCGCTGGAGGCCGGCTCCGGCGAGGTCTTCAACATCGGGACGGGCGTTCAGACGACCGATCGGGAGGTCTACGACGCCGTCGCCGCTGCGGTGGGCTTCGACGAGGAGCCGATCTTCGGCGAGGAGCGCCCTGGCGATGTGCGACACTCCTGCGTGGATCCGTCGAAGGCGAAGCGGTTGCTGGGCTGGGAGCCGAATGTCGAGTTCCGCGACGGCGTCGGCCGCACGGTCGAGTACCAACGCGAGCACGAACTGGGATAGACGCACTGGGCTCCCGACAGCATTGCGAAGCGCCCCCGGCCGGGATGGTCGGGGGCGCCTGGGTGTTCCGCGGTGATGTCGGGCGGCTACAAGCCAGTGACGGGGCCGATGCGCTGGAAGACGAGGGTAACGTCATCGCCTTCATTGTCCGCGTGCATTGTGGCGGTGCTGCCGCTGATGGCGTAGTCCATGACCATCGGGCCATCCATGTTGACGGTCAGTTGGGCGTTGTCGGTGTTCCAGGTTCCGAGGCCAGCCCAGGTGACGACGTCGGCGGCATTGCGCTCAACGTTCACGAAGGTGCCGTCGGCGAAGAAGTACACTCTCATGCTCGTCGACTGCGGGTCCCACTCGTAGAAGTCAGCGAGAGACACCGGGGAGCCGTTGACGCTCACCGACTGGGCCTGCCACTCGGCGACCAGCGCGCTGTCATGGTCACCGGCCGGTGCCCACGGCTGAAGCTGCAGAGTGGCGCTCACGCCGCCGGGGTCGATGATAGACAAGGACGTGTTGCCCGTCTGGTAGGCACCCCGGATGGTTTCGCCATCGATTACAATCTGTATGGCGCCGCCTCCGGTCGCCCACGTTCCAAGCTCTCTGTGAACGACTTCCTCGCCGTCGAGTCCCCAGACAACCAGTTGGCCATTGTCAAGCAGCTGCACCACAAAGGTGGTGGCCGGCTCGTCGGGGTCAAAGAAGTCCACAAGGTCCACAGCAGCGCCGTCGGCCGTCACGGAGGTTACCAGCCACGACCGGCAGAGTGCGGCGTCATGTCCAGCGAGGTTCACGACCTTCACCCAGCGCACAAGGATCTGGTCGCCCTCCTCCTCAAACTGCGTGGTGAGGATGTTGCCCGAGAGCTGGTAGGTCATCTCGACGGTGTCATCCGGCATCGTTATGGTGGCGTTGCCCCCGGAGGCCGTCCACGTGCCGGTCTCGCTGCCCAGATTCGTGCCGCCTTCGCCAAGATCTGTGACGGTCACGGTTCCGCTGGCCGCGAGGGCGAGAGTCATGCCCGTCATTTCCTCACCCCACTCGAAGGTTTGAGCGGGCCCGACCTCGGTGCCGTTCACCGTCGCGAAGTACGGCTGCCAGGTTCCGACGACTGATGTATCGATAAGCGTACCGCCGTCACCGCCCCCTCCGCAACCGACAAAGCCCATAAGGGCGAGGACAGCCAAAAGTGCGAATATGTTACGCATCGTTGCACCCCTCTCATAGTTCGGGAACTACTCGCCTTGCGGCGTGTCTGGTGGGTAGAGTGTACCCCCCCTGTAGTTTTGTCAAGGGAACAACGAAACCTACTGGACTTGGGCGCGGCATCTGTCCTGAATACTGAGACCTGCACTCGCAGCCACCATCGCACCAGAAATCGCAGCCATGTCTCGTATGACCCGCGAGCAGCTTCAGCAGGATCGCATCGAAAATCTTGAAGCGCGCATTGCCCAGTTGGAGGCGCAGATTGAGCGCTTCACCGGGCTGCAGACGGCCCGCGAACATGGGCACGACGCCCTCGGAACACTCACCGACGCCCTCGGCCCCTCTACTGACGAGAAACTCCTCCCAGGACGAACCTGACACCTCAACGTGCGTAGTTACGTAGTCTGGTCTGCGACGCGCGCGGCCATCGCGATGTGGTTCGTGGCCTTTGTCTCGCGCTCTCGAACGCCTGCGGGAGCGAGCAGGCGAAGTCGGACGCCTGTTCTCCGGGCCATCACCTCCAGCGCTGGCAACGACAGATCTTGAGCATTGCCTCAATGCCGGTCGATGCAATTCCCCTGCCACGTGTTCCTCGCGGGTATTGG
>JALGTR010000175.1 GCA_029821265.1 Candidatus Zipacnadia bacterium
CGTCGGGCGTAGCCACCATCAGCCCGCGCTCCTGTACCTCCGCAGAGACGCCCAGCAGCGCCCAGCAGCGCCCAGCAGCGCCCAGTCATCGCCCGGAAACGCCAGCCCCGTGAGCCCGAACCACCCTCGCAGCGTTGGCGACAACGCAATCATCGGCACGGTCAGCGCCAGGCTCACGAAGAAGCGGCGCCGGAAGTCCCGGACCATCATCTCGTGGTGGTTGGCGTGGCCCCCGTGGCCCTCCCACTGGCCGTGCTCCTCGTGTCGGTGGCTGCCATGATCGGGCATCACGAATCCTCCAGACAGTCTGGTGACATGCTCACCGTGCGGGAAGGTTCGGGGCGTGGGCGGGCCGAATATCATAACGCACGTGGCATCACACGTTCGGACGGCGATTATCTTCCCATGCGCATGTTCTCGACGTTGACCCGCCGCATTCCCCGTGGCGGCACAATCGCGATCCTGTGGGCGCTGGCGGCGCTGAGCTTCGCCGATGGATCGTGGCGGTGGCTCTCGTGCGAGGATCCGGCCTTCACCCTTGCGGCGCCCGCCGGCTGGCAGATCTCCTGCGTCAGCGGGCGCGGTGCGAGGCTCACTTCGCCGGGAGGCGGCCCCATCGTGGAGGTCGTGGCGTGGGAGGCCCTGCACCTCCCGGCCACCCCGGAGAAGGCCGCTGCCGAGCATGAGGGCGTGCTTGGCCGAATCGTCAGCTACCGGCGCGACGGCACCGAGGAGATCACCACCAACACAGGTCTGCGCGGCCTGCTCGTCCGGGGTCGCGTGCGCGCACATGGAATTAGCCAGGCGAGCGCATTCGCGGCATTCGCGTCGGGACAGACACACTGGGTGATCGGCATATTCGGCAGCGAGGAGCAGATCGAGCGCCTGCAAAGAGAGCTGCTCGAGCCAATAGCGAGCAGCTTCCTGCCGGGGGTCGCTGAGGCGCCTGCGAGCGCGCCGCCGTCAGTCGTCCCCGCCGGAGCGGGGACCGCCGAGGAGACCGAGCAATCTCCTCCGCCACCGATGGACGAGCCGCCGCCTGACGATGGGCGGCCTGCGCCGGATTCACCACCACCTGACGAGCGGCCGGCTGCAGCACAGGAGCCGGAGCCAACCAGCCAGCCGCGCGCGACGGACGAAGACCGGGAGATCGAGCCGGTCGTGGACGCGCGCGAGGAGACGCCGCCTCCGCCGGCCCCTCCGCCCACCGAGCCGTGGGTGCAGCGGCTCGACCCGCGGGGGTTCAGGCTGTCCACACCAGCGAGCTGGCGGATCGATGTGGGCGCGGGGATCATCACCGCGCGAGAGCCGCGGGCAGGCGGCGGGCGGGTGTGGATCTGGCCGCTGGTAGGCGTGACCCCGGGTGCTCAGATGCTCGAGGATCTCGTGCGGCGGCTGCCGGGGCTTGATCTGGCCGGCAGCGCGCTGTCGGCCGACGAGGCCGGGGAGCTTGCGGTGCTCGACACTCTGACTTCGGATGGCTCACGCCTGGTGGCGACGTGGTCGGCGCGCGACGGACACGGCCTGCTCGTGGCCGGGGCCTCCCCGGGGGGAACCGGACTGCAGACGCTGGCACGTATTGCGAGCAGCTTCGAGCCGGGCGAGTGGATTGTGCCTGAGGTGGGCGTACAGGAGATTATCGGCGATCGGCGGCTGATCTCGTGGCAGGTGCCGGAGGGGTGGAAGACCACCGGCGGGGCTCGGCGCGAGGGTGATGACACGTACATTGACGTGACAGTCAGTGAGCCTGGCGCGGGCGGCGTTCGCCTGTCGTGGCAGCAGCCGCTGTGGCCGCGCTTCCGGTCGCTGACACCGCTGCTGGAGAGCCTCGGGTGGGAGGAGGGGGATCGGTATTCGATGCCCGAGAACGGCCGCGGACTGCTGATCTATCAGCGGCGCCAGCCGGGCGAGCTGGTCCGCGAGCTGATCATCCCGCGCGATCCACGCGCGCTGTCGAACGTCGAGATGGAAGAGCGCGGGACGATGGGGGCAATCGCCGGGCTGCTGACGGGCCCGGACGCCGCGGGGAGCCTTCTGGTCGTGCGCGGAGATTCAGCCGCCGGACCGCGTGAGCGCCTTTATCTCGCGGCAACCGCGCGGTCGCGCGCCCCGCTGACGGCCACCACGTGGGAGGCGGCGATCCTGAGCGCTGATGCGCCGGCAGGCTCGCTTCCGGAGGCTGTGGCGCAACTCCAGCGCCTGGTCCGAAGCTGCGCACCGACAGCGGCCGGAACGGCGACCGGCGAGGCCCTGCCGGCGCTGATCGAGCGCGCAAAGCGGGCACTGGCCGCGATTCCGCCGGAGATGGTGGGCGCCACGACGTCCGCAGCGCGACCACGATCGGTCTTTGAGATCGCCGGGCAGGGAGGCCGCGCCTGGTCGGCGCCAGCAGTGGCGCTTGAGTGGTGGCGCGAACGAGCGAACTGACGACAGGACTGGGAGGTTGCATTGATGGCGAGGAAGATGGTGGAGTGCGAGCACTGCGGTGGACAGAAGACCTGTACTATCAGCGGCGGGCGGAGCTGCATCGACTGCCTGCGAGCTGCCGGTCGCGGGCGTCGCAGCCACGCGGCCGTGCGCTGCTCCTACTGTGGCGGACGCGGCTTCGTGGTTGTTGAGGTGGAAGACGAGGAGGAGAGCGAGGAGCAGGAGGCCGAGGAGGAGCAGAAAGCGGAGCAGTAGCCGGCGCGCCACATATTGCGGGGCGATTCCAGGCCGTGGCCGAATGCGTCCGGTGGCGCTCAGGTCACTGCAGAATTGCGTATGACGGGTTGCGGGGTGGCGGTGAATTGTGCTACAATACTTTCCCACGGCCCCTGCGCGGGTCGTGTTTGTTATCTGCACACTCGGCCGCGGAGCGGTCGGAGGGATACGACCATGAAGACCGACATTCATCCGGAATACGTAGAGGCCACGGTCACCTGTGCCTGTGGCGAGACATTCAAGACCCGCTCGACCAAGCCCGAGATCAAGGTCGAGATCTGCAGCCAGTGCCATCCGTTTTACACCGGCAAGCAGAAGATGGTCGACACCGAGGGTCGCGTCGAGAAGTTCATCCGGCGCTACGGCCTGCAGGATCAGTACAGAGACGAGATGGGTGAAGAGGACGAGGGCGACTCCGACAAGGGGTAGCGCCCGGTAGCGATTCGCGATAAAGGCCTCAGCCTGCAGGGCTGAGGCCGGCCTACTTCTGGTGCGCTGGTGGCATGAGCGAAGAGCAGAAGCATTTCTACGGCGGGCAGGCGGTTCTCGAGGGCGTGATGATGCGCTCGAAGACCGCCTACGCGACAGCCGTGCGCCGAATCGACGGATCGATCATCGTCGGAAGGCGCGCCCTCAATACGCTCAGCCAGCGGTACGGCTGGGCGAAATGGCCGCTCGTGCGCGGGAACGTGGCGCTGCTCGATTCGCTGACGATGGGCCTCGAGTCGCTGAACTTCTCGGGCAACGTCGCGCTGGAGGATGAGGCGCAGGGGCGTGCCGCCGAGCACGAGCAGTCCGCCGGCGAGAGACAGGCCCGCCAGATCGCTGCTGCCGACGCTGAATCTCGCGAGCCGCGGGACGCCGAAGAGAACAAGCCCGAGTCTCTGGGCGAGACGACGCTGTGGCTGACGATGCTGCCGGCGATGGCCATCGGGATCGGCCTCTTCGTTTTGCTGCCCGCCTGGGCTGTCGACTGGTTCATGGGCGCCGAGCAGGCGACGGTGGGTGGAGCCTTCGGCGAGGTGTTTGTGCGGAACCTCTTCGAGGGCGGTATTCGCCTCCTGGTCATCCTCGGGTACATCAGCGGGATCTCGCTGATACCCTACGTCAGGCGCGTGTTCGAATACCACGGCGCAGAGCACGCCACAATCAACGCCTTCGAGGAGACGGGCGAGGTCACCGTCGAGACGGCTTTGGCGCATTCACCGCTGCACCCGCGCTGCGGGACAGCCTTTCTGCTTGTGGTGATCCTCGTCAAGATCATCGTAAACTGCTTCCTCGGCTGGCCGGCGCTGTGGCTCCGGCTGCTGCTGCGTCTGGCGACGCTGATCCCGATCGCGGGGATCGCCTATGAGGTCATCCACTGGGCCGGTCGGCATCGCGGCAGTGTGCTGTCCCGTGTGCTCGCCGGTCCGGGGTTGCTGATGCAGAAGCTGACGACACGCCAGCCGGACCGCGAGCAGGTCGAGGTCGCGATCTACGCACTCGCCGAGGTCGCGCCGGAGGTAGAGCTGCCCGAGGGGTTCGAGGAGCCTGAGCGGGTGAGCATCGGTCGCGGCGGACAGATTGTGCGCGACACCGAGCCGCAGGACGCCGAGGCGCCCACCGCGCAGGCCGAGCCCGCCGAGGCCCCGGCGGCTGCATCGGACGCGTAGAGACCGTCACGGGACCATCGGAGCCTGACCGTTGCCCTCACTGAGAATCCGCCCGGAGGGGCGCCATGGACCTTCTGCCGGCGCTTGAGCGCCTGGAGGAAGAATTCGAGCACGTTCAGCAGCAGCTCACGACGCCTGAGGTGCTGAACGATCCTGCGCGCCTGCGCGAGCTGTCGGTGCGTCACTCGGAGCTTGAGCCCGCCGTGGAGAAGCTGAACGAGTACCGCGCGCACCTTGAAACACGCGACGAAGCCGAGGCGATGCTCGAGAGCACCGAGGACGAGGAGATGCGCGAGTTCCTCGAGATGGAGCGCGACGAGGCCCAGGCGGCGATCGATGCAATGCAGCGCGATCTGCTCATGCTGCTGATTCCGCCGGACCCGATGCGCAACCGCAACGCGATCGTCGAGATACGCGCCGGGACCGGTGGTGATGAGGCGGCGATCTTCGCCGGAGACCTCTTCGATATGTACAGCGCCTACGTCACCCGCCAGGGCTGGGACACCGAGATTATGTCCGCGAACCCCGGACAGATGGGTGGGTACAAGGAGATCATCTTCGTTGTGAAGGGTCCCGGCGCCTACGGAACACTGAAACACGAGTCCGGCGTTCACCGCGTGCAGCGGGTCCCAGCCACGGAGTCTCAGGGCCGGATTCACACCTCGGCCGCCACGGTGGCGGTGCTGCCAGAGGCCGAGGAGGTTGACATCGAGATCGACCCCTCCGACCTCGAGTGGGACACCTTCCGCGCCGGCGGGCCCGGCGGTCAGAGCATGCAAAAGAACGAGACCGCCGTGCGCGTGACGCACACGCCGACCGGCATCACGGCTGCGTCTCGCGATGAGCGATCGCAGCGCCAGAACCGCGAGAAGGCCCTGCGCGTACTGCGTTCAAGGCTCTACGAGCACGAGCAGCAGAAGCTTGACGAGCAGATCGACGCCCAGCGTCGGGCAGCCGTCAGGAGCGGCGACCGGTCGGAGAAGGTTCGGACCTATAACTTTCCGCAGGACCGTGTGACCGACCACCGCGTCGGTCTCACGCTGCACAACATCCCCGCGATTATGACCGGGGAGATCGACGAGCTGATTGAAGCGCTCGAGAAGCGGGAGCGACAGCAGCGGCTTGAGGAGCTGGCCGAGAGCCTCTGACGAGGCCATCATGAAGCTCAGCGAGGCCATTAAGGACGCACAGAAGCGCCTGGAAGAGGCCGGCGTTCCGGAGGCCGACTTCGACGCCCGCGCTCTCGCATCGCACGTGCTGGAGATCCCCCTCACACAGCTCGCAATGCACCACGCCCGGCTGCTTACCGGCGATGAACTCGCGGCCTACGAGACGCTGGTGTGCTGCCGCAGCAAGCGCGAGCCGCTGCAGTACCTCGTCGGCTCAACCGAATTCTACGGCCGCGAGTTCCTCTGCGACCCACGCGCGCTCATCCCCCGCGTTGACACCGAGCCTGTCATCGACGTGGCGCTGGAGATCATCGAAGAGCACGACATCCGGCGCATCGCCGACATCGGCACCGGAACGGGCATTATTGCGTTGACTCTCGCGGCGGAGGTCGAGGAGGCCGAGGTGCTGGCGACCGATGTCTCGTCCGAGGCACTGGCGCTGGCTGCCGAGAACGCGGAGCAACTGGGTCTCACCGACCGCGTTCAGTTCGCCGCCGGACGGTGGCTCGATCCGCTACACGAGGCTGGCTGGGCGGAGACCGTCGAGATGGTCGTGTCGAACCCGCCCTACATCCGCGAGGAGGAATGGGACACGCTGATGCCCGAGATCGCCGAGCACGAGCCGCGCGAGGCGCTGCTTGATACCGAGCCCGACGGTCTCGGCGGCTACCGGGCGATCGTGGCGCAGTGCACCGGGCTTCCGGCCCTACGCGCCGTGTTCTTCGAGGTCGGCGAGGGGCAGGCGACCGAGACGGCCGAGCTGATGCGCGAGGTACTCGGCGCCAGGGAGATCATCATCCGCAAGGACCTCGGCAAGATCGACCGCGTCGTCGCGGCGGTGCTGGGGGTCGGCGACGCGTGAGCGCGACGCGAATGGTCCGCGTGCCACCCGCGAGCCTCGAGCAGGCGGCCCGTGCGGCGGCGGATGTCCTCTCCGGCGGCGACCTCGTGGTCATGCCCACCGACACGGTCTACGGCCTTGCAGCTTCGCTGACCGATGCCGCGGCCATCGAACGCATCTATGAGGCGAAGCAGCGGCCGCGGGGCCTGGCGCTGCCGGTGCTCGTCGGCTCCATCGCCGACGCCCTGACACTATTCGCGAGCGCCCCCTCCGACGAGACTGCGGCGCTTCTCGAGCGCTTCTGGCCGGGCGCGCTAACAGTCGTGGTGCGTAGATCCGATCGCGTCCCGGGCGCCGTCACCGCCGGGATGCCGACCGTCGGGCTGCGCCTCCCCGACAACGAGATCGCTCGAGCGGTGATCGCCGCGGCAGGCGGCGCCCTGGCAGTCACGAGCGCGAATCTTTCCGGCGAGGAGCCCGCGTGTGACGCCGTCGAGCTCTCCGATGCGCTGCTTGCGCACGTCGGGTTGGTGATCGATGCGGGCCGCTGCCCCGGTGGCGTGGCCTCCACCGTCATCGACGTTGCCTCCAGTCCTCCGCGGCTCCTCCGCGAGGGCGCGATCTCTGCCGACGAACTGCGCGTGATCGTCCCCAACCTCGAAGCGTAGCCCCGCAGGTCCATCCCGCTGCCACGGCGAACGCACACCTCAACACGATTCGATTCGTCTTTCCCCAGTGGGATACGTCTCGGGAGGGTCACGTGATGAAGCAGTCGCTCGTCTGGTGGTCGTTCGTCGGCGGCTCCGACTATGAGCCGCAGGAGATCATGAAGGCCGCGAAAGAGATAGGCTACGATGCGATGGAGATGATGCAGCCGGACGAGATACCGATGGTCAAGGACCACGGGCTCGAGGTGTCGCTGCTGATCGGCCATCAGTCGCTCTCGGACGGAATGAATGATCCGAAGAACCATGATCGCATCGCCGATGAGCTGGCCGAGAGCATCGAGATTGCGGCCGAGAACGACGTGCCCGTGCTGTGCTGCTTCTCGGGTAACCGGCGCTTCGGGCTGTCGGAGATGAAGGGCGCCGAGTACTGCGCTGAACTGCTCTCACGCGTCGCACCGCAGGCCGAGAAGGCCGGGGTCACACTGTGCATGGAGCTGCTCAACTCGAAGGTCGATCACGCGGGCTATCAGTGCGACAACACCGCCTGGGGCGTGCATCTGTGTCGCATGGTCAATTCGCCGGCCGTCAAACTCCTCTACGATGTCTACCATATGCAGATCATGGAGGGCGACCTGATTCGCAACATCACCGATCACATCGAGTATATCGGGCACTTCCACACCGGCGGCAACCCGGGCCGGCATGATCTGGACGAACAGCAGGAGATCTTCTACCCCGCGGTTGCGCGTGCGATTGCGGAGGCTGGCTACGACGGGTACATCGCCCACGAATACACGCCGAAGGGCGACGCGATCGAGTCCGCCCGCCATGCGTTCGAGATCTTTGACGTGTGATCTGTCGGCGGAGATGGGGATCGCCTGAGAGAGCGATCCCCATAGCCGCGGCGCCCGTGAAGAGAATCACGTTTCCGCTCGTGGCAGCAAGGAGAGCTCCTGCTGTGTGGTGAAATCATTGCCGATTGAACAATGAAGAGAACCCAGCCAGGGAGACGGCGTGGCAGGGGTACCGCGCCTCTTCCGGCCCTTACTGTGAGGACTGGCTGCGGGGGTGCGCCAATGAGGCAGCATTTGCCAGAGGATGAGCCTGCGCTTGTTCGTCTCGCCGCAAGCTGTAACGACCGCGCTTTTCAAGCATTGCTGGACCACGTCGCGAATTGCCTTCATGCCGTCATCAGTCGATATGTCAGTAACACCGACGATCAGGAGGACCTCCGCTCCGAGATCATCGCCCGGCTGCTGGAGGACAAGAAGCGGGCGCTGAGGATCTGGGAGCCCCGTGCCCCGTTTTCCGCCTACGTCTCCACCATTGCCGCTCGCCACTGCATCGACTGGTGCCGCAAGTGCGGCCGGCTGCCACAGCGACAGCTGCCGCCATCCGGAGACGAGGAGGGCACCGTCGGGGTGCTTGAGTGTGTTGCG
>JALGTR010000176.1 GCA_029821265.1 Candidatus Zipacnadia bacterium
GATCAGCGATGACGGGGTGCCTGCTAAGGTGGCCGGCGATGGTGACGGCGGGGTGCGCCCGGGAGTGCAAGTGGAGCATCAGTCGTGGTAATATGCCGGGACGCACAGTGTGCGTACTATGCGTGGCAGCATCCGGCGCGACGGTATATATGGATGCGAACGCGGCATGGGAGTGACGGGAATGCGACAGCTGAGGATTGCAGTGCTGATGGTGGCCGCCGGACTGTGCTGGTGTGCCGTGGCACAGGAGTCGACCGATGTGACCGCGGACGGGCCGCGGGTGACGCTGCGGGCCGATGATATGCCCGCGCGCGAGGTGGCGGCCGAGATCCAGCGACAGACCGGGGTCCAGGTCGCCGTGACGAGGAACACCACGAAGAGCCTCACCGGTGGCCTCGAGGACAGGACGCTCGAGGACTCTGTGAGGCTGCTGGCGGAGGGCGCGGACGCGTCGTGGATGCGTGCCTATATCATCGAACGTGAGCCTCCGGAGGCCCCCTGGAATGCTGAGCAGCTCCTCGCCAGACTGGCCTCGGCGCGACAGGCGTGGCTGGAGGGGCTGACCGACGAGCAGCGGCGGGAGGTCTTCGGGCGCCTCCGCGGCGAATGGATGCCCGACCGCCCGGGACCGGCTCAGGCGCAGCCTGGTGCTTCCGAAGCGGGGCCGCGGGAGCGTCAGGGCATGCAGATGCCCCAGTATCCCGGCGGCGGCATCTTCCGCCCGCAGGGCGAGGGCACTGCTCAGGGCGGGCCGGCTGGCCCGGGTCGGGGGCCAGGCTGGGCTATGATGGAGTATGAGGACCCGATCCGGGGTATCCTGCTCCCGGTGCGCTCGGATGCGATCACGCTGCGCCTGGAGGACGCGTCGATCGCGGAGGCGATCAGTCAGTTCACGGCTGCAAGCGGATTTCTGGTGCTGGCCCCAACCGATCTCGAGGGCTCCGTGAGCCTGCAGCTCGCGGATCGTCCTGTGGGCGAGGCGCTCGACGCGATCGCGCAGGCGGCCGGCGCGCAGTGGCGGACGTTCTACGTTGTGGCGCAGCCGCGGCCGCTGACGGAACAGGAACTGGCGACTCGCCGCCAGCAGATGGAGCAGCGGCGAGAGCAGATGTTCAACCGCATCTGGAGCGAGTTCTGGCAGATGTCACCGGAGGATCGCCGGCAGCGCGTTGAGCGGATCGTGGATCGTCTCAATAATATACCACCCGAGCGCAGAGAGCGGGCGCAGCGCTTCATCGGGCGAATCATGCCGCGCGTGATGGACTACAGCGCCACGCTGTCTGCGGATCGGCGGATGGAGATCAAGCCAATACTTCAGGCGATGGCGCGTATTGCGCAGTAGCCAAATTCGGGGTGATCTCATGTCCGGGGCCACCCCCACGGAGGTGCCGTCATGCGAGTGTCCCGAGCGGGTTTCACTCTGATCGAACTGCTGGTCGTGATCGCTATCATCGCCATCCTGGCCGGGATTCTATTTCCGGTCTTCGCGAGGGCAAAGGAGAAGTCACGGGAGACGACCTGTCTGTCCAACCTTCGGCAGATCGGCATAGCGGTGAACATCTACGCCACTGACCACCAGGACATGCTTCCAATGGCGAATGAGTATCCGGCATCGCCGCCGCCGAGCGACGCGTATCACCAGGGGCCGCCGGCGATCTACGATGTCATCGGCTCTTACGTGAAGAATGAGCAGATCTTCCGCTGTCCGAGCGACAAAGAGCAGATGTGGATGGAGCAGGGCACGAGCTACGACTACGGATTTGGCCTGCTCGATATTGGGATGCCCTACCAGCCGATCTACAACCCGTGGGGCAAGGACCCGTCGCAGACGGTGCTGGCAGGCGACTACAGCTCGGACTGGCACAGCGTGGGCTCGGCGATCCTCTATGTTGATGGGCACGCAAAGATGAGGCCACGGCGCTGATCTGACAACCGATTGAGCGCGGGAAGAGGCGCCGGCTTAGCGGCCGGCGCCCTCGCGTGTACGGTCGGCACCCGGGCGTCCGGAGTGCAGAGGGATTTGCCCGCCGACGGGGAATTACGCCCACGCGATCGATGCATAGTGGCAAAGGAGACCCCCCCATGGGCGACCCGCGATACCGCGCGATACACCTCGATTTCCACACGTCAGGCGATATCCCCAATATCGGCGGGCGCTTCGACCCCGAGGAGTTCGCCTCGACCCTCGAGCGGGCCCACGTCAATCAGATCTGCTGCTTCGCCCGCGGGCACCATGGCTGGATCTACTACCCGAGCGAGGCCCATCCTGAGCGCGTTCACCCGCACCTGCAGACCGATCTGCTCGGCCAGCAGATCGAGGCCTGCCACGCGCGGGACATCCTCTGTCCGATCTATATCACGGTGCAGTGGGACCACTACACCGCCACGCGCCATCCGGAGTGGCTGTGCATCGACGAGGATGGCTGCCGGGTCGGCACGAAGCCCTTCGAGGCCGGCTTCTACCAGCGTCTGTGCCTGAACACGCCCTACGTGGATTTCCTCGCCGAGCACACGACGGAGGTTCTCACGCGCTTCGACTGTGACGGCTTCTTCTTCGACATCGTGCACGCCACGCCATGCTGCTGCCGCCACTGCGTTGAGGAGATGGACCGACGCGGCCTCGATCCCGAGGACCCCGTGGATCGTCAGCAATTCGCGTTCGATGTGCTGCTTCGCTTCCAGGATCGCATGAGCGCGCTGGTGCGCGAGCATCAGCCGGACGCGAACATCTTCTACAACTCCGGTCATATCGGCCCAGCGCACCGGAAGATGCTCGATTACTTCACGCACTGGGAGCTCGAGTCGCTGCCCGGCGGCGGCTGGGGCTACTCGCATTTCCCGGTGGCTCAACGCTACGCGCGCACGCTCGGTAGACCCACGATCTCCCACACCGGCAAGTTCCACACCACCTGGGGTGACTTCCACTCCTACCGCAACCCGGCGGCGCTGGAGTACGAGTGCCTGCGAATGCTGGCGCTGAACTGCCGTTGCGAGATCGGCGATCAGCTCCCGCCGGACGGGAGGATCGACGGGCCGACGTACGACCTCGTCGGAGAGGTCTACGCGAAGGTTGAGGCCGCCGAGCCGTGGTGTTATGGCGCCGAGGCGGTGGTGGACATCGGCGTGATGACGCCCGAGGAGTTCGGCGTCGAGAGCACGCATCGGGCGATCCCGCCGGCCGCCTTCGGGGCGACGAAGATGCTCCAGGAGCTGCACCACCAGTTCGATGTGATCGACTCGCAATCGGATCTCTCACGCTACCGGCTGATCGTGCTGCCCGATGAGATCCCGGTGGACGATGAGCTGGCGGGAAAGCTACGCGATTTCGTCGCAGGCGGCGGCGCGTTGCTGGCGAGCTACCACTCAGGCCTGACGCCCGCCGGTGGCGAGTTCGCGCTCGACGAGCTGGGCGTTCGCTGGATAGGCGAAGCGCCCTTCTCACCCGACTTCATCGTGCCCGGCGAGCTTGGCGAGGGCCTGCGGGATGCTCCGCACGTGATGTATATGCAGGGCGCGCAGGTCGAGGCGACGGACGGCGCCGAAGTACTCTCGCCGATGATGAAGCCGTGGTTCAATCGCACGTGGCGACATTTCTGCTCACACAGGCACACGCCGATCGAGGGCGCCGCGGACTACCCCGGCGCCGTCCAGAGCGGTCGCTGCATCTACCTCATGCACCCGGTCTTCGCGCAGTATCATCAGCGCGCGCCGCTGTGGTGCAAGCAGCTCGTCGCGAACGCCATCGCCCGGCTTCTGCCAGAGCCGACGCTTATCGCAGACGCGCCGAGCACCGCGATCTTCACCGTGAACCGACAGGAGGCCGAAGGGCGGCTGGTGGTGCACGCGCTGCACTACGTTCCCGAACGCCGCAGCGTGGAGCTGGACATCGTTGAGGATGTCATCCCCCTGCACGAAGTGGCAGTGTCGGTCGCCGTGGACCGCGACGTGGAAGCCGTCCGTCTCGTGCCGCAGCAGGAGCCGATCGAGTACGAGGTCGGCAACGGACGGGTAGAGTTCACGATCCCGCGGATCGACGGCGCCCAGATGGTCGAGATCGTGGTGCCGCGGTAGAGCGCTTTGTACAGTGCCATCCACCCACCGGCGCTCCATAGCCATGTCAACCACTTAGTGCACTCGGGTGGCTCGGGGTTCGCGTTCCTCGATGGACCGGTGACGAGGATTACGCGCGAGCGCACAACAGCACTCCGACATGCTGGCTCCGGAAGCCAGCCATGTGACCGCAGCAGGCCCGCGAGACGAAAGAGCGCATCTGGCAGGTGGAACGTTCGCCGCGGTACCGGTGTGATCCCCCCTGATAGTGCGAGCGCTGGCCCTGTGCTGCGTCGGTGACCACGCCAGGCGGGGTGCGGTCGACCGGCGCCGTGGCACGCACCACGAAGGCCTTGCCGCGGAGCGACGCGAAATAGCCACCGTCCGATCCAGCGATGACCGATGGAGGCTTTGCCATGACGCGCGATGAGGCGCTGGCGATCCTGCACGAGTACGTCGAGAACGAGAATCTGCGCAAGCACGCCTACGCTGTTGAGGCCGCGATGCGGGCATACGCGCGCAAGTTCGGCGAGGATGAGGACTACTGGGGCGTGGTCGGGCTGCTGCACGATTTCGACTGGGAGATCCACCCGACGATGGAGGAGCACCCCAGCAAGGGTGGCGAGATCCTCCGCGAGCGGGGCGCCGACGAGAAGCTCATCGAGGACATAGCGGCACACGCACCGCACTCGGGCGTTCCGCGTGACACCCTGGTGCGCAGGACCATCTTCGCCGTGGACGAGCTCTCGGGGTTCATCGTGGCCTGTTCGCTGGTGCGCCCCAACGGCATCTCGGACCTGAGGCCCAGCTCGGTGAAGAAGAAGATGAAGGACAGCTCCTTTGCCGCGGCGGTCGACCGCGACGACATCCGTGAGGGCGCCGAGGAGCTTGGCGTTGACCTCACCGAGCACATCCAGACCGTCATCGACGCCATGCGCGAAGTCAACGACCGGCTGGAGCTGTGAGTGCTGCTCCCCGCGTTGCGCAGGAGCTTTCATCTTGATCATCCCCCGAGGGGATCCATCTATGACTGAGTATGGCCACATCACGATGTCGCCGCGCGATGACATCGTTGCGGGCAGCATTGTCACGCTCACGTTCGAGTACACGGTGGGGGAGAAGGGCCTCAAGGAGGGCGGGCAGCTTCGCATCGCCACGCCCAATGACGCCTGGGAGTGGCCGCTCGTGCCCCTGCACCGCTTTGTCCAGAAAGGCCACGAACACGGCGGCTACGATAACGGCTACGTCAGCTACTCGCCCAAGAACACCGCAGTCGAGCTCGAGACCAAGACCGGTGCCTGGATCGACCTCGACGCCGAGGAGCGCTCGGTCCGTCACGTGCGCAATCGTGACGGCGGCGGCTGGGCGCATAACATCGTCGCGTACGTCCGCGACGCCGACCTCGAGCCCGGGGATGTCATCCGCATCATCTACGGCGACACAACGTGGGGCGCCGATGGCGTGGAGGCCCAGCGCGTCTGCCCGACCCCGAAGGATCGCTTTCACGCATACGTGGACGTCGAGGGCGACCGCGACTTCTACGAGCTCCCAGGCGACGAGCTGCAGGTGACCGTCGTCCCGACGCCGCCGGGGCAGATCAATGTCGTGGCGCCCGCGATCGTGCGCCCGGGCGAGAAGTTCGACGTGAAGATTGCGATCATGGACGAGTTCCGCAATCGACCCGACCGCGCGTTTCTCGGCGATCTCCGCATCGGCAGCGAACGCCCCCACGTCAATCTTCCCGGCACAGTGCAGTTCACCGAGGCCGACGCAAACCTGAAGATCGTGGAGGGAGTGAGCTCCGAGCAGCGCGAGGTTCATCGCATCAGCGCAGAACGCGCCGATGGCTGTGGCTGGCGCTACGTCTCGAATCCGATCTGGGTGACGCGACGGGAGATGAACATCTACTTCGGCGACCTGCACTGCCAGAGCAAGTACCACTCGGACTCGATCGGCACGCCCGACGAGGGCTACGAGTATGGGCGGGACGTGGCATTGCTCGACTTCATGGGCATCACTGACGCGGGCGGCTACCTCAAGTCCGGCTGGGAGGAGACGCAGGAGGCGACGAACCGGCACTACGAGCCGGGAAAGTTCGTCACCTTCAAGGGCTTCGAGTACGGCGGCACCGGCGAGGGCCACAGGAACGTGATCTATCGCGACTGCGAGGTCGAGCCGATCATCGAGGAGCTGCGTGGCGCCGACTACGAGGACTTCTTCGGCTACTTCCGCGGCCGCGATGATGTCATCAGCATTCCGCACCACACGAAGTCATGGACCAACTGGGACTACTTCGACCAGCGGCTGGAGTGCCTCGTTGAGGTCTACTCCTGCTGGGGCTCGGGGGTCGAGCACAACGATCCGCTCTGGGAGAAGTCCGAGAAGCCCGGCTCGGGCGTCTTCAACGCGCTGGCGCGCGGCTATCGCTTCGGCTTCATCGGCTGCGGCGACAGCCATTCGGGCATGCCCGGCCGCTCCTACCCGCAGGACCGCCAGTGGTGCGTGATGCGCAAGAGCGGGTTCACCGGCGTATACGCCCCGGAGCTCACGCGCGAGGCGATCTTTGACGCGCTGAAGGCCCGACGAACCTACGCCACCACGGGCGTACGGATGATCCTCGAGTTCAGCGTGAACGACGTCATGATGGGCGGCGAGCTTGACCTCGCGGATTCGACCGAGCCACGGCGCATCCGCATCCACGCGATCGGCGAGGGGCCTGTCGCCTACATGAAGATCGTCAAGAACAACGATGAACTCTTCATCCGCCGCTGCTCGACTGACGACGAATACTTTGAGTTCGTGGACACCGATCCGGCCGAGGACGGCGACTGCTACTACGTTCGCGTGGTGCAGGCCGATGAGGAGACCGCCTGGTCAAGCCCCGTGTGGGTCAACGTCGGCTGACCGCTCAGAATAGCGGCACGTCGAGCCTCCTGCCGCCCTGCCTGGCGCTCTCATGCGCGAGCACTCCCGGCAGGCAGAAGTCCATCGAGCGCGCCTCGTCGAACGGGGGCGGCGTGTTCTCGACGACGCTCTCGACGAAAGCATCGACCATCACCTGCAGGTGGTCGCGGCCGTCGTCGCGCGCATGCCACTCCATCGGCCAGTCGCGCCAGCCCGGCTCATCGTCAGTCGAGACGAGGACGCGCAGGGCCTGCGGATCGCGATAGTCCGTGTTGATCACGCGCACCGAGCCCTCCGTGCCGTAAAGCGCCGCCATCCAGACGAACGGGTGGCTGAGCATGAAGCCGTTCGTGAGATTGATCGTCCGGCCGCCCTCCGTCTCCAGCACCGCGATCTCCAGCGGGAAGACCTCCACCCCGGCGACCTCGCGGCGTCCACCGACGAGTCCCGTCGCACTCACGCACCGGTCATCCATCAGCTCCAGCAGCGGCCCGAGAGTATGCGAGGAGTACGCCAGCGGCGGCAGGTTCGTAAAGCGCCACGACTGCGCATGCTCCTCCGTGGCGGCCGACAGCGGCCGGACGGGCCGGCAATCGTGCGTGTACTCCGCCATCCCCCCGATGATCTCGCCAAGCGCGCCATCGTCCACCAGCGATCGCAGCCGCTCGCACCACCCCATGTACACGTAGTCCTCGGCGAGCATGTACTTCAGGCCGCGCTCGCGTGCAATGCGCACGATCTCCCGCGCCTCGTCCTCGGAGTACACGTTTGGCGTCTCGACCAGCACATGTGCCCCGGCGTTCAGCGCGGCGATCGACTGCGGCGCGTGCAGCGGTCCGGGGGTGACCACCGCCACCAGATCCGGCTCGGCATCCGCCAGCATCGTGTCGAAATCCTCGAAGCCCTGAGCGTCGGGATGCTCGGCGAGCTTCTCGGCCCGCGGATCGCAGACCGCAATGACTTCGCACTCCGGATTCGCCTGCAGCTTCGCAACGAACAACGCCCCTCGATTGAGCCCCGCGACAGCACAGCGCAGTGGCATGGCCTCTCTCTCCTCGACATCCGCCGGTCTCTCAGCATTGATTCAGCACCCGGCCCACGAGCCCTCGGAACCACCGCTCCGGCAGCCAGCAGCGCAGGTGCGCACCCAGCCAGCCAAGTGCGCTGCAGGTGTAGCGCAGACGGGGACCTCGATCGTGGAGCGCACGGCGGATCGTCTGCGCCACCACGGAGGTCGGCAGCTCGCGGGCGCGATTGCGGGCCCCGGCCGCCTTCACCTTCTCGCGAAACTCATCGTAGGCGTCGATCGTGCGTTCCGCGTAGGCGATGTTCTCGCTGAACTTCGTCCTGATCGGCCCCGGCTGCACCAGCTTCACGTGGATGCCGAAGCCGCGCACCTCGTACGCCAGCACATCGGTCATGCCCTCGAGGGTGTGCTTCGTCGCGACGTAAT
>JALGTR010000177.1 GCA_029821265.1 Candidatus Zipacnadia bacterium
CCGTAGGCCTGACCGGGGATGAACAGATTGCTCATCCCCGTCGCATGGGCTCGTGCTGCGCTCGGATCGGGGCGGGGCGGATTCTGCCCGCGCGCCGAAACAGTATCACTTCCCAGACGTCAAAGCAGAAGGTATTTGCCGCAGCGTCGGGAAGCCTCATGATCGACGAACGGGAAACCGACGGCCGGAGGGACGAGCTCCTTCGGACCGTTTGCCATGAGCGATGGACTGGACTGTGATGGCATCCTCGAGCGAGAGAATAGGGACGGCACTCGGCATTGGTCCAATCGAGGCCGACGTCTCGGAGCCTTCCGGGGACGTCGGTGAATATCGCAGCATCTTCATCTCCGACCTGCACCTTGGCACTCTGGGTGCGAAGGCGGAGGCGGTGAATCGATTCCTCAAAGAGAATCGCGCTGACCGCCTCTACCTGCTCGGCGACGTCCTCGATGTGTGGTGCAACCGGACGGTCTTCCGCTGGCCTCATGAGCAGATCGGGGTCATCCGCCGCATCCTTGGCCTCGCCGAAAGCGGCGTGGATGTCTATTACGTGCTCGGCAACCACGACCGGGCCCTCTACCCGCTCTCGGGGATCGACATCGGCCACTTCCACGTGCGGCGCGAGCTGATCCATGAGACCGCCGACAACCGCCACGTGCTGGTGACCCACGGCGACGCCTACGACGGGTTCGTGCTTAACTACGAGTGGATCTCCCGGCTCGCCACGCGCAGTCAGCAGCTCTTTCAGTCCGTGGCGCGTATCGTCAGCCTTGCCCGACGCTCACACCGGCGCGGCCGGCTGAACCTCTGCCGCTTCGTGAGGGTGCATGCCAAGCGCCTCGCCGATCAGATCGGGCGGTTCGCCGAGACGGTGACCGAGGAGACGATGCGCCGGGAACTCAACGGCGTCGTCTGCGGACACATGCACCGGCCGGAGATTCGCAACGTGCACGGCGTGGAGTACTACAACGCGGGCGACTGGGTGGACAACTGCACGGCCCTGGTCGAGGACTTCAACGGGCGCCTCGACCTGGTCCACTACCCGATTGTCCCGTCCTCGAACCGCTGAGTCGTCGTCTCACCGCACGACCAGCTCCCTCCATGCAGACACGCCGCTGGCAACATCGCGGAATGCGAGCCGCCATCTCCCGCTGGCGTCGCTGAGGGCGAAGGGAATACCCGCCGCCCCGGCGCCGCCCGCGCACATCACGTTCTGCGAGTACTGCCTGTGGGGCTCATCGCTGCCCGGCGCGTAGACGTCCATACGCACCACGTGGTCGGCGGCCGGTCCCTCGACCTCGACGGCGATCGCAAGCTCCATCGTTGCCCCTCTCTGTGCGACCGCAGGCACGTTCGGCCGAACCGCTACGACCTCATAGGGCAGCAGCGCGTACACCAGTATGTTGCCCCGCGAGATCTCCGCCTCCCAGCTGTCGGTCGGCCCGTCGCCAACCTGCCGTCCCGATCGCATGTCGTAGACGAACGCGGGCTCCGGCAGCGAGATGCGCAACTGCTGTGTGAGGTCACTGCGCACGAGGATATCCTGCTGCAGCGCAAGGTAGCGCGCAGGCCCGTTGCCGAAGATCACCTGCTGGACGCAGACCGGCCGGCCGCCGTCGGTGGTTGTCACGCTCGCATGGGGCTCGACGCCCGCCGCCCACAGGGTTGCTCCGATGATCTCCAGGATCGGCTTTGGACCCTCGTCGCGGCGGCGACCCTCGAAATCGCGGACGAGCAGGTTCAGCAGCACCGTTCGTCCTCGGCCGACCTCGTTGACGCACACGATCGGGACGTCGGCGACCTCACCGAGGGCCGTCGCCCCGTCAGCCGTCAGAGCCGGCTCAAGCGCCCCGAGCTCCACCTCCGGAAGATCCAGGGGCACTTCGCCGATCGCGCCCGTGATCGTCGCCGGGCCGGTCACCATCTCCGCGGTGAAGCCGTCCATGCCGGACGCGCTTCTGACTCCCAGCAGGGCATCGAGCGGTCGCTCGTCGCGCAACCGGCCGTCGCCGGTGAGCAGCCCCACGCGTCCGTCAGCGAGGACCGTCCCGCCGTCACGCACGAAGCGCTCAATTGCCGCGGCCATTCGATCGGAGATGCAGACCGCCTGTGGCAGCACGAGCACGCGGTAGTCGTCAGGCGAGAGGCCCTTCTCCAGCTGTTGCGGGGTGATATGCCGGTACTGGTAGCCGAGGTCGCGTATCGCCCGCAGCAGCGTCTGGTGCTCGCTGATGAAGCCGCCGTCGCCCGCCCACGGCTGGTTCTCGACGATCTGCCCGGCGATGGTCGCGGCGAACATGTCGGCCTGCGAGTAGAGCACAGCGATCGGCGAGTGTTGTCGGCCGGCGGCGAGAAGCAGGCGCCCCGGCCCCGACGTGGTCTCCTTCACGGCCTCGAAGAACCACCGCCCGAACTTGCTCTGCGACAGGTCCGGGTTGAAGGGGACGTAGTCGCAGCCCCACGAGGTCCACCACCAGACCGAGTTGTCGCCCGCCAGCAGGCAGTCCCACGGGAATGCGTGCCAGCCAGCCTCATTGTCCGCGACCGCGTTACCCCACTTGCCGCTCAAGCAGTCATCGGCCTTGAACGACCGGTACAGCTCGCCTTGCAGGAACTGCAGCGTGTAGGTCTCGTTGAGATCCAGCCCGTCTGTGAGCTTCGAGAAGTCATAGCCAGACCGCCAGCCGTAGCTCAGCAGGCCGTCCCAGCCGACCTTCGCCCCGGGATCCTGCGCCCGCACGTAGCCCGCGTACCGCCGGTGAGCCTCCGCGAAGGCCGTGTCCATGAACAGCTTGTGGTCGATCCATGGCGCGAAACTCTCGGTCTGCTCGGCGGCCTCGGTCAGAATCATCGGCTCAACCTGTCCGAAGTCATCGTACTGTGTCGCCCATGCGTCGTTGAGCGCCTCGATCGTATCGTAGTTCCGCTCAAGCCACTCGCGGAAGGCCGCCACCGACCACTCGCTGTGGCAGCACTCGAACTCACCGCGGAACAGGTAGTTTTCATCGCCCAGCGTGTACGCCGCAGGGGAGTACGCGGCGGCCTGCCGGCACGTCGTCGTGAGCTTCTCGCGCTCCGCAACCTCGCGTTCGGGATCATGCAGACATGGCTCGCGCACGTAGTCCGACGTCGCGGTTCCGGCGATGCGCGTCACATACGGTATCAGGCGCAGGCCCGAGCGCGCGCTCACCTCGTACTCACGCGCCGCACCGGCGTCCGAGTAGCCGCCCATGTGGCAGAGGTCGCACATATCCGCGCCCCACTCGTAGCACATCCGGTCGGTGCGGCGCAGGATCGGGTCGCCTCCCGCGTAGGTCCACAGCAGCGCCGTGAAGTCGTCATACGGGTAATCCATGGCCATCGTGAACCGCCGGCGCTCGAAGGCGATCTCGCGGCCATCTTGCAGGAGCGCCACGTCGAGCACATGGCAGGGGGTGACGGGGCGTGGCAGGTTCACCGTAACCGAGGCCTGCTGCTCTCCATTCGTCTGCGATACCGCCCGCGCGACCACGCGGTCGAACGCGTCCCGCACCTCCCAGCGCAGCTCCGCTGGACCTTCGATCGCCTCGAGCAGCGTCGCACTGCACTCGACCGTCCCTCCGTCGGGCATCTTCACCATGGGCACGGCTGGCTCGTGCGTGATTACCGATGGCGTGATTGCGAGGTCTTCGATCAGATTCTGGACCGTCGGCTCCCGAGCCTCACTGACAAGACCAACGGTCTGTCCCGTGGCGTTGCGGATGACACGATCAATGAAGTACCGCCGGTCGGCGGGCAGTGCTGGAAGCCCGGGCAGGTCCTCCGCGCGGTATTCCCCCAGGATCAGCGTGCGGCCAAGGTCGTCCTGCACGCGCAGCAGCGCCGTCTCGCCGTCTTCGGGTGTGGTCGTCATCGAGCGCCCTGCCGCCGCCAGGGCACAGCGCGCGGCAACCGCGAGGCAGCGATCGGTTGCCGCCGCGAGACCCTCGGAGGCGTCGTTTCGCGGCACCAGCGATGAGTAGGTGTTCAGGTTCACGTTCAGGTGCACGACCCGGCCATCACCGTATCGGAATGACCGGATCGGGGGCTGACCGCTCACCCGGCCGCGGTCGCCCTCCCGGAATCCCGGAATCCTGCCCAGGTCGGGAAACGCCTTTAGGATGTCCGCGGTCATCTGCGGGTCCTCGCTCGCGAGAAGCTCCTCGGGCCAGCCTTCCAGCACTCCGGCGTTGCCGACGATGAGCAGGCCGCTCCCGGCGGCGACCTGCTCGAGGATGGCCGTGCGCGCGACGCCAGGCAGGGCCGCGCCCTGAACCCCGCCCACCAGGAACAGCTCCATGCTTTCGTCAGTGGCGATATCGGCGGCTTTGCGTGCCGCGACGCCTCGTGGCAGCGGCCCGATGCCGGTCTGCGCCGCGTAGGGCCACGCCCGCGGGTTCACGAGGCGATCGGCGCCATCGAAGTAGATGTGCTCGGCGTCGATCTCCAGCCTCCGCGCCAGCTCCATCGTCTCCCACGCGCACCAGCGACGGCAGAAGATGCCCGTCCGGATCGGCCCGCCCGGCAGGTCGGCCGCCCACGGGAAATCGAGCGGCTCAGGATCGGGCCGCCACAGCTCCGCCGGACGATCGAGCATACCCTCACCCAGCTCATTGAGCTCCGCCGCCCGCTCGGCGTCGATCGGCATCGGCGGGAGAGGCCGACTGAGGTCGCCCGCGGCCATCTCGCCGAGCTGCCGCGCCTCGGTGTCCGCGGAACGCTCGAAGTACGCCCGCGTGACCAGGTAGTCCGGAAGTGTGGGGAAGTCGTAGAGCCCCACCGCGAACGAGCGAGCGCCCTGCGCGGGCCGCAGTGCGACCGGGCACATATATCCGATGGAAGGAACGCTTACGCTCTCAAAGGCATCGGGCGTGCCGATGAGCACACCGGCCGAGCCGCTTGCCGGCCGACCTTCGGTCACGTCCTCGAGCAGCATCCAGCGTTCCTGCGTCAGGTCGAGCGTGACCGGCCCCTGCTCCCGCGTGCCGAGGGTGGTCGTTACACGGCGGTTGCGTGGTTCGGGGAAGGTGGCGGGGTAGACCGCCAGCGTCATCTGCGTCTGCGCGATCGGCTCTTTCGGCTCCCAGTCGGCGAACAGCAGCAGCTTGTCGCTACCGGTCGTCAGCGCGAACCGCAGGCGCGCGCGAACTTTCTCGGTGTTCCAGAGGTACTCCACCATGCCGTCCTGCCCGGAGTCGCGAACCACGCTGAACTGCGCGGCCTTCGTATGCAGGCTCAGGTCATCGAAGGTCCAGCGCAGAAAGCCCTGCCAATAGAAGTTCGCCCCCGACGGCTCGGTCATTCCGAGGGTGATGTAGCCGGTTGTCCATTGCCACCAGTGGCTGGTGACGTCGCCGGGGCTGTCGGGGTCGTGGATGACGTCGTAGGTCAGCGCGTAATGCGCGTTCTCGTTGGCCAGAACCACCGTCTGCGCCACGCGCTGGCCCTCGGGGGTCTCGGAGGTCTCAGGGTCCAGTGCGGTGACATTCACCGCCGCCTGAAGCTGCGTCGATGCTGAGAGGACGATCGCCACGGCAAACAGCGTGATCAGGCGATGCAAGCGCATCGGCGTTCCCTCCTGGTCCGCCCGCGGACACGACACTGCGTCTGCTGTGCACGGTCGCCCCAGCATTCACGCTTGCGTCCAGCGAATCCTCCGCTCGCCGCGCGAGAAGCGATCGCAGGTTTCAGGTCGCCGGCGCGGAATACAGGCGTACATCGGACCACCGAGCCGAAGGAGGGACCGCCGTGGCTGATCGCTTCGCCCGCTGCCGCGAGGCCGGTCGGCGCGCCGTGGAGTTCACGCTGCAGTATCAGCGCCCCGACGGCGCGTTCATCTGGGACAAGGGGATCCGCGACGCGTATCACAAGCAGATCTGGTCGTGGAGCCTCGCCGGCGAGCTCAGCCCTGCCCACCGTCTCGCCGACTGGATCGTCGCCAACACGCTCGAGGCTGACGGAAGCGTGCGCGACTACTCGGGCGACATATACAAGCTCTCGTGGATGGCGCAGGGCGCCCACCGCCTTCAGCGTTACGATCTGTCGCGCCCGCTGACCCGCTGGCTCGCCGGACAGCAGGCCGATTGCGGCGGCTTCCCGCATTTCGCCGGCGATCAATGGCTGCGGGCGTTGCCGACCGCCTGGGCGGGCCTCGCCTCGCTTGCGGTGGGTCGTGACGAGGTCGCAGAGGCCGCCGCAAAGTGGTGTCTGGCCCTGCTCGATCAGCCCGATGTCGGCCGATTCTACTACCGCACCAGCGTAGACGGGACGCTCGCCACCGCCGACGTCGATCCGGACGCGCTCTTCATCGACATGACGTCCATCGAGCAGCCCTACTGGGAGATCGGGCTACCGTGGATGCTGTGCGATCGCCTGTTCATGGCGACGGGATCACACGAATGGCTCGAGAGCGCGGATGCGTTCTTCGAGCTCCACCTGCGGTGCGCCGACGACCGCTTCACGCACACCGGCAGCGGCAAGAGCTCGCTGGCGGCGGCGCTGCATTTCGTGCTCACCGGAGATGAGCGCGCCCGCGCCGCCGCGCTGGCCTTCTGCGACCGCCTTCTCGAGACGCAGCGCCAGGACGGGAGCTGGATAGTCGGCGGTGACGATGCGCTGTTGATCCGCATCGACGCCGCCACGGAGTTCAACGTGTGGCTGCAGGAGATCACCGGATTGCTGGGCGACCACGAGGAGCGATGATCATGGGCGATCAGATCAGGATGGGACTCATCGGCTGTGGCGGACAGGGGCGGTATCTGGCCGATGCCGCGGCGGTGACGGGCGAGGTCGAGCTGGTCGCATGCGCGGATATCCGCCCCGAGGCGGCGGAGGAGGCCGCGCAGATGCTGGGCTTCGACGCGGCATTCGGGGATCCGTCGCAGATGCTTGAGGAGGCCGCGATCGATGCCGTGATCGTCGCCGTCACGCATGACGCGCTCCAGCCGGCCGCGCTCGAGGCCGTCCGTGCCGGCAAGCACACGCTGGTCGAGAAGCCGATGGCGCTCACCGCCGATGCGGGCCGCGAGCTTGTGGCCGCTGCTGAGGAGAGCGACGTGCGGCTGATGGTAGGATATACGCTGCGGTTTCTGCCCGAACGCATCGAGATGAAGCGGCTTCTTGACGACGGCGCGGTCGGGGAGATCGTCAGCGTCATGGGCGGTCAGATGATCGGCCCGATGGGCGGCTGGCTCTCCGAACACGATCGGGGCGGCGGCCCCATGTACTACGTCGGCTCGCACGCGCTGGACTTCATCCTCTGGATGGCGGGCTCGCCGGCGACTCGCGTCTATGCCGAGATGCATCCGGCGGCGCAGGGCGACGTCGAGAGCGACGCCACGGTCACGATCGAGTTCGAGGACGGATTCTCCGGCGTGCTCGTCACCTCACAGCGCATGGGCGGCCGTTACGGATGGTGTGACGTCGTCGGCACCGCGGGCAGGTTGCGCACGGAATGGGAGAGCCCGAACGTCTTCGTCGAGAGCCGGGCGATCGACGCCTACCGGAGACCGACGCGGATCGAGGTCGGAGCCACAGCGAACCAGCCGGATTGGCCGGCGGAGGCCTCCGGGCGTCTGAGCGGCTTTAAGTACGTCAGAGCGTGGGCGACGGAGATCATGGAGTTTGTCGACGCCATCCGCGAGGGCCGCAAGCCTTCGCCAGACGGTGAGGACGGCGTGCGCGTGCTGGAGGTCATCGACGCGATCTTCGAATCCGGGCGCACCGGCTCCGTGGCGAATGTGGATCGGCGGTAGCCTGGACCCGCTCGGGTGCACACTGCGCGGAATCGGGACGTCACAGGGGCACCGGCCTGGCCCGGCGATCCCGGCGATCACCGACTCGCTGTGGACCCGGCCGACTGACGGAAGCTGAAGCGGGAAGGGGAGCCATGACCGAGACGCGATGGTTCGACTGCAACTGCCTCCTCGGACGCTCGGTGCACACTGCCGCGGGCCAGCCGGAGACCGCCGGGGATCTGCTCGCCGCCATGGATCACTTCGGGATCCACGAGGCGTTGGTGGTCGATCCGCTGGCCCGGGAGGCGAATCCGGCGGCCGGCAACACCCGCATCCTCGAGCGCACCGCAGACCACCCGCGCCTGCACCCGGCGTGGGTCGGCCTCATGCCGCAGAGCGAGGAACTGCCCGCGCCGGCTGATCTCGTGGCACGTATGCGCGAGAAGGGCGTGAGCGCGCTCTTCCTCTTTCACGGCTTCCTCGATGTGCGCCTTGACGACTGGGCGATCGACCCGTTGCTCGAGGCCCTTGCGGCCGCAGGTGTTCCGCTCTTCGTCAACCCCAACCACTGGCGCACTCCCACCGCCTCGGATCAGACCGAGTGGAGCGCGATCGTGCGCATCTGCC
>JALGTR010000178.1 GCA_029821265.1 Candidatus Zipacnadia bacterium
GGTGAATCTCCTCTCGGCTCTGCTTCCGGCATGCCCACCGCCACCGGCGGTTCTTTGACGGCCATTCTACCACAAACGTTTCCGATGCCACAGGCGTCTGCACGAATTCGCTCGCAATGGGGACCACGGTCTCTTGCGCCTGGGGGCCGGTTCCGGTAGAATTTGACACATATGTTATGGGCGGCGGACCGTGGTCCGCCGAAGCAGACTGTACTGAGAGATGAGGCCATGAAGATACGCCTCCTCGGCTGCGGCGTCTTTGAGTCGGAGCTGGAGTCGCTTATCGAGCAGAGCCCGCACGAGGTCGATTTCCAGCCGCTGACAGCCGGCCTGCACGAGCGCCCTGACGAGTTGCGGGACACTGTCCAGAGACAGATCGACCGCGCCGCGGCCGAGGGCTACGATGCGGTCGCGCTGGCCTACGGCCTGTGTGGACGCGGGACCTCGGACCTCATCGCCTCGGGCATCACCGTGGTCATACCCCGCGTTCATGACTGCCTGACGCTGTTTCTGGGCTCGCGGGAGGAGTACCGCAGGCAGTTCCGCGAGCATCCCGGTACGTACTACCTCACGCCCGGTTGGTATTCGAAGAAGATGGGCCTCGACCAGACCAGGCGTCTGCGAAGCTGGACGCGAGACGTGCGGCAGCATCGGGATTTCGACGCGTTCGCGGAGCGCTACGGGGAGAAGCAGGCCGAAGAGATCCTGCAGTTCCTCGAGAGCTGGAAGCGCAACTACACGCGCGTGGCGGTGATCGACACGGGCCTGGCGGGGGTCGACGACTGCCAGGAGTTCGCCGAGCGCGTCGCAGCGAACCTCGACTGGGCGTGCGAGATGCTGCCCGGCGACATCTCGATGCTGCGTGACCTGGTCTTCGGTGAATGGGATGACGACCGGTTCCTGGTGCTTCGGCCGGGGCAGCGCTCGACGGCGTCGGGCGATCACGAAGTGCTGATCGCGATATCGCCCGGAGCGGCGCTGAGGCGCGAGGACGGGCTGGCGGACCTCGAGCGCGTTGATGACGGCACCGGCGTCGTGCGGTCGGGGATCGGCCTGGGGATCGACGCCGGCGGGACCTATACGGATGCGGTCATCTACGATTTCGCCGCCGGCAGGGTGCTCTCCAAGGCCAAGGCGTTGACAACGCACCACGATCCACTGATCGGGATACGGGCGGCGATCGATGCCCTGAACGAGGAGCTGCTGCCCCGGGTCGGGCTGGTGGCGCTCTCCACAACATTTGCGACGAACGCCATCGTCGAGGATCGCGGTGGTGAGCCGGGCTGCATCGTGATGCCGCACGCAGGTTTCGACGAAACGCGCATTCGATGGCGCCACCGGGCAGTAATCGGCGGACGGATGTCGATCGGCGGCGAGGAGCTTCAGGCGTTTGATACGGAGCGCTGTCGGGAGGCCGTCCGGAGGCTGCTCGCGGAAGGCGTCGATGCCTTCGCGGTCTCGGGCTATGGCAGCACCCGCAATCCGGCGCATGAGCTTGCCGCACGGGACGTCATTGCGCAGGAGTGCGACCTGCCTGTGGTGTGCGGGCATGAGCTGTCGGCACGGCTGAACTTCATCTCGCGGGCGAATACCGCTGCCCTGAACGCGCGGCTGCTGCCGCTCATCGATCGCCTGCTGGCGGCGGCCCAGCAGACGCTGCTCGAGCGTGGTGTGACGGCGCCGCTGATGGTGGTGAAGGGCGATGGCTCGCTAATCAACGTGGAGACGGCGCGCGAGCGGCCGGTGGAGACGATCCTCTCGGGCCCCGCGGCCAGCGTCATGGGCGCCCACCACCTGTCCGGTGCCGACAGCGCGATGGTTATCGACGTCGGAGGGACGACCACCGACGCAGCGATCATTGAGGACGGTCGTCCACGGCTGTCGCCGGAGGGGGCGAGCGTCGGAGGCTGGCAGACCTCGGTCGAAGCGGTGCAGATCCGCACGATGGGCCTCGGTGGGGACAGCCAGATCGACTTCAACGCCGACCGCGACCTGCTGATCGGGCCGCGTCGGGTGCTACCGCTGTGCTATCTGGGCGCGATGCTGGAGGATGACATCGCGGATGATCTCGAGCGCGTCGGACGCTACGACGAGTCCGCGCGCACTGATGCGTCGGGCCTCGACTGGCTGCTGCGAGGTCCGATGGCGGCCCATCGGGACCTGGAGGAGCGCGAGCGGGCAATGCTCGACGTACTGGGCGATGGGGCGATGCCGCGGTCACGACTTGCCGCGCGGCTGGGGCTGGCCTCACCGAGGTTGCTGAACACGCGCCGGATGGAGGACCGCGGAGTGCTGGCGCGCGCGGCGCTGACGCCGACGGACCTGCTGCACTACACCGGCGAGTTCACCGCATGGGACGTGGATGTCGCTAGGGCGGCCGTGGAGGCGTTCGCGAGGCTCTACGGCTGCGCGGCGGCTGAGGTCCCCACACTCGTATGGGAGCAGATAGGGCGGAAGCTCGGGCTGATGGTGATTGCGGAGGAGTTCGGGCGGCAGACTGCGCTTGAGCAGGCCGCGGAGGAATGCGAGGCGCTGGCGGCGGTGCTGACGCGGATCCTGTCGGTGGACGACGATGCGCCGCTAAGCCTTACGCCGAGCTATGGGCGTCCGGTGACCGGAATCGGAGCGCCGGCAGCGGCGTTTCTCCCACCGCTGTCGAGTCGACTCGGCGCTGAGGTGATCGTCCCCGAGCATGCGGAGGTTGCGAACGCCGTCGGCGCGATCATCAGTCATGTGGCGGCGTCCGAGGTCGTGGCAGTGCGGCCGAGTGAGTATGACGCGTTCACGGTGTACGCGCCCGGCGGCAGGCGCGAGTTTGAGAGCCTGGCGGACGCCGCGAGCTTCGCGGCCGAGGAGGCGTCCCGCATCGCGAGGGAGCGTGCGCTGGCCGCCGGCGCGCATCGGCCGCGGGTTGAGGTCGAGCTGGATCGCCGCCTGGGGCGTCTGTCCACCGGCGAGGAGCAGATCATCGAGGTCAGCGTGCGTGCCACCGCTGTGGGCTACCCGGCGGCGGCGACATAGCAAGCGAGGTGTCTGAGGTGGATCGCAAAACGATCGTGCGATGGAGCGTGCAGATCAAGACGCTCATGCAGGGCAATGTGGAGCGGAATGTGCGCGATGCGATGAGCCAACTGATCGAGGCCAAGCAGTGGAGCGTCCTCAGCCACCTGCTGGTGACGGCCTCCGAGTTCTCGGCCCGACGCATCATCGACGCGCTGGTCGAACGCGAGGTCTTTGATCCCCTCGTCGCGGCGGCATGCCTGCGCCGCGAGGTCCGCCGGTCGCTGCCCACCGGGCCCTCCACGCTGGGCAGCAAGCGGGTATTTCGGGACTTCGAGCAGCCCGATGAAGGTGAGGCGGGGGTTCCCGATCACATCCTGGAAGAGGCCGAGGCGATCGCGAAACACGCGAGTCAGACACGGAGAATCGCGGCGCAGCGCGAGGCGGAGATGGACCGCGATCCGGTTCGCCATCACATCGTCGAGAGAATCGATGAGAAGCTGAACACGTCGGAGGATGCGGTGGAGGCGATGATCGCCATCGCCCGCGCCTCGTTCTTCGAGGAGACCGCGCGCTCGGCCGCGATGAAGCTTGGCGCCAACAAGATGGTCATGGGCCGAATATCGCGGGCAGGTCGGGTGGATGACATGATCGCGGTCGCGGAGGCCTCCGCCTCCGCGGCGGTCAGGACGATGATCGCGAGGAACCTCGCCGAGAACATGCCCGACACCTCGCATCCGTCCTATCGCACCGCGCTTCAGTTCATCGCTGAGCACCATCCCGAGGCGGCGACGCAGCGCGCGGCTCGCCGGGCGCTGAACGGTTAGGTCTGCCGGCCGGACAATCGGATCTGCGCGTCAATATCGGCCGGACGGCAGGTCCGGCCTGACGCGTTTCTGAACCACCTCACCCGCAGCGGAGGAGCAACCCGACAGCAGTGGACTATCGCAGTCGCTGGCAGCAGAAGCGGCGCGTCAGGGCCACCCGGACGCGGTTGATCGCGATCGTCGCGGTCATTCTCGCCGGGGCGCTGGTCGCGTTCGCGTGGCGGGGACTGGCGCGCAGAGAGCCGGCCGCCTTCGCGCTGGCAGAGCCCGATGTCTGCTGGCTGACCCCAACGGCCGAGGGTGTGCTCATGACGGCACGATCGGGGCGCATCGCGAATCTCACGCCCGATCTCGAGCAGCACGAGAACTGGTCGCGGCACTTCTCGCATCCCGCGGGCTTTTGGGGCCCGGCGGCGGTTCTGGACGGCCTGGCGCTGGTTGGCTGCGAGGACGTGCGGCTGCGCGCGGTCGATCTGGCGACCGGGCTTCAGGCGTGGGAGCTGCGAACACGGGCCGGTGTGCCGGGCGTGACGACGTCCGGGGAGTTGGCCTGGTTCAGCTCCGAGGACGGCTGGCTGCACTGCGCGACGGCGACGGGAGAGCCGGTGTGGGAGACGCAGGTCGGCCGGAAGGTGACAACGGCGCCACTGGTAACCGACGATCTTGTGATCGTGGGGACGGCGGACGGTACGGTGGATTGCGTGGCACGCGACGATGGAGCAGCTCTGTGGACGGTGGAACTGGGCGCGCCGGTCAACGCGGAACCCCGCCTGGGGCCGAGCAGCGTGCTGGTTGGTGATGACTCCGGGGCGCTGCACAGCATCACGCGTGACGGTGAGCTTCTGGCCTCGCTTGAGCTCGAGGGCCTGATCCGCGCCCCCGTGGCCGTCTCCGGGCCGATCGTCATCGCCGCCGACACCTCGGGGACGGTTGCGCGGGTCGATGCGAGCGAGATGAGCCTCATGTGGACGGTCAGGCTGCCGGGGGCGATCCCCGCCGAGCCGGCAATCGTGGACGACAGCGTGTGGTGTGGAGCCGGCCGACATCTGATCGAGCTCGATGTGGACAGCGGCCGCGTGCTCTCGCGCCATGTCGCGGAGGCTCAGACCTGCGACGTGCTGGCCGCGCATGGACGGATCTACTGGGCAACCACCGACGGACGCGTCCGGGCCATCTCGCCCGGCAGCTGACCACGGGGGAAGCCGCAAAAAACGGAGAGCCGGTCGCAAATGGCACAGGCAGACGACAAGCCGCTGGTGCGCCGCAACTTCACACTGGGCGTGGTCAATGGATCGTTCTGGCTTCTGGCGCGAGCGCTGACGGATCAGGACACGATCCTGCCCGCGTTTGCGGTGGCCCTGATGGGCGACAATCCGCTGTACGTGGGCCTGCTGGTTTCCTTCGTGAGCGCGGGGTGGTTCTGGCCGCCGCTGTTGATGACGCCGGTGATGTCCACCGTACAGCATCGACACCGGTACTACCGGATCTCCGCGGTAATACGGACCGCGGCGATCGTGGGGGCAGGGCTCGCCGCCTGGAAGCTGGCGGGCCACAGCCCGGTGCTGGCTTTCATCGTTATCTCGGTCTGCTATCTGCTTTTCACCTCCGGCGGCGGGATCGGCCTGATTCCCTTCATGAGCGTGATCACCGACTCAGTGCCTCCCGAGCGGCGCGGCAAGTTCTTCGCCATGCGATTCTTCTTCGGCGGGCTGATGGCGTTTGGCGCCGGCTTCTTCGTCAGGTGGCTGCTGGGTGAGGAGAGCGGCATACCGTTCCCGGACAACTATGCGCTGCTATTCGGCGCCGCAGCGGTCGTGACGATCATCTCGCTGGCCGCGTTCTGGTTCGCCGAGGAGCCGCCACATAAGGTGGAGACGCGGCGGCTTCCTCTGATAGCTCAGCTGCGGCGAGGCATCCGACGGGCGAGCCGCGAGCCGGGCTTCCGGCGGTTGATGGGCACTCGGGTGGTGATGGCGGTCTCCTACGGGACCGCGATTCCGTTCCTGGTGCCCTACGCGTATCGGTATCTGGGCATGACCGAGGCGATGGTGGGGGTGGCGCTGGCGGTGCGGGTGCTTTTCTATAGCATGTCGAACATCGCGTGGGCGCGGATAAGCCGCAATGAGGGCAATCGGCACCTGCTGATCATCGGCGGGTGGATGCACGCTGCAGCGCTGGGGCTGGCGCTCATCACGCCGCTTCTGCCGAACGTGTACGTCGGCGAAGTGCTCGGCCTGCGCTTCACGCTGCCGCTCGTTCTGCTGATCGCGACCTTCGCGGTCTTCGGCGCCTCGCAAAGTGGATGGAACACGGGGATGAACTCCTACCTGCTGGATTTCACGCCCGAGCGGACTCGGGCGGTGTACCTGGCCACGTTCTACCTCGTGGCGCTGCCAACAGCGTTCACCCCACTCGTGGCGTCCCTGGTGATCGGAGAGGCGGGGCGCTACCTGCTGGCGTTCGGGATCGGACTCATCGCGGTGGCGCTGTGCCTGGTGCTCTGCTATCAGATGACGCGGCTCCGAGGCGGAGGCCAAGTCCTGGCCGAAGGCCCGTCGTCCTGAGCCGCACCTCAGCAAAAAAAACCGCCCGCCGATCATCGGCGGGCGGTCGCTCGCACATCGTGGGTCCGTCGGAATATGATCAGGTGCCCCGCGGCGAGCATTCACTCTGATTGAGCTGCTGTGGTTCCAAACGCTGCGCTGCCGCGGGGAGTTCCAGGCAGTCTCTTAAGTTTTACTGAAGCCTCGCTACGGCTCTATGTGCAGCAGATCATTGTCATCGAGGTCCTGATCGCCCTGCACCCAATCGCGCATGATCTCCATGACCTCTTCAGGCGACAGGGTCCGACCGGCAAGCTGCCGGCGTAGCTCGCCGAGGCTGCGAGGCCGGACCTGCTGGCCGGACAGGGCGCGCTGCATGTGTGTGAGGACGTCGTCGCCCAGCAGCGGCATGAGGGCGCGGGCGCCGATCTCGTCGGGCAGCCTGACGAACTGCGCGAGCTTGCGGACCGTCTCCCCGCGACTGGGGAGCGTGCGGATGTACTCGGCAAGAGCCTTCTGGTTGGGCGGGCTGGTCAGGACCTCAATGTGCTCCTGAACCGCCCGCTTCGCCAGCTCCTCGAGTTCGGAGGCGGGCCGCAGATTGAGCTCCTCGCCGAGGCGGATGCCGCAGGCGGGACAGACCGGATCGCGCTCAAGGGCCTGCGAGAGGTTCATCTCGCGGCAACGCTTGCCCATCTCGCGCTCGATCTGCTCGTTGATCTCCCCAAGGTCGTGCTCGACGGGCAGATCCAGTCGATCGAGCGCGGCCAGCACGCGCATCTCCGGCGATGCGCGCAGGCTGTTGTAGGGCTCGAACTCGGACTGGCGGTAGATGGAGTTGTGCCAGGCGGCGTACCGGCGCTTGTAGCGCGCGAAGAACACCTGGGCGAGGCGGACAAATGACTGCTCCTCCCCCACCGCGCCTTCGCCCGAGCGTATCATCTCCAACAGCCGATCGCGCAGCTCCTCGAGATCCGAGTCGGCGGGCAGCCACAGGTCCTCGCTCGTGAGGTACTCGCGCAGCCCGACCAGCTGCGGGCCGGTGTTTTCGGCGAAGCTCTCGAGCAGCTCGACCACGCGGAGCAGATCGCGAAGCTTGCTCGTCCCGTTGGTGCTCTCGAGGTACGGCTGGGCCTGATCGAGCAACCACTCAAGTCCCTCCGCCGGATAAAGCGCCGGATCGACGAAACTGAAGAAGCGCTCGACGTGGCGCAGGGCCGAGAGCGATTCCCGCCAGGCGGGCTCCGGCTGGTCGAGTCGCTCCCGCAGGTTCTCGATCTGCGAGCGAAGGTTTTTGACGCGGCTGAGCCAGTGCTGGCGCGCCCCGATGAGCGCCTCCCAGACGGTCGCCTGGGCGGCATGATCGGGGTTCGCCACCGCGCGGTCAAAGACGATACGGCAGATGCGCGAGAGCACCTGCCACTGCTCGAAGGACAGCAGGGCCGGTCGCGCGACCATCTCCAGATGGCGGGCGATGGGCGTGGGGATGTCCGCGAGCTGGATGGGCTGGCCGTCCTCATCGAGCGCCATCAGCAGACCGCGCCGGATGAGCGCAGCGATCAAGAGCTCGAACAGCTCGGGCGGCAGGCCAAGCTCGGACTTGAGCAGATGCTCGGCGAGGTCGGCGCAGACGAGCGGACGGCCCCGCTCGGTCTCCGGGGTCTGATCGCGCGCCCGGATGCGCTGCATGACCTCGTCGGCGGCGGTGCTGCGAGCGATGTCGAGCACGAAGCCCTCGTCCTCGCGGCGCGCCACGCCCAGCGGGATCATGATCGCCTCGATCAGGCGAGCGAGCCGCGATTCGGGGTCGGGCTGCGCGACGCCGGGGCGGATGAACTCGTCGGTGAGCAGATCGATCTGCTCACGCTCGGTCAGAAGCAGCCTCGGAGCGATGGTCTCGAACTCCGGATAGACGCGGTCGAGCGCCCACTCGGCGATGGCCTCCAGCGCGGTCGCCCAGTCTCCCTCCATCGCTGAGAGTTCGTCTGTG
>JALGTR010000179.1 GCA_029821265.1 Candidatus Zipacnadia bacterium
GCGGCGATGCACGTCAATGCAGGGAGAGAGACGAGTGAAGATCCGACCCTATCGCGAGGACGATCGCGAGCGTCTGCACGAGATCACGGCCAAATCGTTCCAGGACGCATCGATTGACGGCAAGCTCGAGCGCCTTTACGGAAAGCTCCGTGACACCACCTGGGCCGACCGCAAGTGCCGCACCATCGACGAGGATATCGAGATGGAGCCCGAGGGCGTGCTCGTGGCGGAGAACGATGCGGGCGAGGTGGTCGGATACATAACGACCATCACCGACGAGCAGACCGGCATCGGGCGCATCCCTAACCTCGCGGTTGCGCCCGACTGCCAGGGCCAGGGGATCGGGACGGCGCTCATTAACGCCGCGCTCGATCGCTTTGAAGAGATGGGCATGGACTACGCGAAGATCGAGACCCTCGCAACCAACGAGGCCGGCCAGGGGCTCTACCCCCGCTTCGGCTTCAAGGAGGTCGTTCGCCAGATCCACTACTTCATGCCCATGAAGGACGCCAGGCGCCTGTAGGCGGGAGGAACACGCATGAGATCGGCCAGCCAGCGTGCGGGGAGACAGATGGCAACCAGGGCCGCGACGTTCATCCTTAGCGCCGTGCTGCTTGTCGCGTGCGCGATCCCGGCCGTCGCCGCCAGAATCAGCTGGCACCGGAACTGGGAGCAGGCTCTACAGGCCGCCGCTGAGTCCGGCAAGCCCATTCTGGCGTTCGTCTACCTCAGCGAGAGCAACCGGCCCGGCAACGAGAACACTCTCGAACCCTCCCGGCGCATGCTCTCCCAGACACTGGTCGATCCCGCTGTCGTCGAGGCCGCGAAGGCGTTTGAGCCCATCCTCATAGACGTGCGCGACCCTGACACCGCATCGCTGCGCCGTAAACTGAAGATCGGTCCCGTGTCGGCGCAGCTTGACGCGCTGTCACCACAGGCTGAGGAGTACGTCGCCGCGTATCCCATCACGCTCTTCCTCGACTCCCACGGCGACGAACTGTTCCGGCGGCGTGGCTACCTGCCAGCCGTCGCCTACGCCATCCAGCTCGAACGCGCCGCGACGCTCTTCGAGAAGATGAGGGCGGTTACCGAGGATCCGAACGATCCGGTGGCGCGCAGGGAGTTGGGCCGGGCGTACATGGAGATGGACTTCGCGCCCGATGATCCGTTCTACCGGGCCGCAGTCCGCAACCTCGAGGCAGCCATCGAGATGGATCCCGACGATGTGACCGGCGCGAACTTCGACGCCCGCGTCGATCTGGCGATCCTGCGCCTGCCTGAGGACCCGGAGGCGGCGGTCGCGAAGCTCTTCGAGCTCCAGAGCGAGGACGAGGATGGCGACCGGCGGCTGGAGATCCAGTACTACATGGCCGTCGCCTACTACGTCATGGAGGACCTCCCCGCGGCCACGCAGCTTCTGGAGCAGTTCGAGACCGGCGACGAGAATTCACCGTATTTCGACAGCGAGTGGACTCCTCAGGCGCTCGGGCTGCTCAAGCACATTCGCCAGCGGATGGACGCGGCCGAGACCACAACCGCCCGGTAGTGCCTCTGGCGCCCACGAGAGAGAGAGATCAACGCACCGTCCGCCCTCGAGTGCCATCCGTCCTCCGATCCCAACTACCGCCTCGAGCGCGGGCGCCCTTGCCCGCGAATGCCGTTGGCGTGACGCCCTCGTGTCCTACCGTCCCAGCGCATCGGCCAGGAACGCCGCCAGGCACGCCGAGCACTCCACGAGATCGTCGATCATCACGTGCTCGGTCGGCCCGTGCGGCTCTCCGGCCAGCCCCGGGCCAAACAGCAGTGTCGGCATCCCGCCCAGCGCGCACGGATACGCAGCATCGCTCCACGCCACCATGCGATTGAGCGTCGCCTCGCGTGACGTGATATCCTCCACGATCCGCGCCAGCCGCTGCGCCCATGGCTCATCGTCCGGCTGGTCGAAGGGGACGAGGTCCTTCACCCACGTCAGTTCACTCGGATGCTCGGCGAGCCACTCATCGGCCGCCTCGGCCTCGCGGATGACCTCCTCGAACCGGTCTCGGACGGGCTTGCCGCCCCACGGCAGTCCCTGCTCGCGCGCCGCCTCTGCCTCCTCCACCGCGTAGACGATATTCAGCGACAGATACGCGCTGCCGGGAACCACCGCCGCGTGCACACCGGAGTTGAAGATGCCCAGGTTCACCCGGCAGTTCGGGCGCTCGGCTTCGCGCTCGGCCTTAAAGCGATCGATCCCCTGCTTCACGAGGAAGCCCTTGTCGATCGCGGACACGCCGGTGCCCCTCGCCGCGTGGCCCTCGCGCCCCCGCACACTGAGATCCGCGGTCAGACAGCCCTGGCAGCCGATCGTGATCGTCAGGTCGTTGCCGTCAACGAAGACCGCCACGTCACCGGTGTACCCCGCATCGAGGCACGCCAGCGTGCCCGCGCCCGAGTCCGAGCACTCCTCACCGACCACGCTCTCGAACACCAGCGAGCCGTGCAGCTCAACCTCCGCCTCCTGCAGCAGACGGATGGCCTCGACCGCGACTGAGATGCCGCCCTTGCAGTCCGAGGAGCCTCTGCCCCACACCGCGCCGTCGCGAATCTCCCCCGAGAACGGTTCGATTTCCATCGCCTCGACCGCCACGGTGTCCATGTGCCCGTTGACGATCACGCGCGGACCGTCGCCGCCGAAGTCCCACTCGGCAACGAGGTTCGGCCGGTCGGAAAAGTCGCGCCCCTCGGGCCCGATCACCTCCATGCGCTCGAAGATGTCCTGCGGGCAATCGAACATCCGCGTCGATCCACCCATCTCACGCAGGATCGGCTCAAGGTGCTCCTGTCCCGCGCGCTCTCCCGGCGAGTCGGCGTCTCCAGAATAGGGATTGCGGGTGTCGATCTGCACAAGTTCCTGCAGCAGCGACACCACTCGGTCCTCGTTGTCACGTGCGGCGGCGAGAAAGTCAGTCACTGCCAGTCCTCCCGATGGCTCGCGCGCGTCACGAGCCCATTGATATCCGAGCAGCTCTCCTGAGCATTCGTCATCGCCGGTTGCGGACCTTCGGTAGAGGACTGCCGCGGCCCGAACGCGAATATGTCACACGTGTACTCGACCACGATGCGCGCCCGCGCCCATGTGCGGGCGTGAACACATACTCGCAGCCCGGCAGGAGCCTGATCTGAGATGCACGCTGATTCCTCCCGCCAGTACGACATCATCACGGTGGGCAGCGCCACCGAGGATGTCATGGTCCATTGCTCGTCCGCAGGCGTCATCACCATGGCCGACCAGAACGGCGAGACAGCGTTCATGGTCCTCGAGTACGGGGGGAAGATCCACGTCGATGATATGCTCATCAGCGTCGGCGGCGGCTCGGTGAACACCGCGATCACATTCGCCAAGCAGGGAATGCGCGTCGGCGTCGTCAGCAAGATCGGTCGTGACGAGCCGGGCGATCGCGTGAAGCGGCGCCTCGAAGAGGTCGGCGCGTACACCGGCCTCATGGCCTACTCCGACACATCCGGCACCGGCTACTCCACGATCATCACCGCGTTCACGGGCGAGCGCACGGTCCTCGTGCACCGGGGGGCGAGCCGCGAGCTTGGCAGGTCGGACATCCCGTGGGACGAGATGGCGGGCGCTGAATGGATGTACGTGGGCGCCCTCGCGGGGCAGAGCTGGCGGCTGTATCCCGATCTCGCGCATTTCGCCGACGAGCACGATATCAAGCTGGGCCTCAACCTCGGCACCTCCCAGATCGATCAGGGCCTGGACGAGTACGGGGAGCTGCTGGAGTGCACATACGTCATCTTCCAAAACGATGAGGAGATGCGACGCCTCACCGGCGTCGAGGCCGAGCGCGGCGACCGTGACGAGCGCGAGATCTGCCGCCGGCTTCACGACCACGGCGTCGACATCGTCGTGATCACCGACGGCAGACGCGGCGCAACGGCCTCAGATGGGCGCGCCCACTATACCGTGCCGGCCTACGAGGTCGAGGTCGTCTCGACGGTCGGCGCCGGAGATGCATTCGCCGCCGGCTTCATCTCCGCGCTGTGGCATGGTCGCGACCTGCCGGCGGCGCTGCGTCTTGGCGCGGCGAACGCGGCCTCTGTGGTCGGCCACCAGGGCGCCAACCGCGGCATCCTCACATGGGAAGAGGCGCTGCAGTTCGTTGACGAGCGAAGCACCCGCTGACGCACATCCGATTCGAGAGGACGATCTGACGTGAGCTTCTGGACCAGCATCGCCGCATATCTCGGCGTGGGGACGGTCGTTGGCATCATATCCGGACTGTTCGGCATCGGTGGGGGCGTGCTGATGGTCCCCGCGATCATCTTCATATGGCATAAGGAGCCGAAGGTCGCCGTCGCGACCTCCCTCGCTGTGATGATCCCCGGCGCCATCGCCGGCGTCGCCCGCCACCACTTCTCCTACGGCGTCGTCGACTGGCGGATCGCCGCAGGGCTCGCCGTGGGCGCGATCGCCGGCAGTTTCCTGCTCGGCGCGCCGTTGGCAAACTGGCTGCCGGCCGAGAAGCTGAAGATGGGCTTCGGCTGGCTGCTGATCGTCTCCGGGCTCAAGATGGCCGGCGTGACGGACTTCGTCGGCGCAAAGATCAGCGCCGCGGCGAATTCGCTGATAGCACTGGTCAGCTAACGCCGTCGGCCCGGCCTCTCGCGCCCCGCGCCGGCAATCGCTGATCGCGGTGTGCGCCTGCCCCCACCACCGCTGTGAAAGGCTGACGCCTCCGCTCCCCGCCTGTCACGACAGGTCCCGGGCGGAGGCGTATGGGTTTGCGCAGCGGCCTTCGCCACACAACGTCGGTGAACTGGATGACGGGGGAAAGATGCGACGTGCCGGACCTGCGAATCGGTAAGGCCGCGGCCCCGCCTTGAAGTTCCGATAGCCGCGCCGTCATGACCCTGCAGAAGGCGGCCGGGGTGATGTATCCGATGGCACTGCTGACGAACATAGCCGATGACGCCGACCCCGGTGACGAACTCGGCGTCCATGTGGCGCAGCGCGACGCCGCGGGCAATGTCGTCGGTGGAGCAGCGGCGGTATTCCTCGTGGAGTGAGTACAGGCGACTGACCGAACGCGACAGCGGCGGCCCCGAGGTGGGGCCGCCGCTCATCATCTCACGTGGTCTGCAGCGTCTCAGTCGACCGGCGAGATCACCAGGACCCGATCGTCGCCCTCGCCCTCGCTGTAGGTCTCGACGCCAGCCTCGTCCTTGAGCACGAGGTGCATCAGGCGCCGCTCGTAGGCCTTCAGGTCGGGCACCACGATCTCCTGGCCGCGATTCCTCGCCTCTTCGGCGAGCTTCCGGGCCCGCGACTCGATCATCGCCCGGTGGCGCGCCCGGTAGTCCTCCGCGTCCACGATTACCCGCGCGCCGTGCTCAACCTGTCGGTTCGCGCCGATCGCCACGATAAGCTGAATGGCGTCAAGACTCGCACCGTGCCGACCGATCAGGAGGCCCATGTCTTCGCCCTCGACGTTCAGGCGGACCTCGTCGTCCGTGCACTCCTCGATCGTCACGGTGCCCTCCACGCCCATGAGGTCAACTATCTGCTGCAGCAGCTCGCGCGCGGCCTCAGCGAGGTCTGCGTGCGGGCGTTCTTCGCCTCCGAGCTGCTCTTCGAGCTCTTCAGGGCTCTCCATCGACTGCTCGTCCTCCACCGGGCGCTCCTCAGGGTGCCGCAGTATCGCTCTCACACGGAAATCGGACTTGCCGAAGATGCCACCAAGCGCGCCGGGCCGCTCGAGCACCTCGAACTCAACCTCGTCCTCGAAGACGCCGAGCTGCTCGAGAGCCTCGCGCCGGGCCTCATCGAGTGACTTGCCGCTGCCCTCAGCCCATTCCATCGTCAGAGAGTCCTCCCAGGGCGTCTCCTGACATGGCGCTTCTACCTGCTCTTTCCTCGTTTTCCGCTCTTCTCCTGCTTCTGGCGGTCGGCGTAGCTGGCGGGCCGTACCTGCTCCTCGCCGTCACCACCGCCCTGTCGCTTCGCGGCCTCGAGCATCTGCGCGACGAAGCCGCTCCGGGCCTTGCCGTCCTTCTTCTCCGCGGAGGCCCCGGCTTTCGCCGGCGTCTCCTCTGTGCCCTCAATGTGCATCGTCCGGCCGAGGATCAGGTGCTCGATCAGGTAGATGACGTTGCTGCCGAGCCAGTAGAGCATGAAAGCCGCGGGGAAGCTGCGAAAGAAGAAGAAGAACATCAGCGGCATCATGTACGTCATCATCTGCTGCTGTTGCTGCTGCTGAGGATCCGCGGTGGGCTGGCTCTGCCCCGCCACCTTCTGGAAGGCCACCATGCTGATCGTGTAGGCGACCAGCAGGTAGATGTCTGGCTGAGCCAGGTTGTCCACCCACAGGAAGCTCGTATGGTGGAACTGGACGATATAGTCGTGGATCCCCCGGTACAGGAAGATCAGAATGGGCATCTGGATGAGCATCGGCAGGCAGCCGCCGAGCGGGCTGCAGTCGTGCTCCTTGCAGAGGGCCCAGAACTCCTCCTGGAACTTCTGCTTGTCCGTCGCGTGCTCCTTCTGCAGCTCCTTGATCTGCGGCTGAATCGCCTGCATCCGCCGCTGCGACTCGATTTGCTTCTTCGTCAGCGGGTAGATCGCCACGCGAACCAGAATCGCCATAAGGATGACGCCCAGCGCAGGATTGCCGCCCGCCAGGCGCACGAACAGGTCCACGATCCGGTAGCCCAGCAGCTCCTTGCTCAAGTTCTCCAGACGCGGCTGCATGACCTCAGCTGCCGGCCGCTTCTCCCAGCCGTTGTCCTCCTGCGGCACCCACGTGAAGTAGGTCGGCTGGCCCTCATGCTCGATCGAATACGGCCGCCACGCCGCCGAGTACTGCGCCCGCGCTTTCTTCTCGTCATTGAGGTAGTGAAGCGCGATCTCCCCGGCGCGAATCCGCGCGAATGCGGCGAACGGACGCGTCGTCATCGCCACGTCGGTCGCGATGGTCTCATACCACTCGAACGCCGACGCCCACTGTTCGCTCATCTCGTAGATGCGCGCCATGCGCAGGCCACTGATCATCGCCGACGGCACCATCTCCTCCGCCCGCACCAGCGCCTGGTCGGCTTCCGTCTCCACCCTCCCGGTGATCATCACCGGCTGACCGTCAGGACCGTCCGTGGCGTCGAAGCCCACCGGCGACACGCCTCCGACCAGCTCCACGAGGATCTCCGCGTCCATTGAGCGGAGGACCCCACGCCCCTCCTCCTCCGGATCCGCCTCGTAGATGCCCTCTACCTGCACAAGGTCGCCGCGGAGCTTCGGCGCGTTCTCCGCCAGCGTCGGCACGATCGCGTAGTGCGGCTTCTCCTCGCTGCTGAACATCCCGAGGATGCCCTCGAGGAGCCCCTTATCGGGCATGGCCTCCTTGCCGGCCTCATAGAGCGCTCGGTTCGTCTCAAGCTGCTCCTCCAGCGGGATATCCGTGTCGATGACCAGCTCTACAGGAAGGCCCTCCTGGCTCGTGGCAACGTCGGCCCATGCCAGGTGGGTCACGGAGAACGCCAGCAGCATGCTCAGCACGCACACAAGCAGCCGCCGGCTTCGAAGGGGCACGTCGTGGTTAGACATCAATGTCTCCAGTCTCAGTTTCAGGATCGTGCGGGGGTACGTCGCTTTCGTCGGATGTGGTTGCGTCGGTCGGGCTGCCCGGCACCGGATCATAGCCACCCTCAGACCACGGGTGGCACCTGCAGATGCGGCGCACGGCCATCCACCCGCCCCGCAGTAGACCGTGCAGCTCGATGGCCTCGATGGCGTAATGCGAACACGTCGGCGTGAACCGGCAGGACGGGGGCAAAATACGCGAAAGTGTGCGCTGATACAGCCGGATGACCCCGATAACGATGCGCCGAATCATTGCTCGCCTCGGTCATCATCCGGGCTGGGTAGCAGCCCCTCACGCTGGAGCGCCTCACGGATGTCCGCACGCAACTGCTGAAAGTCTGCGCTGCCGGTGAGCTTGCGCGCCACCAGTACGACGTCCGCCCCCGGAGCCAGGTTCTCGATCTCCAGCCGAAACGCCTCACGGAGCCGCCGTCTCGCGCGATTGCGTCGAACCGCGCTTCCGGTCCGCCGTCCGGCGACGAATGCGGCGCGGGTCGGCTCCATGTCATCGCGGTGATAAACGCCCACCGCGACCGTTTGTAGGCGCCGCCAGCGACCCTCATCAAAGACCCGGTCGATATCTCGCTGGCGGCGCAGACTCACCACGCCTCTCAATCGGCCACCTGCCGCGCGAGCGTTACTTCGACAGCCGACTGCGGCCCTTCGA
>JALGTR010000180.1 GCA_029821265.1 Candidatus Zipacnadia bacterium
GACGATACCGGAGTCTTCACCGTGGACACGGAGCGCACGAAGGTCGCACTGGGGGCGATTGCCGGCCAGACTGTCGAGCTGGGCGGCGTGAGCCTGGAGGTGGGGGAGACATCCAACGGCCACGCGCACATCGCGCTCACGAGTATGGACGGCCGCCCGATCGCGGAGTCCGAACGCATGCTTCTGGTGGCCGTCAACCGCGTCGAGAACCAACAGATGGGCTGGAACGAGGAGCGCACGACGGTGGGTCGGGAGTGGGGCCACGGTCCCACGATCGCCGAGGCGGTTCCCCTTACGCTGCGCATCGCCGGGCGCGACGATCTGCGGATCTGGCCCCTCGATGGCGAGGGCAATCGGCGCGCGCCCGCTGACGGCCTCACCGTCGGCGCCGACCAGAGGACGCTGTGGTATGAGGTTGGCGCGCAGTAACTGTCCGAGCGGTCGGCCGGCGCTGCCCACAGTCGCGGGCTCCATGGCGCAGGAGGTATTCCGGGTGCGCGGGGTCAATACCTCCGCCCGCTCTGTATCATGCCGATCCGGGAGCGACTCGCCCTGAACTTCCTCATCATCGTCATCGACACACTGCGCTACGACCACATCCGCGCTCACGGCAACCGGCGCATCAGGACACCGAATCTCGATCGCCTGATCGGCCAGTCATGGGACTTCCACAACTCCTACTGCGCAAGCTTCCCGACCATCCCGCATCGAACTGACGTCATCACCGGACGGACCGGTAGCCCGTTTCACCGCTGGCAGCCGCTGCCATGGCACGTCCCGACGCTTCCGCGCGCGCTCGCGGAGGCCGGATACGCCACGCAGCTCATCCATGACACGCCGCACCTGGTGAACGGCGGTCACAACTTCGACTGGCCGTTTCACGCCTGGACGCAGATCCGTGGCGCGGAGGTTGATCGCCCGTGGATCGACACGAAGCTTCAGTGGCCCGACAACTGGGCGCGTGACGAGTTGTTCGACTTCGTCGAACGTGAGCCGCAGGAGATGCGCCTTATCCCCACGTACGTCCGCGCGAACCGCCTGCGGTCGGATCACTCGAGCTGGAACTGCGCGCGCGTTTTCCGGACCGCCGCCGCGTGGCTGCGTGATAACCTCGCGCAGGACCGCTTCCTGCTGTGGGTCGACTGCTTCGACCCCCACGAGCCGTGGGATGTCCCTCCCGAGTACGCGCGCCTCTACGATGATGATCCGGACTGGGACGGGCGCATCGACCCTCGCGCGTTCATGGTCCGTGACACCGCCGACTGCCCGCGGGAGGCCGCGCGCAGGATCGCCGCGCTCTACGCCGCAAAGGTGACCTGGGTGGACCACTGGCTCGGGGAACTGCTCGACGCGCTGGACTCGACGGGTTACTCGCGAGACACCTGCGTGATCCTGACCTCCGATCACGGCACCGCGCTCAACGAGCGAGGTTTCTTCGGCAAGCGCGCCCCTGTCCACGAGGAGGAGGCTCACACGCCGTTTGTCCTCCGTCTGCCGGGCGGCGGCCGGGGCGTCAGTGACGCCATCGTCCAGCCCGAGGACATCTTCGCGACCGTGGCCGCACTCGCGGCGGACGCTGGCGTTGACGTGCAACTCCCGGCCGGCGCTCGCGGGCTCAATGCGCTTGAGCAGGCGCGCGCCGGTGCGGGCCGAAGAGCGATCGCGCTCACCGGTCGCGCGCCAGGCCCCAACTCAGTGCGCGGCGATGAGCCGCTGTTCACCGTCTTCGATGGCGACTGGCAGATGCTCTGGGCGGCCCGCGAGGATCATTGCACGCTCTCACGCATGGGAGAGATCGACGACGTCACCGCCGGCCACCCGGAGGTCGTATCACGGCTGCATGCCGCGGGCCTCGAGGAGCTTCGGGCGCGTGGGGCGGACGAGCGGCTCGTCGCCTACCTCGCCGACGGCGCGGAGGGCGAACCGCCGGAGGGCATTCAGTACTGGGACGGCTACCCAGGTCCGCCCGGCTACCAGCCGTACTTCCTGCGACTGTGGGAAGCCTGGTAGCCGCCAGGCATTGTCGGAGAAAACGGAGGATGGACGATGCACGAAGCGCGAACGATGATCGGTGTGCTGCTCGCCCTGGCGCTGGTGTGTCCGGGCCGAGCCGCTGTCGAGCTTAACGGAATGTTCGGCGACAACATGGTCCTGCAGCGTGACGCAGAAGTGCCGATATGGGGAACCGCCGCCGCGGGCGAGCGGATCATAGTCCGCGTCCCGGGCCAGCGCGCGACGACCGTCGCCGCCGATGATGGGCGCTGGATGATTCGTCTCGATCCGATTGAGGCCGACGGGCCTTTCGAGGTCCGGGTTGATGGAGAGAACAGGATCGAGCTGTCGAATGTGCTTCTCGGCGATGTCTGGATCTGCTCCGGGCAGTCGAATATGGTCTGGCCGGTCAATCGCTCGCGCAATGCAGAGAGCGAGATCGCGTCCGCGGACTCCCCCCTGATCCGCCTCTGCCAGATCCAGCGCGCCACTGCGGAGGAACCGCTGCGCGACGTTGCCGCGACGTGGAGCATCTGCTCGCCGGAGACCGTTGGTGGCTTCTCGGCGGTGGCGTACTTCTTCGGCCGAGCGATCCACGAGGCCACGGGCGTCCCGATCGGGCTCGTGAGTACCAACTGGGGCGGCACCCCCGTGGAGGCCTGGATGAGCACCGAGGCGCTCGAGGCTCTCGACGTCGGCCGGGCGATCCTGGCGAGCTGGGACGAACGTCTCGCGGCATATCCGGCGGCGCTCGAGAAGTATCAGAACGAGACGCTTCGCGCGTGGGAGGCGAAGGTCGCGGAGGCCCGTGAGGCCGGTCAGACACCGCCGGCTCGCCCCCGAGCGCCGGCCGGACCAACCAGCCCGGTGCGGCCCGGGAATCTCTTCAACGCGATGGTCCACCCAATCATCCCCTTCGCCATGACCGGAGCGATCTGGTATCAGGGCGAGGCCAATGCACATGACCGCGTCAACGGCGCATGGGCCTACCGCACGTTGTTCCCGGCGATGATACGTGACTGGCGGAAGCGCTGGGGACAGGGCGACTTCCCGTTCGCGTGGGTCTCGCTGGCGAACTTCCGCGCTGTGCCTGAGGAGCCCGGTGATAGCGCCTGGGCGGAGCTTCGCGAGGCCCAGACGAAGGCCCTGTCGCTGCCGAGCACTGGCCAGGCGCTGGCGATCGACGTAGGGGAGGCGGACAACATCCATCCGAGGGACAAGCAGACGGTCGGGCGTCGGCTTGCCCTATGGGCCCTCGCGACCGTCTATGAGCAGGACTGCGTCTGGCAGGGCCCGAGCTTTCGCGAGATGAAGATCGAGCGGCGGCGCATCCGACTCAGCGTCGACCACGTCGATGGCGGCCTGCGACGAGGCGTGACCACAAACGCGCCCTACCCCAGTCCGCTGCTCGGCTTCCAGATCGCCGGCGCGAACCGCCGGTGGGTGTGGGCCGACGCCCGAATCGAGGGCGACACCGTGGTTGTGTGGTCGGACGAGGTCGATGAGCCTGTTGCTGTCCGTTACGCGTGGGCCGACAACCCGGCCTGCAATCTCTACAACGACGCCGGCCTGCCGGCGGTCCCGTTCCGCACCGACGACTGGCCACTGTCCAGCCAGCCGACGGAGTAGAGCACCTCGCCCGGCAGCTGAGAGCCTCGCAGGAGGAGAGGGAGCCCGGTCCGAGCCGGGCTCCCTCTCGCACGTTTCGGCGTGGCCTCAAGTCGCCTCCTGCCCCAGCCGAAGTACCCCCTTGAGGGACGCACAGGTGCCTGGCAGAAGGCGTTGTTGAGGTAAACATGAGGGAAGTCCCCACTCCATGATGAGCCTCTAAGAGGCATTGAGAAGCGTGTGTGGGCAGTATTCGCCCGATATAGCGCGCCTATGCGGGGACAGATACCGACAAACCCTCAAGGAAATCTCTCGAAACCCTTGACAGGAGAATCGCCTGTGCTATACTACAGGCACAATATGGACACAAGCGCTTGAGCGCAGATTGAGCAAGCGGGGGGACTTGGCTCCACGATGAGCCACCGGGAAATGCCCCCGCGTGCCGTTTAAGCGCTTTGTGCAGTGCGCAAAACATACGCAAGGAGGCGGACATGATGCGCGAGCTGTGGAGGGACGAAGAGGGTCTGACGACTGTTGAGTACGCACTGCTTCTGGCGCTGGTCGTTGTTGCTGGCCTGGCGGCCTGGACGGGCCTGGGCGGCACCGTGCAGAGCCAGGTGGAAAGCGCCAAGGACAACATCGCGGGTGCGGCATCCACCACTTCCGCGAATGCTGCTGACTGATGGTAGCGGCGGATAAATGCCGCTCACGGTGTGACGGCTGGGACGGCGATGCATCGGGGGGAGACGCTTTCCCTGCCTCGCAAGACCCTGATCCTGTGAGGCAGGACGTCCAGCCGGCGGTAGGTGAGGCAGCTTAGGCTGCCTCACCTCACTTTAACTGTACCCCCCTCGCCCTGAGGCTGATCACGCCTCACCGGCAGAGCCCAGCAGCTCATCGAGCATGAACCGGGCCGCACGTTTGTCGGGGATTCGGCCTCGCACCGCCGTGTCGAGGTCCGTCATCGCGAAGGGCGGAACCGCCGACCCCACACACGACGGGCAACCGTCCTCGCAGCCGCAGTCCGCCACCACCTGACGGATTGTCGGAAGTATCTCGTCGATCCGCTCCATGCACCGGGCGGCGAAGCCCATCCCGCCCGGATAGCGGTCGTGGATGAACAGAGCATCCCGCCCCAGGCACGAGCTGTCGACAACCGTGCCGATGTCCTGCATGTCGCACATGACGAACAGCGGCGCGACCTCCACAAAGACGTTCGCGATCCCGATCAGCGCCTCCCCGACGATCATGCCCTGTCGCATCATCTCCTGCGCAAGCTCGGTCGGCGGCGCGAACCACATGGCGACCGTCTCAAGCTCCTGCGGGGGCATATCGAGCTGTTCGAAGCCGAGGGAATCGCGGGTGGCAAACTTGATCTTCTTGAACATCGGAATGGTGGTCGTTACGGTGACGTCACCAAAGCCGACCTCAGCGTCGAGCCATCGCCGCTCGTCCTCGACCTCATCGATGCGGATCTGCGAGGCCTGGATCGACTGCGTGTAGTAGTCGAGGTCTCGCCGATCCACATGCACAATCTTCTGATCGAGGTCGAGCTCCTCCACGAAGTACGTCTCGGCGCCGTGGAGATACACCGCGTGGTCATGAAGCTGCGTCATTGCTGAGAATTCGTCGATCGTCCCGATCACCCGCTCGCCGTTCCGGTCGTCCTGGATCGTGTATACAGGTCCCGAGATGTTGCGCAGGTTCACCTCGGCCGCCGGGTACTCCGAACTGGCCCAGTGCCATCGCCCGTCGATATGGCGCACGTAGCCCTCCTCCTCCAGCAGCTCCAGCACCACGTCCGCGTAGGGCCCGAAATCCTGCGCCTCATCGTCAGACAGCGGCAGCTCATGTGTCGCACAGCGCAGGTGGCCGATGGTGATATGTGGGTTGTCCGGATCAATGACCGCCTCCTCCGGCGTCTGGTTGAAGAGGTAGTCGTGGTGGATCATCAGGTACTGGTCCATCGGCGTGTTCTGCCCGACGAGGAAGACCAGCGATTCGTCCTCACCGCGCCCGGCCCGCCCGGCCTGCTGCCACGTGCTCGCGACCGTACCGGGGTAGCCGACGAGGATGCAGGCGTCGAGCGAGCCGATGTCGATGCCAAGCTCCAGTGCGTTCGTCGACGCCACACCGAGGATCTCGCGCTCCACCAGCGCCTTCTCGATCGCGCGTCGCTCCTCAGGCAGATAGCCGCCGCGATATGCGTGCACAGCCTGAGAGAGCCTGCGCGAGATCGGTCGCAGGCGGTCGCGCACCCCCTTGAACAGCAGCTCGGAGGCCAGCCGCGTCCGCACGAAGGCGATGCTTTGCACGCCCTCCTGCACCAGCGCGGTCATCAGGTCCGCCGCCTGCTCGAGTGGGCTGCGCCGGTCGCCACCGACCCGCCAGTTCTCGCCCGATCCGCGCGCGGCGGTGGTCAGCGGCGGCGGATTCCACATCACAAACCGGCGCGGCCCGCGCGGCGAGCCATCGTTATCGACGATCTCCATTGGCACACGCGTGATCCGCTCGGCGTGCTGGCGCGGGTTCCCGATCGTCGCCGAGCAGCAGATGAACTGAGGCTGCGAGCCGTAATGGCGGCAGATCCGATGCAGGCGCCGCATCACGTTCGCGAGGTGCGAGCCGAAGACCCCGCGGTAGGCGTGAACTTCGTCGATAACGATGTACTTCAGATGGGTAAAGAAGCGGTTCCAGCGGGCGTGATGCGGCAGGATGCCGCAGTGTAACATATCCGGGTTGGTCAGGATCACGTTTGCGCCGTCGCGCAGACGCCGCCGCAGGGTGCCCGGCGTGTCACCGTCGTAGGTGCCGGCCATGAACCAGTCGGCCATCTCCTCGGTCTCGAGCGCGCCAATCCCCCGAAGCTGGTCCTGCGCGAGCGCCTTCGTGGGGAACATATACAGCGCAGTGGCCATCGAGTCCTCAAGCATCGTCTCCATCACCGGGATGTTGTAGCACAGCGTCTTCCCCGACGCCGTGCCGGTGACGATGACGACATTGCGGCCCTCGCGCACATGCTCGATCGCGGCGGCCTGGTGCGTGTACAGCCGTTCGATCCCCTGCGCGGCCAGCGCCCGTTCAATCGACGGGTGCAGGCCCTCCTCGAGGTCCTCGTATTGCGCCGGCCTCGCCGGCAGCACCTCAACGTGCGCGATCTGGTCGGCGAAGAAATCCTGCCCGCGCACTCTATCTACGAATGTTGCGGCGTCCATGTACTCCTCCGATTCATGTCGTCCGGGGGCTGTTCGTGTCCGTCCAGGCGTTGCTGGGGCCTGCCGACCCGTGTGAATCGCTCAATCCCCGTCGCGCTTGCGCTGCTTCTTCAGTCTGCGCGCCCTCGATGCCAGTGAATCCCCGCCCCTGATCGGCTCCGGGTCGGCCTTCGGTTCGGGTCGAGCGTGGACCTCGTCGGCCTCCTCGTGCTGTTTATCTGGCCGCCCCCGGAACCACGTCGGTGGCTTCGCGTGGCGCGGCATGCCCTCCGGCGCTCGTGTCCGCGGTGCGTGCGGATCCAGCCGCGCGTCCGGCTCGCCCTTTGCCAGCTTCTTGCGCAATTTCCTGTGAAAGTCAGTCCTCCGACGCCGCCGCTGCGCGACATCGGGCACCTCCAACTCGTCCTCCGGCTCGATCTCGGGATACCCCGTCTTTACGCGCGGCTCCGGCTCGATCGAATGGAACACCTGCGGTTCACGCATTCGCTCCAGCCGCCTCTGCAGCGCCTGCTGCAGCCGGATGCGGCCCTGCTCATCGGTGTCGGTGAGGGTGACGGTATCCGCGCTGTCGAGGTTCGTTCCGTCGCCCAGGAGGCCCTCCAGGATCATCAGCGCCGCGGCCTTCGACGGGATCGAGCCCTCGTGTCGCTCCACGTTCCACGTCGCGTACTGCCGCAGCGGCTTGCCGACGCAGACCGGGCAGCCATCACTGCAGTCGCACGCCCGAATGTGCTCATGGACACGCGGCATGATCTCGTGCAACCGCTCGTACGCCTTCTCCGTGAACCCCAGCCCATACTGGTACTTCTCGAAGATGAAGATCGTCTGCCACGGGGAGTTCGCCGAGCCCACAGAGTGCGAGAAGTCCAGCGTGTCACAGGTCATGAACGCAGGCAGCAGCATCCGCGTCGCGTATCCGATCCCCCGCAGGCCGGAGTATGGATCAAGCCCGGCCATGCGCACCTGTTCCATCAACCGCTCGGTCGGCTCCAGCCAGAACGCCATCGTCTCGAGCACGAGCGTCGGCAGGTCCAGCGTGTGGCGCGAGATCGCGTCCAGCTCGTAGAAGCGCACCTTCTCGAAGCCCCATGTCCGCCCGTAGACCGTGACCTCCCCCCAGTAGGCCCGCCCGGTGCCGAACTGCTTCTCGCGCAATCGGTGGTCGATATGATGCACGTCCTGGCCGCCGAGTGGCTGAGTGTAATAGTCCACGTTCACGCGCTCGACGTAGCAGCGTCGGCGCTGCATGTCCAGCTCCTGCACCTCGTAGGTGTCTCCCTGGTGCATGTAGATCGCCCTCGGGTGCAGGATCGGCTCGGCGTCGCCGTACGCGATCTCGCCGAGCGTCTCGCCGCCGTCGCGATCCTGAATGATCACATTCGCGATATCATACGCCCGCAGCGAGACCTCAT
>JALGTR010000181.1 GCA_029821265.1 Candidatus Zipacnadia bacterium
GGGCGAATACCCGCGCGTCCCACTCATCAGATCAGGGAGGGCCGTCATGAGCGACTGGAGTTCCAGAGTAACCAACATCATTGACGCGCACGTTCACGGGCGTGACATGGAAACTGCGCAGCGGCTGAGCGCAATCTGTGATGCGACAGGCATTGACCGCATGGGCATCGTCGCGATCCAGAACCCCGAGGAGGGCGCCGGGCTTCCGGCGGCGCTGTATGCCGCTGCGCAGCATCCGCAGCGCTTCTTCGTATTCGCCGGCCTGAACCACGCGCAGAAGCTGTCAGATGGCGCGGTCCGGACGCCGAGCCTCGCCGAGCAGGTCGATCTGCTGCATCAGATCGGCTGTGATGGTATCAAGATGATCGAGGGCAAGCCCACCTCGCGCCAGAAGATGGATGTGCCGGTCACCGATCCGTACTTCGCCGACTACTGGGCGCGTGTCGAGGAGCTTGGCACGCCGATCGTCTGGCACGTAAACGATCCGGAGGAATTCTGGGATCCGGAGGCCATCCCCGGCTGGGCCAGGGAGCGCAACTGGGGCTACGGTCCAGAGGACGTCACGAAGGAGCAGCTCTACGCTGAGGTCGATGAGGTGCTCAGCCGCCATCCACGACTGAACGTGATCTTCGCCCACTTCTACTTCCTGTCGGCGGACCTCGAGCGCGCGGCGCGCTTCCTCGATGACCACCCGACGGTGTGCTTCGATCTGGCACCGGGCATCGAGATGCTCTACAACATCTCGCGCGATCCCGAGGCCGGGCGGGAGTTCTTCACCCGCTACGCCGATCGCATCGTCTTCGGCACCGACATCAGCGCCGGTCAGACGGTCGAGGAGGCGACGATCCGCGCGGGCATTGTCTTCCGCTGGCTCGAGACCGAGGATGAGTTTCGCGTCCCGGAGGAGGCCGACTTCCTGCTGGGGCCGCCCGAGGATGGCGTTATCCGAGGCATGGCACTGCCCGACGATGTCCTCCGGCGGGTGTACCGCGACAACTTCGCGCGTATGGCATCCAGCGAGCCCCGGGGCATTGACCCGCTGGCAGCGGCCGACTACTGCGACGAGATCGCCCGGATTGCGGCCGATCTGTCCGGAATCGAGGCAGCGCGGACCGAAGCCGCTAACGTCGCCGCGCGCCTGCGGGCGATCTGAGCGTCAGATATCGAAGTACAGGCGCTTGCCAGCGTTGAAGCTGAACGGTTTTCCGACCGAGAACCCAACGATCACTGCCGCGATGGTCGCGAACATGTAGCCGAATGAGATCCCGAGGAAGAACGGGATCGCGCGCTGGTGGGCCTTCGCCCCCCAATAGCGCAGAACGATCTTCTGGGCGGCCCAGGTGATGAGGAAGCTCGTCCAGAAGGTCGAACCGTAGGTGCTCGCGACGACGTAGCCCCATGGCGTCCATGGGAAGTTCACGTACCGCGCCCGCATCCAGGCGAGCCCCAGCACGATGCCGGCTCCTCCGAAGCGGAAGATGTTCGGCAGCCACTGAAAGCCCTCGCTCGAATGCGCCTGCGCGATCATCTTCAGGTAGTTCCCGCGCGCCCAGCGGATCTCGTAGTAGCCGTCGCCCTCCGCTCCTGCCGCTGACAGCGCGCCGATATCGTAGAACGTGTCGAGGCACGTCACGTAGGCGATGATCAGACCCATCAGCACCGACCCGAGGCTCAACCACAGCATCGCGCTGCGGCGCACGTTCCCCTCCTTCGCCAGCTCCAGGTTCTCGACGTGGTATGCGCCCGTCGGCTGAAACATGCTTTTCGTCATCCAGCCGAAGATCGAGAAGCTCGAGAGCGCCGCCAGCCCTCGCTCGCCGACGAACTGATCAGTGCCCACCACATCGAGAATGAAGTCGCGCTCCTCGAAGGTGAACGGCACCGCGTAGTAGCTCGGCAGGCCCGTCTCGGCCCGGATTCGTGCGTACACGAGGGCCTCGGAGAAGAGCATTGAGATGAATGCCGCAGCCATCCACCATGGCACGCCGGCGATGCGCACGAACCAGATCGACGCAACAAAGCCTACGATCGCCCCGGCCAGCCGCAGGCGCATGTGTGGATCCGGTGAGCCAGCGGCGCGTCGAAACTCGTGGCGGTTGGCCCAGATCAGCGAGATCGCAAGCGCGATCACTCCGCCGATCGCCTGCTGCAGCTCCAGGCCGGTGTGCCAGCCAGGCCGCCGGAAGCCATACTGCACGAAGAAGACCCAGCCGAGCATCTGCAGCAGATAGCTCGACCAGATCGTGAAGAGATTGTCGGTGCTCATCAGGTAGCCGAACCCGATCAGGTGTGGCAGCGGGCGCATGTAGATCCGCCGCAGCTCATTCCACGGTGCACCGGTCAGAGCCTGAAACGGGCGGAATGTGATCTTCCAGTCCGGAAAATTCGGCCAGATCGGGCTCACCACGACCGGAAGGGCGTACATGAAGCCGAGCGCAAAGCCAATCCACATGAGCTTGTTGCCGAGGAACGCCCGGCGCGTCTCGACAGTCCCCTCCGCAAGCTCCAGCGGCAGATACAGCAGCGGGAATCGCAAATGCTCCTGGTCCGCCCAGCGTCTACGAAACAGCTCGAGCAGGCAGAAGATCCCCCCGAGGATCACCACGAGGAAGACCGTCCACGTTGCAAGCGGGCCCAGCCACACCTGCCACGGTACGCGGCCGGTCCGTGACGACTCGTAAAAAAGGCGAATAGCCTGCTCATCAACGGGGACGAAAAGCTCTGGCAGATGCGGCTGCACCTCCTCGAGCGTATCGTAGTACACCGGCGCGGTGATGAATGCCATCATATTCCGCGTGAAAAACCGACCGGACATCGCCACACTGAGGACGAGCACCGCGTAGACCATCAGCAGCTCGCCGCGCGACAGCCGCCAGTCTGGCTTGATGCGACGGAGAATGGGGTTGATCGCCGAGAGCGCAAGCAGACACATCACCGCCGGCACTGGAGGCACACTGCTCTCGATCTCGCCCGCATTGTACACAAGGGCGACCTGCTGGACGACGAGCCCCATGAGGATCGCCAGTACGATCGCCAACACGATCGATCGCGCGGAGGGCAGTGTCGTTGCAACCTCGGCGTGTTCGGTCTCAGAGCTGACTGTCGGCCTCTTCTCGACGCTCACCTGCGATACCCTTTCGCGCGGCAGCTAGCTGCTCCCCGACACGGCCCGTTACTCGGCGCGCACCATCACCAGGGCACTGCTTGACGCCCGCGAGACGCCGGCTTCAGTCACCGCCTCCGCCCAGACCTCAGCATACCGACCACGGTCCGCTGGCCCCGGCCGCCATGTGAACACCCACGGTGCCTGCACCGCTGTTCCCAGCACCTTCGGCTCAGCGAAGATGCCGCCCTGGCGTGCCATGAAGCGCACCTCACGCACACCATCGGTTGCCGACGCCTCCGCGCGCAAGCGGACCGTCTGCGCGTCGACGACCACGTCATCCAGCCTCGGCGCGGTCAGACGAACCTGCGGCTCCAGCGCCCGCGACCGCGTCGCATCGGCCACCTGCGCGATCACTGGCCTGCCCGGGCGAGCGCGGAGATGCAGGCCACCACCCTCGGCCAGACTGCTCCTCCCCAGCACCGACGCCACCCCATCAATGCCCGCGAGCGACAGCACGACCTCACGCACATCGTCACCCCAGTTCATCACGACCGCATATCGCGAGCCGTCGCGACCCTCGACTGACACGATCGTGAGGTCGTCGGGACCGTCGATGCGCTGGAAGGCCCCTCCCTCCGCCACACGCCGCGTCTCATCCGCCTCCTGATCGCAGATGATGACCGTGCAGGCTTCCGTAGCGTCTGGGCGCCCCGGCCAGCTCAGCGGAATGCGATGCTCCTCCCGACCGTCGGTCGCATGCAGCCCGTGCGCAAAGCTTGCCTCAGCCGGGTCTACGATTACGTAGCCGATGCGATCATCGACGTTCAGCCACGGCCCGGCGATCGGCCTGGCCTCCGCAGAGGTCGCATCCACCTCCGGGGACAGCACACGCTCGCCCTCAGCCGAACTCAGCCGGTGCGTGAACTCGTTGAGGTTCGAGCTGAGAAGCTCCAGCGACGCGGTGACCTGCGCACCGGCCTCGTCACCGGCATCAGGCGCGGCTCGCGACAGGAGCACCACCGTCCGTTCGTCAGGCAGGGCGGCCAGCAGGTGGCGGCTGCCGTCGGGCTTGCGCCCCAGGGCCGCCAGTCCGCCGCCGTAGAACCACGTCCTCCGCTGCACGAAAGCGTCGCTGCCCAACCGTCCCCACGCGCTGAACAGCCAGTCGCCCTCCCGGGGGATCACGCCCCAGTCGCTCACGCCGTTCTCAGCACCCATGACCGCCAGCCGCCACGGCGTGCGGTTGACGGCGATACCGTTGTACGTGGCATGCGCCCAGAACCACGCATTGCCCGACAGCCAGCGCTGCAAGGCTTCGTCCGGCGCCGGCTCAACCTCGACCTGCGCGAGCACGTTCGCGACATAGGCCTGCCCCGGCTGTATCTTCTCCGACCACTCCGCGAAGGCGAGGCAGTCGCGCTCGAGTCGCGCCGCCAGCGCGTTGCGGTGACGAAGCTTCAGGTATGTGCCGAGGCGGATCGCCTGGAAGTACGGAGCCGCCTCGCCGTACCGTGTGCGCTCCCTCTCGTTCGGCGAGTAGATGCGCCCTCGCCACAGCGTCAGCGGCAGTAGAAATCGTCGCGCGACCCAGTCGAAGTTGTACATGTGCACCCGCGGGATACGGCCCCACTCATGCAGGAAACAGGCCGCACCAAGGCAGGATGTATTGATCGCGTTCTGCGAGTACATCACGTCCGGGCTCGTGTGGTTGGTGATCGTGTAGTCGGCCCACCACGCTGATCCGGTTGCCCACTCGTTCACTGGCCGGCCCTCGACGACTTCGGTGCAGGCCTGCAGGTGCAGCGTCGAGCATGCGTTCACCAGGTCCCGACACAGCTGCGCCCACGTCTCCTCCCAGTCCGGCCCCCGGGCTTCCCGCGCAAAAAGGCCCTGGGCGATGCGGTTGTCCAGCCCACACATATTCTCTTCCATCATGGTGTTGCCGGCGATTCCCCACGGCGCGACGACGACGCGCTCGGTTGGCCGTGGAGCCATCTGGTGGCCCATGACCCCCTCGAGCAGCGGCTCCTCATACCACTTCCGCTGATCATCTGTGAGCACATCGCCGAGCAGTGCCAGCGTCAGGTAGTGCTGCCAGAAGTAGTACAGGCCCTTGCCCCTGCCGAAGCCGGCGATCGCCCCGCCGAAGTCGAAATCCTGGTGCGGCTGCTGCGTCTGCAGCGCGGCGACATCCCGAGCGATCGCGCGTAACTGCTCGCGATCGACGCCGAGGATCGACAGGTCGGCGTTCGGATCGTGAAGAAGCGGCCCGATCCCGTTGACGAGCGTGCCTGCGAAGCCATTGGGCGTAACGTGGACGTCGGCCGGAGCGACTGCGGTGTCCAGCGCCAGATGGCCGCCGCTCGCGTCCTCGACCCACGTCAGGCCCGGATACGGCCGGCCGTAGAGCCGCAGTGTCCGGTCGGAGACTGGCTGACCTGCCTCGAGGATCGCCCGGAGCTGCCCGGCGTGCATTCGCGCCCAGTCGCGCGTGCTGACCGCGTAGTCGTCGGGAAGCTGGGCCTCCCAGCGGTCGAAAGCGTCCTCCGCCGCGCGAACGCTCACGCACAGCAGAAGTGCAACGGCCGCGACCAGGCCGATCCGAAGTCGCCAGCAGCAGGCCATGATGGTGCCTCCGTCCCGGCAGACGTAGACGGCGCGCAGTGCACGACCGTGCATTCCCCGGGATGAGACCGGGCACCTGCGACTCAACTCCAACTCTGCCTTTAGGCTGTGGCAGGTCTCCGGCACAAGCAAGCGAACCTGTTTCAGGGCGCCGGAGGTTCGGCCCCGACGCCGAGGCCCGGACCACACCAAGGCCAACGAGGCCCGCGCGTGGAAACACAAGCGCCGTAACACGCTCAGCAATCTGCTCAGGAGGATCTGCGATATGCCAGACAATGCGAGCACAGTGTGGTGGGCATCCGCCGCCATCGACGACGCAGGATCGCCCTGGGAGAAGTTCCGTGCCATCGTACACAGGACGGGCTTCCTTGACCGGATGGACGACGGAGACAACGTCGCCATCAAGGTTCACATGTCCGAACTCGGCAACATCCGCGGCATCAGACCGATGTGGGTCCGATATGTTGCCGACATGATCAGGGAGGCCGGCGGCCAGCCATTCGTCACCGACACGACCACGCTCTATCGCCGGGGACGCGTTACGCTGCAGAAGTATCTCGACACTGCCGCCCGCCACGGCTTCTCGCCCCAGACGATGGGCTGCCCGGTCATCATCGCCGACGGCTTCGGGAACGCCGGAACCTACGTCACGCAGGATGCGAAGCGGTACAAACGGGTCCCGGTCGCGCAGGCCATCTACGAGGCGGACGCGCTCGTGAACCTCGCCCATCCGACGCTGCATCCAAGCTTCCCGATCGCCGCTGCGATCAAGAACATCGGCATGGGCTGCACCACAAAAGAGGCGAAGATCAGAATGCACGCGCAGATGGCGGCACCGAAGTACAATGCGGACAGGTGCATCGGCTGCTGGGTCTGCGTTAACCTCTGCCCCGGCGGGGCATTCGAGCCCGCGGGAAAGGTCGTACGCTTCAACGAGGACGACTGCATCGGCTGCGGCGAGTGCATCGCGGTCTGCCGCGGAGGCGCACTCAATCCCCGCTGGGACGCCGACAGCGGCGAGACACAGCTCTGGACCATCGAGGCGACCCGCGCGACGCTCTCAACATTCGCCGATGGCAAGGTCGTCCACCTCGCGATCGGCACCGACTTCACCGCCGGCTGTGACTGTGGTGAGAACTCTCTGCCCATCGTCACCGACCTCGGTCTCTTTGGCTCCAACGATCCCGCGGCCCTCGACCGCGCCTGCTGGGATCGCCTGCACGAGGTCGACCTCTACCCCGGCGGACTCCTCGATCAGATCGCCAGGGATCCAGAGAAGTCGGCCGGGCTCGACCTGTCCTCCGACCGCGCGAGCGCGATATACGACGCCGTCGAGCCGGAACGGTTCTGGACTGAGCTTTTGCCGGAATCGGGCCTGGGCACCGGCGAGTACCGCCTCGAGCCCGTCGGGAAGTGAACTGCACGCGGCGCCGCAGGCACCGGTGGCGCCGCGCCTGCCAGCCGATCGTCGCAACCGCACACTGGCCGCGATACTGGAGGGAACAGAACATGAAGCTTGCTCTGCTTACGTACAACATCGGCCGCGACTTCGAGCTCGACGAGCTCATCCGAATCTGCGAGGAGTACGACTACGATGGCATAGAGTTCCGCTCCGGCGTCGGGCCGCATGGCGTCGAGATCTCGGCGACCGAAGAAGAGCGCGCGAAGATCCGCGAGAAGATGGCGGGCACGCCCGTCGAGATCGCGGGCATCGGCACCGGCTGCCGCTTCGAGGCGCTTGATGATGCTGAGCGCCGGGAGCAGATCGACGAGGCGAAGGCCTTCGTCGACCTCGCGGCCGACATAGGCTGCCCGCGGATTCGCGTCTTCGGCAACAACTTCCCCGAGGGCGCCGACAAAGACACGGTCATCAACAACGTCGGCGAGGCGCTGAGGGAGATCGCCGAGCACGCCGAGCCCGTTGCCGTGGACGTCAACCTCGAGCTGCACGGTGACTTCTCGTACTGGGAGTACGCGCTCCGCGCCGTCGAGATCGCCGACCACGTGCGCGTGGGGATCGTCTACAACTGCAACCGCTCGGAGATCGCCTACGGATCCATCGGCCAGTTCCTCAATCCGATCGCTCCGTACCTGCGACATGTGCACCTGCACGAACTGGAGAACGGCTACCCGTATCAACTGCTCTTCCGCTGGCTGAAGGACCACGGTTACACCGGGTTCTGCTCGGTAGAGTCCGACACACCGAGCTCGGATCCCGAGCGCATCATCCAGATCTACAGCCTGCTCTACAGGGCCTGGGTCGACAGCGCGTAGACGCCCGCGAGTGTGGCGAGAGGATGACCGGCGACGGCTCTGGCGCGATGGCAGGTCGCGGTGTTCGTGGTGGCCGTCGTCCTGATGATGACCACGCCCGCCCATACGCAGCGGGAGGAGGCTGAGCCGAGCGTGACGCCACGCGCCGTGGCGGCCTTCCCATGATCCGGGGGGATGGCGACGGCGTTGAGCTTGCTTTCAGT
>JALGTR010000182.1 GCA_029821265.1 Candidatus Zipacnadia bacterium
GGTGTGAGACAATGGCGGAAACCAATTCTTAACCAAGGAGTTTATCATGATGCCCGGCGTCCCGTCAATTCTGCGCCAAATGCGGCCACAGAAGTACTAACAGAAGTACTAGCGGACGAAGGCCTCGAAACGAAAGGCGGTCCTGTGATCGGCCGCACACTGACCCGTATTCTCGCGTCGCGGCGAGCCGGCCCCTCCCCGATATGGCCCTATTTGGCGGTTTTATGACTAAACCCGGGGCTGGTGTCAGTATGGCTCGGCAGCGGCCCTGCCCTTCACTGGGGGAGGAGCCCTGCTTCGCGGCGGGCAATATAGCGTCTCATACAGGACCCACTCGAGTGCAGGTCCACGTGCGTCACGGAGGACAGCTTATGGCATCTCGGAACGTGCTGGCATTCATAACCGACGGTCATCGAAAGGACACCCTGGGATGCTACGGTAACGAACTGCTCGAGACGCCGAATATCGATGCATTCGCGGCCGAGGGCGTGCGCTTCGAGCGCGCCTTCTGCACGCACTCGGTCTGCATGCCCACGCGGGCGTCGCTCTACACGGGCCGCTATCCGCATGTGCATGGAGTGTGGGCGAACGGCGTGTCGCTGCGCAAAAGCGAGGTTACGATGCCCCAGGTGCTGCAGGAGGCCGGCTGGGCGACAGGGGCGGCGGGGAAGATTCACTTCGAGCCGCAGCAGCAGTACGGGGCAGCTGTGCCAGCCGTCGAAGGGCCCTACTACGGCTTTGGCGAGGTCCATCTGTCCGAGAACAAACCGGGCGAGGAGTATCTGCGCTGGGTCGAGGAGCAGTACCCGGAGCTTGCCGACCAGGCGCGCCGGCGCACCGGCATGCCCGAGGAGGCGCACGAGCTGACGTGGATCACTGATCAGGCCGCGGAGTTCATCCGACGCAGCGTGGAGAGCGATCGGCCGTTTTACTGCCATTGCTCGTATCACGAGTTGTCGCCGCCATGCACACCGCCCGAGGGCTGGGCCGGGCACTACGACCCGGCGGAGGTGCCCGTCCCGGAGCTTCGCGCCGAAGACCTCGAGAAGAGGCCGGCTTTCTACCGCGAGTGCTACGAGGGCTACGTCGCGAACGGGCGGCAGCCTGACGAGGAGACGCTGAGGCGCTACATAGCGAGCTACTACGACCAGATGCGGTTTATCGACCACCAGTTTGGGCGGTTGATGGACACGCTGCAGGAGACTGGAGTGGCGGAGGACACGATCGTGCTGTTCGTCGCGGATCATGGACTGTCACTAAATGACCATTTTCAGTGGCGGCACGGGCCGTTTCTGTTCGACGAGGTGACGAATGTGCCGATGATCTGGCGGGTCCCGGACGGCGTGTCGGGGGGAGTGAGCACTGAGCTGGTCGAGGGCGTGGATGTGATGCCGACGATCCTCGAACTGTGCGGGGTCGACGCTCCGCCCGGAGTGCAGGGCCGATCGATCGCGCCGCTGCTCAAGGGCGAGGAGGGCGCGGGCGGCCGTGAGTCGGTGCTGATGCAGGAGCGCGAGGCGCCGGATCTCGCGGCGCGGGGGCTCGACCCGAACAGTATCACGCAGTGGGCGGTGCGCACGGAGGACTGGAAGCTGATCCACTATCCTGGCGAGGAGTTCGGCGAGCTGTATGATCTGCGCAACGACCCCGGTGAGTTCGACAACCTGTGGGCGGACCCCGGCCGGGAGGCGCAGCGTTTGGAGATGGAGCGCCTGCTGCTCGACCGCATTGCGCAGTCACGCGATCCGCTGCCGGTGCGTGAGTATGACTGGTAGTGCGCCAGGTGACGCCGGAAGGAGGCGACCGGCGAAGCCCGGAAACTGATACGCAACGCGAAAGCACCACGACGCGGGAGGGTCAGCGTATGGAGTATCGACAGCTTGGACGCACCGGCATGCGCGTCTCGAAGCTGTGTGTCGGAACCATGAGCTTCGGTGGACGCACTGACGAGGAGGAGGCGCACCGGATACTCAGCGAGGCGGTGGACGCGGGCGTTAACTTCATAGATACCGCGGACGTCTACGGGCCGAGCGAGGATTTCATCGGCCGGTGGCTGGCCGAGAATCAGGATCTGCGCGACGACATTGTTCTGGCCACGAAGGCCGTCTGGAAGATGGGCGATGGCCCCAACGACTTGGGCGCGAGTCGCTACCACCTGACACGCGCGGTCGAGAGTAGCCTGAGGCGGCTGCAGACCGATCGGATCGACCTCTACTATCTGCATGTCACCGATCCCACGACCCCGCTGGTCGAGATGCTGGAGACGCTGCGGGACCTGCAGCAGCAGGGGAAGATCCTGTACTTCGGCACCTCCAAGTGGCCCTGCTCGCTGATCTGCGAGTTGAAGGTGCGCGGCGAGCTGATGGGCCTGCCGCAGACCGCGGCGGAGCAGGCTCCGTATAACCTGCTGGACAGGCAGATTGAGAACGATCTCGCGTGGATGTGCCTGCGGCAGGGGATCGGGCTCGCGACATTTGCCCCGCTGTGCAGGGGCGTGCTCACGGGCAAATACAGGCGTGGCGAGGAGGCGCCGGAGGATGCGCGCCTGCGGGCCGACAACCCGATGCTGACCGAGGGCGCATTCGATGCGGTCGAGAAGCTGCGGCCGCTGGCCGAAGAGCGCGGCTGCACGCTCGCGGAGCTGGCTCTGGCGTGGACCATGCAGCAGCCGTTCATCAGCTCGGCGGTCCTCGGTATCCGCAAGGTGGAATACCTGCACTCGGCGGTCACAGCCTGCGAGATCGAACTGACCGAGGAGGAGCTTCAGCGCATCGACGAGATCTGCCCGCCCGGTAGCGCGGTAAGCGACTACTACGACCGGACGGTATGGGCGAAGGCTCGGGCGGCCGCCAACGAGGGCAACTGGCGGAGGCTGCGACTGGTCGATGATTCGGTGCCGCCGGGGGCCGACCGGCGGAGCATTGACTGAGTTCGGCTCGCAGAGAGCGCTCCAGGGAGTGGTGGGGATGGCTGCCGTGCCACGAATCGAGGAGTATCGTTTCGGGCATATCACCATCGACGGGCGGCGCTATAGCGACGACGTCATCATCCGGCCGTGCTCTGTCGATGACAGCTGGTGGCGCGATGAGGGCCACCTGCTGCAAACGCAGGACCTCGCCGACGCGCTTGCGCCGCCTCCGGAGGTGCTGGTGGTGGGGACGGGCGCAAGCGGCCGGTTGCAGATCGCCGATGACGTCGAGGACTGGCTGACTGAGCGGGGGATCGAGCTCGTGGCGGCGCCGACCGGGGAGGCCGTGCAGCGCTACAATGAGCTTGCCGGGCAGAGGCGCACCGTGGCCGCGCTGCATCTGACATGCTGACGCGTGGCCGCCGGAAGACCGGACACACCAGAGCGAGGTGGCCGGAATGCCGTGGACCATGGGCCGACGCGATTTCATCGAGCTCGGACTGAAGGCGGTGGGTGGAGCGATGCTGCTCGGAACGCAGGGCTTTGAGGCGGGAGCGCAACAGGGGGTGGCTCCGGACGGTGCACCGAACGTGCTGTTTATCCCCGTGGACGACCTGCGACCACAGCTCGCGTGTTTCGGCCACGAACAGATGATATCGCCGAATATCGACCGGCTGGCGGCGGACGGGACTGCGTTCCTGCGCACGCACTGCCAGCAGGCGGTCTGTGCGCCGTCGCGGGCCAGCCTGCTGAGCGGCCTGCGGCCCGACTCCACACGCGTCTGGGATTTGCAGACCCCGCTGCACAGCACCCGGCCGGAGATCGAGACGCTGCCGCAGCACTTCCTACGCAACGGCTACCGCACGTATTCGCTGGGCAAGGTCTACCACCATGGTGCGACGGACGATCCGGACGCGTGGAGCGAGCCGCCGTGGAGCGCGCCGCACAGCTTCCCCGGCCACGCCTCGGAGGAGCTTCGTGAGGAAGCCAGGCGCACGCGGCGAGAGGCGCGCGAGGCCGGTAAGCGCTGGAGCTGGCGCGGACCATCGACCGAGGCGGCCGATCTGCCCGACGAGGCCTACGGCGACGGCCAGCTGACGCTACGTGCGCTCGAGGTCATGCGCGACGCCGCGACGAGGCCGGAGCCGTTCTTCCTTGCGGTGGGCTACGTGCGCCCGCACCTTGCCTTCGCGTGCCCGAAGAAGTACTGGGAGATGTATCCACCCGAGAGCATCGACCTGGCCGACAACCCGTTCGCGCCGAAAGACTGCCCGGAGATCGCGCTGCACAACTGGGGCGAGCTGCGCCAGTACGCGGATATCCCGCGCGAGGGCGATCTGCCCGAGGAGAAGGCGCGCGAGCTGATCCGCGGGTACTACGCGTGCACCACGTTCATCGACGCGCAGGTGGGCATGCTGCTCGACGAGCTGGAGCGACTGGGACTGCGCGAGAACACAATCGTCTGCCTCTGGGGCGACCATGGCTGGCAGCTTGGCGAGCACGGCCTGTGGTGCAAGCACTCGAACTTCGAGACCTCGACGCACTCGCCGCTGGTGATCTCCGCGCCCGAGCAGGCCACCAGCGGTGCGGGCACCGACGCCCTCTGCGAGTTCGTAGATATCTACCCGACGCTCAGCGAGCTATGTGGCCTCGAGCCGCCGGAGCATCTTGAGGGCGTGAGCCTCGCGCCGCTGCTCGACGATCCTGCCCGCCCGTGGAAGAGCGCGGTCTTCAGCCAGTATCCGCGTGGCCAGCGGATGGGATACTCGATGCGCACCGATCGCTATCGATACACGGAGTGGCGCGAGGAGCGCGGGGCGGGCGAGGTGATGGCGCGCGAGCTGTATGACCACCATGAGGACCCGGGCGAGAACCTGAACATCGCCGGGCGAGCGGATGCCGCACAGCTCGTGGCCGAGCTCTCAGAGAGGCTGCGCGCCGGCCCGGAGGCGGCGCTGCCTCCCGCGTAATCAGCGCGCGGCAGCCGCGATCTCATCCCACAGGCTGAAGTAGTAGACGTTCGCGAACTCGTGGAAGCACGCTCCGTCGGAGGTTGGATTCGTCAGCATCTCCCGCAGGCCGCGGCGAAAGGCGTCCCGGCTCTTCTCGTACTCCCCGGGCGGCCTGCTGTGGATGCTCGTGAACGTGGTCGTCTTCAGGTTCCCGTCGGCCAGCACCCTCCAGCGGTTCATATCCATCCCCGCGCCGCCGATGATGCACAGCTCGTCCACCACGTGTTCACGCGCGAGATCATCGGCAGGCACATGCATCCACGCGGCAGTGATCGGATCTGCCGCTTCGAGGCTGGTGTTCATCGCCAGGTCCACCCCGGATGCCTGCGTGAGCGCATGAACGTCGGCCAGCCAGGTCTTGAAGAACTCGGCCTTGAGCTGGACGAAGCGCAGTGCCTCAAGGCTGTCGTAAGGCACCTCGCGCGGGTCGATCCCGTAGCGTCGCCTGTACTCGGCGACAACGGGGGCGTTGTAACCGTAGCCACGAGCCCCTGAATCGGCGACCGGCTGGCTGTGCACCCCGCGGTAGGGCCATGAGGAGTGCGAGCGCATCGACAGGTAGATGCCATCGATGTCATACTCGCTCACCAGCTCGCGCATCTGGTTCAGGCGGTACTCCCGCACCTCCGGGTAGGCGTAGCAGGGGACGCCCTCGATGTGTGTACTTCCATCGCGGCTAACCCATGTGTACTCCGGGTGGCGCTGGAAGAACTCCTCCGGCGGCGCGTAGTACTTGCTGTCCCACGTGGTTACCCAGGCCCAGCACTCCATTCCGTAGCGGTGGCAGGCCTCGACGCACTCGCGGAGGGGGTCGATATCCTCCATCACAAGGGCCATGCGCGGGATGAAGGACGGGATGTTTCCCACGCCCGTGTCGAGCATGCGGCCCTGGCGGTCGGCAAATGCACTTCGGTCTGCGGTGTACATCACATCCGAGTGATACGCGACGACCCCACAGATCGAGACGCGGAAGAGGATCCGATCGACGCCGTAGTGCGCGGCCACGGCCATCAGCCGGTCCATCTCTCCCGCGTTATCCTTCAGGTCCCAGCAGTCGGTGCCGATGGCCACGTCGAAGAAGTCGAGGTTCAGCGTTAGCTCTTTGTCCTCGATCGCCATGGCCTGCGCCCCCAGGCTCAGCGCAAGGATGATCGCAACACAGCGCATCAGTCAGCCACCGCCCTCAGCGTGAAGTCGTCGAAGGCCGCCATCGCCTGGCTGCGGCCAGACCAGCTCCCAAGCCAGAGCGTTCCGGCCGCGGCAGGGAACTGTGAGCCCTCGGCGGTCGCCACCTGCTCTCCGTCGATGTGCAGCGAGGCGCGCCCGGCGGCCGGATCGGCGACGATGCGCAGGTGATGCCACGTGCCGGCGGGCCATTGCAGCGGGCCGCTGGTCATCGCGTACCAGTCGCCCGCGAACTCGTGCCCCTTCGCCGGCCCCCCGTCGCTCATCGCGAACAGGATCTCGTCGGTTCCGATGCGCTTCTTCAGGCAGATGCGGTTCGCGAGATCCTCGGTGTCGTGATAGAGGTACACGAGTTCACGGAAGTGCAGATCCGCCATCTCCGCCCGGTGCATGACCCACATCTCGATCTCGAAGCCGTTCGTGAGCGTTGCCGGAGCCTGGACGTAGATCGCGTCGCCGCGGTCGATGAGAACGCCCCGTCCCCGGTGGCCATCGACCAGCCGCGGCATTCCGATCGTGTGCCAGCCGCGGGGCAGACTGGACTCGAAGTCGGCCTCAAGCACTGGGTGCTGGCCCGAGACCAGACTGGCCATGCACAGCGCGACCACGGTGAACACGTTCATCGTCCCCCACCTCCAGCACGGGACAGGACCCGAAAGGCCCAGTCATGTGCGGTGTAGTCGTAGCTGCGGCTCCAGGCATGCCCACCGGGGTATGCGCCGCCGCCGTGGACTATGCGCCAGACGTAGGAGCTGTCCCCCGCGACCGAATTCGGGCAGTGGATCCACCAGACTCTGTCGGCCTCAAGCTCCACCGGCGGATCGAACTCTGCGTAGCCCCACGTGTATCCGGGCCCCTCCTCGGCGAAGGCGGAGGGGGGGATGGTGCTCTCGGCGACGGGGTTCGCCACATCCGGCCGACCCTCCGCGTCCGGACAGATCTGAACGCGCAGCGACGGAAGGCTCATGGCGTTTGGCCCCCGCAGCACACAGTAGAGGCCGACGGCGGCCACGGAGGTGGTCGCGTCGAGCCGGAGGCTCTGGCCCACTCCGTGGATCGTCGCCTGATCCACGTCGCCCTCAGGCTCGGCGCCCACGACGATCGTCAGCTCCCCACTTTCGATGGCCTCGGCCAGGGCCTGACGTCTCGCCTGCTGCCCGGCGTAGGCCGATCGGGCAGTCTCGAACTGGGCGAGCCATGCCGCGGGGTCGGTGTCCCCGGGAGGCATGGCGAGCAGCGTGTCCACGCCGCGACTGCGCTCGAGTGCCGGGACGGTCGTGGCGGCCGGACCGGCGACGGCGAGTCCGGCACGGATGTCTCGAGGGGTGAACAGCCGCTGGCGCCTGAGGTCCTGCGGACCATCGGAGGCCAGCAGAACGCCATCGATCAGCCGCTCGGCGAGCAACGTGCGCGTGTCTATGTAGCGCCGATGGGCCGTCTCGGGGTGCTGGTCCTCGGCAGGCATAGCCAGGTAGATCGGCAGATCGACCGCCGCGCGCAGCTCGCGAGCGAGCGTCGTCACGAAGGTCGCCTTCAGCCGAACGAAGAGCAGGTGCTCGAGGGAGCCGGGCGCGGCGTCCCGCGGGTCGCCGCCGTAGCGCTGTCGGTAGGCGGCGAGGACGGGCTCATTGAAGCCCGCCTCCCACGCGGGGCGGCCATCCACAGAGCCGGCGAGAGATGTCAGCAGAAACGCGTCCACCTGCGGCGCCACAGACCGGGCCAGCCCGACAAGTGCCTCGCGCGCGGCCGGAACCGCGAGGCAGGGACGGCCCTCGACCGGCGTTCCGTCAGCTCGGACTGAAAGCCATGACACGGCTTCAGGCGGCAGGTGGGACCCGTCCGGAGCCGGAACCGGCCCATCAAGGGAGAGGGTGGCCAGGAGCGTCAGCCCCGAGTCCCGCAACGCCTCCGGGCCTGCGCCGCCGGACGCGAGGAACTTGGAGGGCAGGGCGACAGCGTCCGTTCCGGCGGCCGCAAGTCCCGCAGGATCCGCGGGCGGGCCCGTCTGCAGGAGCCAGACCTCCGGCCCCGCGATCTGCGCCCGGGCAGGGACGATCCACGCACAGACGAGCAACGTCAGCATCGCAGGGACAG
>JALGTR010000015.1 GCA_029821265.1 Candidatus Zipacnadia bacterium
CCGTGATTGCTCGCATCCTCACATCTCTCCTCTCTGCCAGGCAGGCCATGGACCTCTTGCGTCGTCGGCGCGGCAATACCTCTACAGGGCGATCTCAGGACCTGGCGGTGATCTGGCGGCGATTCAGACAGTACACGCTCCCGGAAAGCTACCCCTGGAGCGTGGTCAGTGTGGGGGACGTCAGCGCGCCCACCGACGCGTCGGCTCCCGGGCTCGCAGGGAGCACGCCTCGGTCTCAGCGATCTGCGCTGGGGCGTGGTCTTTGTGGTCGTGGTGGGCGACAGCCGCCCTCGGGCCGGAGCGGGCCCCGGTTCTGCGTCTCTCTTCTGGTGGTTGAGCGCCGCCGTCAGCTTCGCAGGTCTATCGAGGGCCACGGCGCATCATCGGGGCCCTCGAGGCTTGACCGCTCGACGATCGAGACGCGCACGGGCAGTCCGAGCAGAGAGGCCAGCTCGCGCTCCAGCTCACCACGCATGCGGCCGAGCGCGATCAGGGCCTGTTCGGTGCCCTCATGCTGTGCCGGCACCGCCACGCGAACTTCGACGTCGTCGAGGCGCTCCTGGCCGACGACCACCTGGTGTTGCGTGGGGGCGTCGAGGACCTGCTCGATGGTGGCGGCGACGGCCTCCGGCTGGATGGAGATGCCGCGGACGACCACCGTATCATCCGTGCGGGTGTGGGGTCGGCTTATGCGGGCGAATGTACGGCCACACTCGCAGGGCTCGCGCGTGAGGCTGCACAGATCGCCCGTTCGGTAGCGGATGACCGGCAGCGCCTCGCGCTCGAGCGTAGTGATGACAAGCTCGCCCTGCTGACCGTCGGGCACGGGCTCGAGGGTCTCCGGATCGACCACCTCGGCGAGGAAATGATCCTCGTTCACGTGCAGTCCGGCCCTCGCCTCGCACTCCATCGCCAGCCCGGGCCAGGCGGCGATCCGCAGGCCGAAGTTGTCCAGCGCCTCAACGCCCAGCCGCTGCTCGATCTCTTCGCGCGTGTCCTCCGCCCAGGCCTCGCCGCCCAGCAGCGCGGCCTGCAACCACAGCCCGCGCGGGCCGAGATCGAGGCGCTCCAGCTCGTCGGCGAGGTGTAGTGCGTCGGACGGCATGCCCACCAGCACCGTCGAGCGATAGTCGTGCATCAGCTGAACCTGCTTGGCATAGTCGCCGCCGGGGACCGAAATGACGGAGGCGCCGATGAGCTGCGCGCCGCGCACGAAGCCAAAGCCTGCATCGAACATGCCGGTCTCAAAGGGGATCTGCACCACGGAGTCGGCGGTGACGCCCGCAGCGGTAAGCACGCGTGCGGCAAGCTCCGACCAGTGCTCGAGGTCATTGCGCGTGTACGCGGTGACGGCTGGCCCATGGGTCAGTCCGGGCGCGGTGTCGATGCGCACGACCTCACGCAGGGGCACCGCGAAGAAGCCGTAAGGGTAGCCCTCCGCCAGGTCGAGGCGGCTGGTGAGCGGGACACGCGCGAGGTCCTCGAGCGCGCGAATGCCGTCGGGCACGAACTCCAGCGGCTTGAAGCGCTCACGGTAAAAGCTGATGTTGCGCATCGCGCGGTTGAGCGTCATCTGCAGCCGTTCGAGCTGAAGCTGCGTGATCTCCTCGCGCGACATCGTCTCCATGTCCGGGTCCCAGATTCGCTCGCTCTGCACGCAGACCTACCTCCCGCCGCCGGCTACTCCCAGATCTCCCTGTATCCCTTGCCGAGGTACGCGCGCTGCACCTCGGGATTGTCCAGCAGGTCACGGGCGCTGCCCTCAAGCACGATGCGGCCGGTCTCGATCACGTAGCCGCGATCGGCGATGCGCAGCGCGGCGCGCGCGTTCTGCTCCACCAACAACACCGTGAGGCCCTCCTCGCGAAGCTTCTGCACCTCCGCCATCACCTGGTGGGCGATGATGGGGGCGAGGCCGAGGGACGGCTCGTCGAGCATGAGCAGCTTCGGCCGCGACATCAGCCCGCGGGCCAGCGCCAGCATCTGCTGCTCGCCTCCCGAAAGGCTGCCTGCAAGCTGCGTGCGTCGCTCCTCCAGCCGCGGGAAGCGCTCGAACTGCTCGCGCATCAGCGCCCGAATCTCCTGGCGGCTCAGCCCCGTCGAGTAGGCGCCAAGCTGCAAGTTATCGGCGACACTGAGGCTGCCGAAGACCTGGCGGCCCTCCGGGACGTGGCAGATGCCAGCGCGCACGAGGCGGCTCGGGCCCCAGTTCGTGACCGTCTGCTCGCCGAAGGTGATGGTGCCCGAAGCGGCCGGCATCAGCCCCGAGATGACCGCGAGGGTGGTGGTCTTCCCCGCGCCGTTGGCGCCGATGAGTGTGACGATCTCACCGTCGTCCACGTGCAGCGAGATGCGACGCAGGGCACGGACGCGCCCGTATGAGGCGTCGACGCTGGTGAGCCTCAGCATCCGTCCGCCTCCTCGCCCAGGTACGCGGACAGCACGCGCCGGTCGTTGCGGATCTCGCTCGGTGGGCCCTCCGCCAGGCGCTGTCCCTGGTCGAGCACGAGGATCTCGTCGGAGATCGACATCACCAGGGACATGTCGTGCTCGACGATGAGCACCGTCACGCCGCTGTCGCGTATCTGCTGGATCGTCTCTGCCATTTGTTCGGTCTCGCGCATGTTCAGGCCCGCGGCCGGCTCGTCCATCATAAGCAGCCGCGGCTCGGCGGCGAGCGCACGAGCGACCTCCACCATGCGTCGCTGCCCGATCGGGAGTTCGGCCGCGGAGCGCCCTGCGAGATCGGCCAGTCCGGCGCGATCGAGCGTTTCCATGGCCGTGCGGCGGTACTCATTCTCCTCGCGACCGGCTCCGAGGATGCGCAGCGCCGCGGTGAGCATGGTCGCTCGACCGCGGAGATGGTGGCCGACCATGACGTTCTCGAGCACCGTCATCTGGTCGAAGAGCAGGCTCGTCTGAAATGTTCGGCCAATGCCCAGCGCCGCGATCCGGTGGGTTGGAAGCCCGATCAGCTCCCGTCCCTCGAACTCTGCAGAGCCCGAGTCTGCAGCCAGCACACCGGTGAGAAGGTTGAAGATGGTCGTCTTTCCGGCCCCGTTCGGGCCGATGAGCGCCTTAATCTGCCCCTCGCGGACCTCGAAGCCCACGTTCCGGACGGCCTGCAGACCGCCGAACGTCTTGCTCAGCCCGTTGACCCGAAACAGAACCTCGTTCACGGCTCGTCACCCCCGCGGAGAGCCGGGACCCAGCCGCGAACGAGGTCGATGAGCGAGCCCAGCGCGCGTGAGACGCCCCCCGGCATGACGATCATCAGGACCATCAGCAGCAGGCCATAGACGATGATGTCATAGTCGGCGTAGGGGCGCAGCGTCTCCTCGATAAGCGTGATGGTGAACGCGCCCAGCACCGGCCCCCACAGGGTCCCCTGCCCACCGAGCACCACCATCACGAGCAGGGCGATCGAGGTGTGGAAGCCGAATGGTGTGGGGGAGAGAAAGCGCATCGAGGAGTGCGCGTAGAGAGTGCCGGCGATCGACGCATAGGCGGCTGAGATGACGAACGCTCGCACCTTGAAGCCCGCTGTGTCCACGCCCAACACCTGCGCGGCAAGCTCGCTGTCATGCAGCGCGCGCAGTGCACGGCCCGGTCGCGATGCCACGAGATTCGCGAACAGCACGGTCAAAGCCGCGGCCCACGCCCAGACGAAGTAGTAGTACTGCAGGTCCTGGTCCGAGGTCAGCTCATGGCCGAAGAACGTCATCGATGGGATGCCCGTCAGGCCGGCCGAGCCTCCGGTCAGGTCGGTCCACTGGCGAATCACCACGGCAACGATGATCCCGACGCCGAGCGTGGCCATCGCGAGGTAGTGCCCACGCAGGCGCAGCGTCGGTTTCCCGACCAGCCATGCCACGACGCACGTGAGAAGCAGGGCCGCGAGCATCGCCAGCCATGGGTTCCAGCCGTAGGTGGCGGTGAGGATCCCGGATGCGTAGGCGCCGATGCCGTAGAAGGCCGCATGGCCGAGGGATACCTGTCCGGCGTAGCCCATCAGAAGGTTTAGGCCGGTGGCAAGGATCAGGTGCAGCCCGATGTAAATGAGGATGTGGAGGTAGTAGTCGTTGCCGATGCCAAACGGTACCAGCGCCATGATGCCGAAGAATGCCACGATCTGCAGCTTCTCCGCGCGGCGGCGAGCCGCGTGGCGCTCGGCCTCATTCGGAACGATCGCCTCGTCCGTATGCGGGCGCTCCCGGGCCGCCACTACCCCTCAGCCTCCTCGCCGCCCAGCAGCCCGCTGGGCTTGATCAGCAGCACCACGATCAGCACGACAAACGCGATGGCGTCCTTGTACTGCGAGCTGATGAGACCGGCACCGAGGGCCTCCAGCACGCCGAGCAGCAGGCCGCCGGCGATCCCGCCAAGGCCGTTGCCCAGGCCACCGAGGATCGCCGCACAGAAGCCCTTGAGCCCAAGCATGGTGCCGATGTTGTACTGCGTCATCGTGATCGGGGCGAGGACGATCCCGGCGATCGCTCCGACGCCCGCCGCCAGTCCGAACGACCACGAGATCATCCGCGACAGCTCGATGCCGCAAAGCTGCGCGGCATGAGCGTTGATGGCGCAGGCCCGCATGGCCTTGCCGGCGACGGTGTACTCGAAGATCAGCCACATCGCGATCGCGACAACGAGGGTGGTGCCGATGACCCACAGCGACTGCGGGGTGATGGTCCCGCCCCAGATGGTGATCGGCGCCTCGCCGCTGAAGGCCGTGAGGGGCCGCTCGTCTGGGCCCCAGATAATCCCTGCGACACCGCGGATGAAGATCGAGGCGCCTACGGTGATGATGATGAGCACGACGACGGACGCGTGCCGGGCAGGACGGATGGCGGCCCTGTCGAGGATCAGTCCGATAAGGGTGGTGAGCACGATTGCGACCAGCGCGGCGGCCCACAGGGGAAGCTCCCAGGCCTCCATGGAGGCGGCTGTGATCATTCCGCCGAGCATGACGAACTCGCCCTGGGCGAAGTTGATGACCCCGGTGGCGTTGTAGACCAGGGAGAATCCCAGCGCGATGAGCGCATAGATGCTGCCCGTCGTGAGCCCTGAGAGGATGAATTGCCAGACCTGCACTGCCGTGATGTCCACTGGCACGCTCCGTGTCGGAATAAGGCAAACAAGCGGGCCGCGCCCGTTGCAGGGCTCGGCCCGCTGACGTTCCTCGTCGGCGGAGAGTTCGGCACCGGCACTGTTCCACACCGGTGCCGCAGAATCCTGTCTCCGCGGCGATCAATTATGACTGGGAGTTCGCTACTCGATCAGCGTCCAGTCTCCGTCCTCGATCCGGACCATCACGAACGCGTCCGGGCTCAGACCGTAGTGGGCATCCTCCGAGAAGTTGAACTCCCCGCCGATGCCGTGGAAGCCGGTCGTGTTCTCGATGCCCTCGCGAATTTCCGCAGGAGTGGGGCCGTTCTCGCGGATAGCGTTGACGACGAGCATGACGGCGTCCCAGCAGTGGCCGCCGAATGTGTCCGCACGCTCGCCGAAGCGCTCCTCGTAGTCGCTGGCGTACTCCAGCAGCAGCTCTTTCTGCGGGTCGTCGTCCGGTAGCTGCTCGGCGACGAGGAGCTTGCCCGCGGGCAGGATGACGCCTTCGGCCGCATCCCCGGCGTTGTTGATGAAGTCGCGGTTGGCGACGCCGTGGCTCTGGATGAGCTGCGCCTCGATGCCGAGCTGCTTCATCTGCCTGGCGATCAGCGCCGGGGCCTTGCCAACGCCCCAGACGATGACGACTTCCGCGTCGGTGCCGCGGATTCGCGTCAGCTGCGGGTTCATGTCGGTGTCGGTGTCCGCGAACTGCTCCTCGGCGACGATCTCAAGGCCCGCGTCAGGCGCCTGGGCCTGAAGCTGCTCAAGACCTGAGATCCCATAGCCACTCGAGGCGGTGAGCAGCGCGACCTTCGTTATCCCCTCGTTGCTCAGGTACTCGTAGATCTTCGCCACCGCGTCGGTATCGCTCTGCGGCGTGGAGAAGACCCACTTCTTCGTCGGCTCGGTGATTTTCCGCGACGCGGCACAGGAGACCAGCGGGATCTCGGCGTTCGTGACCGTGTCGATAATCCCCAGCGTGGTGCCCGACCGGCTCGGGCCGACAATGGCGACCACATTCTCCTTGTCGATAAGCTCCCTGACCGCGTTGATGCCCTGGGTCTCGTCGCCCTTGGTATCACGGATCACGATCTCGATCGGGCGCCCGTTCACGCCGCCCTCCTCGTTGATCTGATCCTCGAGCATCTGCGCCGTGTTTCGCTCCGGTACGCCCAGACTCGACGCCGGGCCCGTGATGTCGAAGATGCCGCCGATCTTGATCGGCTCACCCTCAAGCGTCGCTCCAGGGGTCTCGGCGCCTTCGCCTGGCGGCGGTATAATCTCGCCCCCGGCATCCGGTTCGGGCGCTGGTGGACATCCCCCAAGGACGATAAGCGTCACTGTCACTGCGGCAAGCACGACGAGCGGCATGGACTTCCTGAGCAAGTGCATCGATACGCCTCCCTCTTCCGTCTCGATGCCCTTCGATAGTATCCGCGAAGTTTACTCGCTTCCGTCGGGAATTGTCAAACGCCGTTAACGGGGAAATCGTAAAACTTCATCCTCGCCGCGCGATCCCTGCATCAAGTCAATGGCGCCGTGCGCCCCGGCGGGCTGTACACGCAAGAGCGCGCCCCCGCGGGAGCGCGCTCTTTTCGGTCATCTGGCAGGCGGCGAGCCTACTCGACCAGGGTCCACTCTCCATCCTGGATCTGGACCATCACGAACGCCTCGGGCGAGAGGCCATAGTGGTCATCTGCCGAGTAGTCGAATACCCCGGCCACGCCCACGTAGTTGTCCACGGCCTCGATCTCCTCGCGGATCTTCGCACGCTCGGCGCCGCCTCCGGCCCGCTCGATCGCGCCGGTCAGGATGTGCATTGCATCCCAGCCGTGCCCACCGTAGTGATCCGGCTCGCGGCCGTACTCCTCCACGAACATGTCGTGATACTCCCGCAGCACCTCGATCTGCGGATCATCCTCAGGGAGCTGATCGAGAACGATGAGCTTCGCGGCGGGCATGATCACGCCGTTGGCGGCCTCGCCGGCGCCCTTGATGAAGTCCTCGTTCGCGACACCATGACTCTGGAAGAGCGGTATGTCCATGCCAAGCTGCTGCATGTTCTTCGCAACAAGCGCCGGCGCCGGGCCGATGCCCCAGCAGACAACCGCCTGTGCATCGGTGCCGCGGATGTTCGTGAGCTGCGGCGTCATGTCAGTGTCCGTGTCGTTGAACTGTTCGTTGGCGACGATCTCGATCCCGAAGTCCGGAGCCTGCGCCTCGAGCTGCTTGAGCCCCTCGATGCCAAAGCCGCTGCTGGCGGTGAGGGTCGCGATCTTCGAGATGCCGTTGTTCTGCATATAGGTGTAGATATTGTGCACCGCATCGCGATCCCCGGGAGCCACCTGGAAGACCCATTCCTTGACGGGGTCGGTGATCGCGCGCGCAGCGGCGCAGGAGATGAGCGGTACGCCCTCGCGCTCCACGTAGTCGATCAGCGCCATCGTGGTGCCGGATCGGCTGGGGCCGATGATGGCCACCACATTCTCCTTCTCCACCAGCTCGCGGGCGGCGTTCAGCGCAGGGTCCTCGAGCGACTTGGTATCGCGGACGATCACCTTGACCGGTCGCCCGTCGATGCCCCCGGCGTCGTTGATCTGCTTCTCGAGCATCACGGCCGTGTCACGCTCCGGCTCGCCGAGAGAGGAGCCCTTGCCGGTGAGCGCGAACAGCGCGCCGATCTTGATCTCGGCGTCATGCATCTCTCCCAGCGCGCCCGGCGGAACGGCCTCTTCACCGGCGTCGTCGGTCGCTTCGGGCCCCGGACAGCCGACAAGCCCCAAACACGCGACAACCATCGCAATCAATACGGCAGCAACTGCCGTGCGCCTGATCGTGTCCATGATCTTCGTTGCCTCCTGTTGCGGCGAGGGGCGCCGCATTGTGTGCTCCCGTTGTCGGCGCCTCACGCACCGCGCCCGTCTACCAGCCGCACGGGAAGCTCCTTCATCGGTTCGCCCTCTGCGTTTTGCATGATCAGCACGTGGCGCGAGAACGGAATCTCCACGCCCTCGTCGTCGAACCTCAGTTTCACGCGCTTCATCAGCTCGCGCGCCACCTCGATGTGCCTGCCGGGCTTTACCGGCACCGAGAGCCTCAGCGGGACGTCGGAGCTGTTGAAGCCGGTGACCGAGACGTTTGGTGGCCCTGTGATGTCCGCGATGTCCTCCCGGGCGTCGCGCGCGACGTCCTCGAGCACCCGTATCGCGTGCATCAGGTCACCCTCATATGAGACACCGACATCGACGACAGCATTCACGTAGATCTTGGAGTAGTTGATGATCTCATTGATCTGGCCGTTCGGCACAATCACGAGGGCGCCGTCGCGGCGTCGGATCGTTGTCTCCCGCAGCGTCAGCGCTTCGACCCAGCCCTCCTGGCCCATGACCTCGATGTAGTCGCCGACCATGTACTCGCCCTCGAAGAGCGTGAAGAAGCCGCTGATGACATCCTGCACGAGGCTCTGGGCGCCGAAGCCAACGGCGATGCCGACGATGCCAGCGCCTGCGAGGATGGCCGTAACGTCAACTCCAAGCTGCTGCAGGGCCATCACACCGGCCACGAAGTAGATCGCGTAGCGCAGCACACTGCCGATCAGCGGCAGCATCGTCTCCCGCCGCTGACGCGCGATCTGCGCATCGCCTTCCTTCGCGGCCGCTAAATGCGTGATCACGCCCATCGCCACGGCCAGCAGTATCTGCGCGCCGATGACGATCCCGGCCGCCTTGATGACCTTCGTGGAGATATCGAAGGCCGTTGGGCCGAGTGGTGCTGTCCTGACAACGTAGGCTGCCGCCGCGATATAGACCGACCAGCGTAGGGCGACCTTGACGGAGCTTGTGATGCCCCGCAACTGCTGCGCGGTGGCGTCCTGCCAGGAGACCTGCTCCTCCCGCCTGAGGCCCTGGTAGATCGCGTCTATCGCAACATCCAGCGCGTCGGAGATCAGCCGCACCAGCGACCAGATGACGGCCAGCGAGAAGATGAAGCCGACCCAGTAGATGATCTCTTCGCTCAGGTCCAGAGCCCCGGCGATGAGGATAGCCCCGGTGTACCAGAGCAGGGAGGCGATGAGCTGGCGCAGGGTGGTCCCGAGGTCCTCGATGCGCTTGTCGGCAACACGGACGACGCGCGCCGCCTTCAGACGCTGCACCGTCCAGTCCCGAAGCTGCTGCCCAACCCAGGACAGCAGCTTCAGCAGCACCATGACCGCAACGATCTCGGCCGCGACCAGGGCCGCGCGCCTTGGAGAGACGCGGGCCAGGTGGTCCATCACAAGCTGTGGTCCCGAGTAGCCGCTCGCCGTCAGCCACGCGTTGTACCCGACTATCCCGAGCGCAGTGAGGCCGGCGAGGACCTTGATGTATGACGCGACGTGGTCGGCGACATATTGCCGCCGCTCCTCGCCCATCATCTGCCGGCCCTCGACCGGCTCCATCTGCGACAGCGCCGTGAGCACCAGGCGACTGACGTATATCGCCAGCCAGCTCAGCGCCCCGAGCACGATCAGCTCCGCCAGCGCAAGCGCGGCGTTGGGCATCAGCAGCTCAGTGCTCATGGCGGCATGGCTCCTCCCGGGGCAGCACCCGCGCCGGCCCGATCAGTCCTCGATACCCCGCACCATCGAGGCGACCTTCGCTGGCAGCCCGAACAGCTCGATGAAGCCGCGGGCACTGGACTGATCGAAGATGTCCTCGTCCCCGTATGTCGCCAGCGAGTAGTCATACAGCGATTCGGGCGACGTCCGCGCGACTGCCTCGGCGCGGCCCTTATACAGCTTCACCGTCACCTCGCCGGACACCGGCTTCTGGGTCTCGGCCATGAATGCGTCGATGGATCGCCGCAGCGGCGTGAACCACAGCCCGTAGTAGACGAGCTCCGACCACTTCAGCTCGAGATGCTGCTTGAGGTGCATGGTCTCGCGATCGAGCACGAGGCTCTCGAGGTCCCTGTGCGCCTCGAGGATGATCGTCGCCGCCGGGCACTCATACAGCTCGCGTGACTTGATCCCGACGAGCCGGTTCTCCATCATGTTGACGCGGCCGACCCCGTGTTTGCCGCCGATCTCGTTGAGCGCGCCCACCAGTTCCACGCCCCCCATGGTCTGGCCGTTGAGGGCGACCGGAACGCCCTGCTCGAACGCTATGGTCACGTTCTCGGGCGTGTCAGGAGCCTCCAGCGGGCTGACTGTCCACTCCCACGCATCCTCCGGCGGCTCCTGCGAGGGGTCCTCGATGATTCCGCACTCGATCGAGCGGCCCCACAGATTGGTGTCGGTGGAGTACGGGCTCTTCTTACCGACTGGCACCGGGATCCCGTGCTCGTTCGCGTAGTCGATCTCCTCTTCGCGCGTCATGCCCCATTCACGGGCCGGGGCGACGACCTCAAGCTCCGGGTTCAGCGCGGCGTAGGAGACCTCAAAGCGCACCTGATCGTTGCCCTTGCCGGTGCAGCCGTGGGCGACGAGCCTGGCGCCTTTCTCCTCGGCGACCCGCACCTGCTCCTTCGCCAGAAGCGGCCGCGCCAGCGCGGTGAACGCGACGTACTTGCGCTCGTAGGTAAGGTTCGCAGCGATCGCGCGGGTGATGTACTCGTCGAAGAACTCCTGTTTGGCGTCCACGACGATTGACTCGATCGCCCCAACGTCCTCACCCTTCTTGCGGATGCCCTCGTAATCAGCCTCCTCACCGACGTCGATGGCGACCGCAATCACGTCCACGTCATATGTCTCGGCGATCCACTTGATCGCCACGGAGGTATCAAGGCCTCCGGAGTAAGCCAGGACACATTTCTCGGCCATGGTTATCTCACTTCCTCCTGTGGTTCTGTGCGGATGGCAACGCCGAAGGCAAAGACGACGACCACGATCATCGGCTCCAGGCCGACGGCAGATGACACGCGGCAGGCTGAACGGCCGATGCAACAACTCGACCCGTCGTCTCAGTCCCTCGCGAGCATCTCCGCGACCGTCATCTGCCCGACGGGATCACTGGCGAGCACCCCCAGCACGTACGGTCCCTCCGGCATCACAGCAATTCGCGCTGTCGGACCGTGGTCCTTCAGCGCCTGCTCAACGGCTTCTTCAACACTCTCGGCGGAGGCGAAGGGTGTCCGCCTCGCATCCGCTGGTGGAAGCTCGCTGACGTTGATAACGGTGCAGCGTCGCAGGGTCTTCTCGACGGCGTGAAGCTGCCAGGCGTCGATGCAGATATCCGCCCCATCGAGCGCTGCCCTGATGTACTCATGCACATCGTCGAGGGTGATGAGCCAGGCGAACTCGTCGCTGCCGAGCCCCTCGGCGTTCTGTTGGGCGATGATGATCGTGCCGCCCTCGCGGCAGATCAGCCCCGCCGCGACGATGCCCTTGGTGCCCTGATAGAGCGTCAGATCCAGCGGGTAGCCGCCGCCGCAGGTCACCACGACATCGACCGGCTGCTCGATCACAATCTTCGTCTGCCTCTCGCACAGCGCCATCGCAGCTGCGTGCGCCGCGCGCATCTCGCCGGCGAAGATGCCCGTGATGGCGCGCTCCTCATCGAGCGTCACGTTCACGATCATGTCCGCGCCACCGGCGAGATCCGCGATCGCCAGCGCCTCCTCATGCACGGGGTTCGCGACAAGATTGCCGGCGCGGGCCTGTGGTGGCTCGAGCAGCCGCGGACTGTGGAAGCCCATGATCGTGTCGCAGCCGGCGACTCCGGGGCAGATGGACTTGCGGCCGCCGGAGTACCCGGCCATCAGATGCGGCTCGACGAGGCCGGTCAGTATCTTCAGGTCGGCCTCAACGTAGCGGCGATCGATGAAGGCGGGGATCCCCCGCGAGGTCTCGCCCAGATGCGCCTGCTCGTCGGCCTCTCGCGCCCGGTGGTTGACGATCTCGCAGCCAGACGCGAGAACCTCATCGCCGAGCATCTCGGCGATTTCTTCGTCGGTATTCGGCCGATGCAGCCCTGTGGCGATCAGGATCGTGACGCGCTCGGGTGGCAGCCCCGCGTCGGTGAGCGTCTCGAGGATTGGCGGGAGAATGGCCCGATTCGGCACGGGCCGCGTGAGATCGCTGACGACGATGCAGGCGTCGCCGCGCCCGCGGGCTACCTCGACCAGCGGTGCGGTCCCGATCGGCTCTGCGAGGGCCTCGCGCGTGGCTGCCGTGGGGTCCTCGATCGCCGGCATCGGTCGCTGCCGGAGCACGTCGCTGACACGCTCATTCGGCAGCTCGACCCGGAGGCCCTGACGCCCGTATCTGAGTGTGGTGATCATCGGTGTGAATCGATCCTGATCGGCTTCGGGCCATGGACTGCGTTGAACGTGGCCGATCAGGGCAATCGGCCACGAGTGCTATTCCTCAGCCCCGCTCGCCTACTCGACCAGCGAGGCCACGAGGTCGCCGGTCTCGGTGGTGGAGACACCGGACTTCGTGGACAGGTCGCCGAGCTTGCCCGAGGCGAGCGCGGCGATGACCGCATCCTCGATGGCCTTGCCGCACTCCTCCTCGCCAAGGTGCTCCATCATCATGCCAGCCGCCGCGATCGCCGCAATGGGGCAGATCACGTTCTGGCCGGTGTACTTCGGCGCCGAACCGTGGATCGGCTCGAACATCGAGACGCCCTCTGGGTTGATGTTGCCCGACGCCGCTACGCCCATCCCGCCCTGGATCATCGCGCCGAGGTCGGTGATGATGTCGCCGAACATGTTGCAGGTCACGACCACGTCGAACCACTCGGGGTTCTTGACCATCCACATACAGGCGGCATCCACGTACGCGTGATCGGTCTTAACCTCTGGATACTCCTCGGCGACCTCGGCGAATGCGCGCTGCCACAGATCATGGCCGTAGGTGAGCACGTTCGACTTGTCCACGAGCGTCAGGCTCTTCTCCTCGCGAGTCTGGGCGAGATCGAACGCATAGCGGATGCAGCGTTCGACGCCCATGCGCGTGTAGATCGCCTCCTGCGTCGAGACCTCGTCCGGCGTGCCTTTGCGCAGAGAGCCGCCGACGCCAGCGTACAGGCCCTCGGTGTTCTCGCGCACCACCACGAAGTCGATCTCATCGGGGCCCTTGCCCTTGATCGGGGTTTCAACGCCGGGATACAGCTTGATCGGTCGCAGATTAATGTACTGGTCGAGCTCGAAGCGCAGGCGCAGCAGCAGCCCCTTCTCGAGGATACCGGCCTTCACGTCCGGATGGCCGACGGCGCCAAGGTAGATCGCGTCAACCTCGCGCAGCTCGTCGAGGACCGAATCCGGCAGCACCTCGCCCGTCCTGAGGTAGCGCTCGCCGCCGAGATCGTACTCGACCGTCTCGTACTGCACGCCGTGCTTCCGGGCGGCCACATCGAGCACCTTGAGGCCTTCGGCGATGACTTCGGGGCCGATTCCATCACAGGGGAGCACTGCTATCCGGTACATGCTGCTCTTCTCCTTACTGGTATGGCCGCCGACAGACGCCGGCGGCCGAGTTCTCTGCCAACATGTGGATTATAGCAGAAGGGCGGGCATGGCGCAAAAAGACGCCGGTGTGACCGCGCACGTCGGCGGGGGCCGACGGCAGCGGGCCGCGGCCGGGGGTGGCCGAGGTCGCGACCGAAGGCCCCGTCGCCGAGGATCGTTGCCGGAGAGGGCGCGATCAATGCCAGTGAGTGGTGCCGGGGATGACCTGATCGGGATTGTGCAGGCCCGGCGGCTCGGGATCGATCGTCGCCTCCCATTTCAGCCACTTTGCATGGCCATCCGCGAAGGTGTAGTTGCTGCCTCCGTTATGCCGCTGCTGTGCGATGTGATCGACCATCCAGTTGTGGCCGTCGGCGGCCACGTAGGCGTCCAGATTCGTCCAGCTCACCCCGTCGGCGGGCCACGGGTGATAGCCGTCATACGGAGAGCCTGCGGCGCGCTCAGCGATCATGATCTGCTCGGATGGGTGGTGCAGCAGGCTCATCGACACACCATGCGCAAACAGGCCGCTGAGCACGTAGTCCGTCGGATAGCCTTCGTCCGGCAGCGACGGGCAGCGGAACACCTGCTCGTTCTTGACGTAGGGAAAGAGCGGCTGGAACCAGCGGTAGTTCGCGTCCGTGTTGACGAACTGGTCGTCATAGTCCTGCGTGTACATCATGATTGCCAGGCCTATCTGCCTGTTGTTGCTCAGACACGAGACCTGGCGTGCCTTCTCCCGCGCCCTCGAGAAGACCGGAAACAGAATCGCGGCCAGTATCGCGATGATCGCGATGACAACGAGCAGCTCGATGAGCGTGAATCCCGACGTACGGTACCTGCGCAGCATGGGCTGACCTCCTGCGATCAGTAGTGGTGACAGCATGCGCGACCGCGGTGGTCGCGTGCAGGTGCGGCTATGAGGTCAGCGCACGTCCCGGGGGACCGCGACAGGAGTCGGGCAGGGCGGTCCAGTCGTCGTAGCCGGCCTCCGGCGGCGTGGCGTAGCGGTCGCCACGTAGCAGGACCTCGGGGGTGTCAGGTGAGGTCGCGACCGTCCACGCGCCGTTCGCCTGGATATCGCAGATGAGGCAGTCGTGGTCGTTGTGAACCTTGCTGTGCTCATGGAATGCCGGCGCGAGGGTGAAGACGTTCAGCACCAGGCCGACCGCGATCGCCGCGGTCAGCGCCGCCCAGCGTCCTCTGATGTCGCCCGGGCAACTCATGATCTGTACGTCAAACTAACGCTGGTGGTCTGCAGACGGTTCCCGGAGGGCGAGCCCCTGGAGGCGCAGGGCCCGCGGCCGCACCGTGAACTCGAAGCGCTCAGTCCCCTCCGTCGCCTCGCCGTCGAGGTGTGCCTCCGCGCCCCCCTCAACCTCCAGCGTGTACGACGGAGCCGAGGTTTCGAGCACATGCGCGCCATGCATTGGCGTCGTCTCGAATGCGGGGGCTCGGATCGCGCGCTGGCGGAGGACCGTGGCGATCTGCTCGAAGATGCGCCGGCGACCACCGTCTGAATGAGGGTTGACCACGAACCGATGGCCTCTGGCCCGGCCGGACCGACCGCATCGCTCATGGTAGCCTCTCGGGCACGGATTCGACGCCTGGCCGTCGCCGTGCTCCGCCTCCGCGATGTCAGCGGGCGAGCGCCAGCGGGAGGTAAGATACCCCGGGAGTCAAAATATAGAACAGTCGCGACTTCGACGCTGTGAGGGAGAGGGATCCGACATGTCCGTGGACGAGAACGGGACCGTGCTTGAGAGCAAAAGCGCCGTCCGTAACGCAGTGGAGCACGCCTGCCTGAACGTGGCACTTCCGGTCGACGTGCACACGCACCTTTACTCGGCGCGCTTCGGCGATCTGCTGCTGTGGGGCTTCGACGAGCTGGTGACCTACCACTACCTGATCGCCGAGGTCTGCCGCACGAATCGCTCGGTCAGCCCCGATGAGTTCTACGCGATGAGCAAGTCTGAGCAGGCCGAGCACATCTGGCAGTCGCTGTTCATTGACGAAAGCCCGATCTCCGAGGCCCGGCGCGGTGTGCTGACCTGTCTCGAGGCCTACGGGCTGGACGTGGAGAGCCGCAATATCGAGGAGTACCGTGAGTTCTTCGCATCCACGACTGTCGAGGAGCATATCGACCGCGTCTTTGAGACCGCCAACTGCGAGCGGGTCGTCATGACCAACGACCCGTTCGACGACCAGGAGCGGCCCGTCTGGGACGCCGGACCGGAGGACGATGATCGCTTTCTCGCGGCCCTGCGGATCGATCCGCTACTGGTGACCTGGCACGATGCCCAGCCACGACTGGAGCAGTGGGGTTACGAGGTGCATATGGACCTCGGCGGGCCGACGCTGGACGAGATCCGGCGCTTCCTGATGGACTGGTCCGAACGCATGGACCCGGTGTACATGGCTGCCTCGCTGGGCTTCAACTTCCAGTATCCTGACGAGCATCCGTCTACGCCGATACTCGACCAGGCTATCATCCCGGCCTGCAAGGAGCTTGGCATTCCGTTTGCACCAATGATTGGCGTCAAGCGTCAGGTGAACCCGTCGCTGCGGCTGGCCGGGGACGCGGTGGGGAAGTGCGACATCGGCATGGTCGAGCGCCTCTGCCGCCACAACCCGGACTGCGACTTCTTCGTCACGCTGCTCTCGCGCGAGAACCAGCACGAGCTGTGTGTCGCGGCGCGGAAGTTCCCGAACCTGATGCCCTTCGGCTGCTGGTGGTTCCTCAACGACCCGAGCATCATCGACGAGATAACGCGGGAGCGGTTGGAGCTTCTGGGCAACAGCTTTGTGGCGCAGCATTCCGACTGCCGCGTGCTCGACCAGCTCGTCTACAAGTGGGAGCATTCGCGGCGCACGATCGCGCGGGTGCTGATCGACAAGTACCTGGACCTGCACGCGACAGGCTGGCGGCTGACGAGGGAGCAGATCGAGGAGGACATCCGCGGCCTGTTCGGCCAGAACTTCCTCGACTGGACGGGCAATGGTGGCGTTAGCCGGGGCCCGGCGGAGGGGATCGCGAAGGCGATGCGGTAGGCTGGGATGCCTCGGTCCGAGGCCGATTTGCGCGGCCGTAGACAAATCGTCCCCGGCATCGACACACTGCCCACGAAGGGCGTTTGCGATCGGGAGTGGCGACTGCCGCTGCACCTGAGCGTCCCGAGACGCTTCTGAAACGGTCCCTCCAGCGGCAGTTCCGACGCAGACGCCCTTCCTGCGCATCCCCGCGAGGAAGACCGGGTCGATAGACCCTGGAGGACGGATGCAATCCTCCACACTTTGGAGGGCAGGCGCCCTCGCCCTCCAGGTCGTGGCCGTATGGCCTCCGCAATTGCCCGTCGCGGGTTCGAGGGGGAACCACGTGCGTGACGTTGCGCACGCGGGTGCTTGCGCGCATCGGCATGCGGTGGCATCATACGCCCGTAACGGGCCGGAGGGCGCACCGACTTTCGACACCCAATGGACGCGTGACCGGGGAGGCAAACCACGTGGCTGATGTCGCCGCTCTCGGGCGCAGGATCGTCGAGAACATCGAGAGGGTCATCGTCGGTAAACGCAGGCCGGTGCGCCTGACACTGATCGCGCTTCTGTGCGAGGGGCATGTGCTGCTCGAAGATGTGCCTGGCGTCGCCAAGACGATGCTGGCCCGCTCGCTGGCGACCTCCATCGGCTGCTCCTTCGCTCGCGTGCAGTGCACGCCCGACCTGCTGCCCTCCGACATCACCGGGATCTCGGTCTTCAACCAGAAGACATTTGAGTTTCAGTTTCAGCCGGGCCCGATTCTCAACCAGATCGTGCTCGGGGATGAGCTGAACCGTGCCACTCCGCGGGCGCAGGCCGCGCTGCTTGAGGCCATGGCGGAGCGCCAGATCACGGTCGATGGCGTCACGCGCGAGCTGCCTGAGCCGTTCTTCGTCATCGCCACGCAGAACCCGATCGAGCACGAGGGCACCTTCCCGCTGCCCGAGGCGCAACTCGATCGCTTCCTGATGCGTCTCTCGATCGGCTACCCAAGCTTCACCGACGAGAACGAGATGCTCGAGCGCATCAAGCTCGGACATCCCCTGCGCGAGCTCGGGCCTGTCGCGGACGCGGAGGAGATCGTGGCCGCGCAAAAGGAGATCCGCGAGGTCTTTGTCCACGAGAAGGTGCGCCAGTACCTCGTTCGTATCGTTCACGCCACGCGCCGCCACGAGGAGCTGGCGCTGGGCGGCTCGCCACGCGCCTCCATCGCGCTGTATCGCACCTCCCAGGCCCTCGCCGCGCTGGAGGGGCGGGAGTTCGTCATCCCCGATGACGTGAAGTACGTCGCCGAGGCTGTGCTCTCGCACCGCCTGATCCTCTCGTCCGAGGCCCGGCTGCGAGGCCGGCTGGTCGAGGAGATCATCGAGGACGTGATCGAGAGCATCCCCGCACCGGTCGAACGGGCATAACGCATGAACATCACCGCGCGGAGGTGGTGAGGCTCGCGTGAACTGGCAGCGTATCGTCCTGCTGGTGGCCGCCGTCGGCTTTCTTTTCGCCGCGGTGGTCATGCGCCTGAGCTTCTTCGCCTTCGCTCTGTATGCCCTCGGCGCGGTCAGCCTCGTGGCGTATCTCATGACCTGGTCGGCGCTCGATGGCCTCGAGACCGAGAGGCATATCGGCGCCCGGGATGCCGAGATCGGCGATGATCTGCTCGTCACCGTCGCGGTTCGTAACCGCAAGGCGCTCCCGATCATCTGGCTCGTCGCCGAGGACATGGTGCCGCGCGGACTGGAGCCGCATGGCACGTGGGCGCGCGCGGTCCTGCTGATGCCCTTCGCGTCGGTTCGGCTGCAGTACCGGGTGCGCTGCAACCGGCGCGGGTACTTCCGCATCGGCCCGGTGCTCTTCGAGACCGGCGACTTCTTCGGCCTGAATCGCCGCTTCGCGACAGGCGAGGACGCGCGCTACCTGACGGTCTACCCGCGGGTGATCCCCCTCGAACGTTACGGGATCCCGACGTCGCGGCCGATGGGCGAGACGGTCGTCAAGCGCCGTCTCGTTGAGGACCCCACGCGGCTGGCGGGAGTGCGCGAGTATCGCACCGGGGACCCGATGCGTCGCATTCACTGGAAGGCCACGGCCCGCACCGGCACGCTGCACTCGCGCGTGTATGAGTACTCGACGATGGTCGGCGCGAACATCATCCTCGACTTCAGTCGGGACTGCTGGGACGGCGATCGCGCGCGCTCGGAGCTTGCTGTGACCGCCGCTGCGTCGGTAGCCGCGCACCTGACGGACCGTAAGCAGCAGGTCGGTCTGGTGACCAACGGTGGCGACGCCTCCGACCTGATGCCCGAGGAGACCGAACGGATCTCTGCCCCGACGCGACCGCGGATCTACGAGATGCTGGCCAACCGCGAGCGCACCGACCGGCTGTCACCGGTGCGGATCCCCGTCCGACGCGGCGAGCACAACCTGCACCTGATGATGCGCTCACTGGCGCGTCTGCGCCTCACCGACGCTCTCAGCTTCACCGAGCTGATCGCGGAGGAGTATGAGGGGTGGCCCCGCGAGGCGACGGCGCTCGCGATCGTGCCGGGCGTCTCAGAGGAGCTTCTGCCGCGGCTGGTGCAGCTGCGCAACTCCGGCTTCACTGTCGCGTGCATGATCATCGCGAACGAGGAGAACTTCGCGGTGGTGCGGGGTATGCTGGAGGCAGAGGGAATTCGGCCGATCCACGTCGGCAGCGAGGAGGAGCTTGGTGCAGTCACGCTCTGAGGCCCCGCGAGAGGGCGAGCAGCTCGAGGCGCCGCCCGCACCGCGACGTCGGAGCGCGGATTCGGGCGGGGGATTCGACTGGCTGACGGAGGTCGCGATCCCCATCTGCGTTTTCGGCCTGCTCGGCAGCCTCCTGTACTACCTGATCGAGGTCCGCGCGACGCTCGCGGGTCCCGGTGCCGTGGGGCCTCTGCGCTGGGTCGTCTTCTGGTTTCTCCTCGCGTGTATCGGCATCGCGCGCATCCGCACCAGATACGGCGGCGCGGGTATTGCGGGCTACTACTCAGTGCTGCTCGCCGGCGCGATGCTGCTCTTCGTGTGGGTGTACACGGGGCGGGTCGGGGGCTTCTACGGCGGCGGGGGCAGCCGGTGGATCGCGCTGCTGTTCAACTGGGCGCTGGTCGGGGTCGTCTGGTGGGCGGCGACGGCGGTGACGCGCGAGGCCACGCTCGAGGAGAACGTCGAGACGCAGCTCGAGGGCGGCCTGTGGACGCTACTGGCCGACGAGTGGCGCTATCCCGAACCGGAGGATCACCCGGCCGACGAGGAGATCGACCATGCGCAGGTGCGCCCACGGCATCCCGGCCGGCTGGTGCTGTGGGTCTCGCTCGCTGCGCTGGTGCTCTTCGCGGTGGGGCAGAGGACGACCGGCAGTCAGAGCCAGCACGCGCGCACGGCATTCTGGTGTATGTCCGCCTATGTGCTCTTCGCTCTGCTCCTGCTCGCACTGACGAACCTCTCGGCGCTGCGGATGCAGGTTCGTCGACGCGGCATCTCACTGGCTCCGGCGGTCACTCCCGCCTGGATCGCCGCCAGCTCGATCGTGGTGCTGCTGATCGTCGTCTTCTCGGCCTCCATGCCGCGCGCGGAGGCTCCTGGTGAGCCGCAGTTCATCACCGTCCCGCAGTGGCTGACGGATAACCGGCGTCCGGGGATGGAGCAGGGTCCTGCACAGGGCCTCGGACCGCGCGGTCAGGCGCCCGGTGAGGGGAAGCAGCAGTCCGGAGCTCGCGAGCCGGGCGGTGACGAGCAGGGCCCCGGCGAACAGAGGGGCGAACGCGGCGAGGGGGAACGTCCGGGTGAGGGAGCGGGCGGCATCTTCGGGCAGTGGCAGGCTCCGGGGGCCGGCGGCGAGGGACAGGGCGCGGGCAGCGGTCAGGGGGAGGATCGCGGGCAGTCGGCGCAGCAGCCGCGATCGCAGCCGTGGGCCTCGCTGCTTGACGACCTGACGCCGCTTGCACGCCTGCTGCTGATCCTGCTGCTGGCGATGGCCGCGATTGCACTGCTGTACTTCATGTGGCTGCATCGCCAGGCGATTCGCCGGGGCCTGCGACGCGTCGCGGCGCATCTCCGGGAGGTCGCCGCATGGATCGCGGAGAGAATCCGACAGCTTCTGCAGCGTCTACGCCTGCCCACGTGGGGGACGGCGCGTGAGGGGAACCTTCCGGCGGATCCGTTTGTCGATATCTTCCAGCGCGGCCTCGACGCGCAGCTCGAGCCCGCCGAGGTGGTGCGCTACGTCTACCGCGCCTTCCAGGCCTATGCTGCGATGGGTGGGTACGAGCGGCGGGATGACCAGACGGCTCTTGAGTTCCTGGACAGCCTGCCTCCGGCCCTGGAGCTTCCCAACCGCGGGGCGCAGCGGCTGACCCGCGCGTACGTGCTGGCCACGTACAGCCCGCGGGAAGTCACCCGGCGGCAGGTCGAGGGTGTACGGGAGACGTGGCGGATCATGTCCGAGCGCGTTCGGCAGATGCGTCGCGCATCGGCCTGAGCCCGCGGCTCTGTCGGCCGGGTGCCGCCGCCATTGTCATGTGCATGACGTCGTTACTCGCCCGCGAGGTGATGGTAGAATGACGAGACTTGCGACGCTGGTCGCACTGATGGCCGTGCTAGCGCTCCCGGCTTTCGCGCAGGATCCACCGGTGCCTGACGCCACGGAGGCCCCCGAGCAAGTGGCGCCGGCGACCGACGCGCCGCCGGCGGACGAAGGCGTCGGGGAGGGCGCGGTTGAGCAGGCACCCGTCCCTGCAGGTGATCCGGTCCTTCTGCGTTTCCGCTATAAGCCGGGGGAGAAGCTCACCTACCGGACAAAGCTCGATGGCGTCGGGTCGGTGCACATCATGGGCCAGGCGCATGCGCTCGATATTTCCGGGCAGATCGACTCGGTGCTGACGGTCGAGAAGGTGGATGAGGATGGGAACTTCGTCATCGTCACCCATGTGCAAACTGAGGGTCTGCAGGTGACGATGGAGGGCGAGACGATTCCGCGGCCCCGGCAGGACCTGAAGATGCGCACAACGATGACCCCGCGCGGCCAGATCCTCAAGGCCGAGCTGCTGGAGCAGCCTGTGGCGCAGGGCCAGCAGTCGCCGTGGAACTCCCGAATCGTCCAGATGATGACCGGGGGGCTCGACATGAAGCGCCTGCTGGTCGATCAGAAGCTCGCGGCATTCCCCGAGGAGCCGGTGCGTCCGGGAGATCAGTGGCAGGGCACGACACGGGAGCTTGAGATCGAAGGTCGGCACAGGCCGCTGACCATCACCACGCGCTATGATGGCAACGTGAACGTGCAGGATACGACCTGCGCGAGACTCGACTCCGAGGTGACCGTCCGGTCCGAGGCGCTGGGTGAGATGGCTCAGATGCTGGCAATGCAGGGCACAACGACGAACAGGACCCGGAGCTGGTTCGACCCGGAGGCGGGCCGACTGATCGCCAGCATGGAGCACACTGAGGTGAATATGGAGGTCGCGCTGCCGGCGGAGCTGACGGGCGCCGCCAACGCCACTCCGATCTTCCTCGAGATGGTCATCGACGCACAGTCGACGCTGGTCCCGACGGTCGAGGGGTAATCGCAGCCTCCTCGCCAAACGACAGGCGGCCGGGGCCCGCTCGGGCTCCGGCCGCCTCACTCTTGCTCGCGTTTCTCTCGGCCTGCTATCCCGCTATATTGATGCGGCCCTGACCGGTGGGATTGACCGGGCTCCTGGCATTGACGTAGTCCATGATGACGTCCACAAGTCCCGCGGTGCCGCTACGGATGATGGGGGCCTGGCCGAAGACTGTGAAGTAGCCCGAGCCACCCCTGGCCAGTGACACCGGCATGGCCACCTCATACTCGGCCGTCGGCTGCAGCTCCGCGCCGCTGATGGCGAGCGAGACGATGCGCGAGTTGCGTGGCCGCTCGGGGTCGTAGGTGAGCGTCACGCCGGCGACCTGCAGAAAGCCCGCATGCGGTTGAGGAGCGCGGGAGACGCTGCGTTCGAGCGTCTCGCGAAGCTGCTCGCCGGTGAGGCTGATGACCGCCCAGGTCTCATCGGGCTTGGTCAGCAGATCGCGCACGTCATCGGCTGTGACCTCACCGACCGGGATGGTGCCGCTCTTGAAGGAGACCGCCGGCACCAGCGCGATCGTCGTCTTCGAAGCGTACACAAGCGCATCCGCGGTCAGATCCCCAAAGGACGTCTCCTCGCGCTGAGCGTTCGCGGTGGTCAGCGGCCGGGTCGTCTCACCGGCGTGGACGCTGCCGACGAACACCAGCGCTGCGACGAGTGCGGTGATGAGCCTCATTGCTCGTCACCTCTCTGTCCGGCATACTCCATTAGGTACGGTCGGATGAACTGGTCGAGATCGCCATGAAGGACACTATCCACGTCCCCGGTCTCAACGTCGGTACGGTGGTCCTTGACCATCCGATACGGTTGCATCACGTAGGACCTGATCTGACTGCCGAAGTCGATCTCCTTACGCTCACCGCGCAGGGCGTCAACCTCGTCCCGGCGTCTCTGGCGCTCAAGCTCGTGCAGGCGCGCCCGCAGGAGATTCATGGCCGTCCGGCGATTGGCGTGCTGACTGCGCTCGTTCTGGCACTGCACAACGACTCCGGTCGGGATGTGCGTGATTCGCACCGCCGAATCGGTCTTGTTCACATGCTGGCCGCCCGCCCCGGACGCGCGGTAAGTATCGACCTTCAGATCGTTCGGGTCGATGTCAACCTCCGCGTCCTCGCCCACGTCGGGCATAACATCGACGGAGGCGAAGCTGGTGTGCCTGCGCTTCGACGAATCGAACGGCGAGATGCGCACCAGTCTGTGCACGCCCGCCTCGGCCCGCAGATAGCCATACGCGTATCGACCACTGACCTTGAACGTCACGTTGCGGTAGCCGGCCTGATCGCCGCTGACCGCTGAGAGCACCTCAAAGTCGTAGTCGTGGGCCTCAGCCCAGAACTTGTACATGTCCAGCAGTATTGACGCCCAGTCGCAGGCCTCAGTTCCACCCGCGCCGGCGGTGATCATCATGATGGCGTCATTCGCGTCGTACTTCCCCGAGAGCATCGCCAGCAGCTCAAGCCGCTCGAGGCTGTTTCTGGCGCTGCGCAGGCCCTGCTCGACCTCGGCCTCGACGCTGTCGTCCTCCTCCATCAGCCCGAGTTCAGCGAGGACCTCGAGGTCCTCGACCGTCTTGCGCAGCTCCTGCCACGGCTCGACGACATCCCGGACGATGGTGATCTGCTGCATGTGCTGCTGGGCCGATTCGGGATCGTCCCAGAAGTTCGGGTCCTCGGTCTCTCTTACCAGACGGGCAAGCTCCTCCTCGCGCGTGGCGAGGTCAAAGACGATCCCACGCTTGCTCAACTGTGTCTTTTAGAGACTGTGCCTGCTCCTGAAGTTCCGCCAGACTCACAGATTCGTCCTCCGATCGGTTTTGTGCGGGCAATTGCCGCCGGGGCCGTTCGCCCCGGGCCTGCCCGCCATTCGACGCGTCAAATACGAGAAATCTACTTGTCCATGCAGCAGTGTTTGTATTTCTTACCTGAGCCGCAGGGACAGGGGTCGTTACGGCCCGGCTCCTTCTCAGCGACGTAGGTGCGACCCTTGCCCTGCATCTCCTCCGCCGCCTGCGTCATCGGCGTCTCGACGTCCTCGGCCGTCTGCTGGCGGGCCTGCGCCTCCATCCGGGCCGCGTCCGGGGCTTCGGCCTGAGAGGCCTCCATATCCCGGACCGCCACGCCCTGCTGCTCGGCCGCCACCTCCGTAAGCAGCACCGCCTGCGTGAGATCCTCGGCGATGCTCTGCAGCAGCGCCTGGAAGAGCTCATGGGCCTCCTTGGTGTACTCGATCAGCGGATCGCGCTGGCCGTAGGCTCGCAGGTGAATGCCTTCGCGGAGAAAGTCCATGTCCTTGAGGTGCTGCATCCAGCGCGAGTCAACGATGCGCAGAAGCCAGGTGCGCTCGATCTGTCGCATCAGCTCTTCGCCGACGGCGCGCTCCTTCTCCTTGTAAAGCTCGCGGGCGCGCTCCTGAAGCATCTGCTTCTGCGCGTCGCGATCCTCGCCGACAAGCTCCTCGATCTCCACGCGGTCGCCGAGGCCCGGCACGGCGTCATTGAGCGCCGAGTGATAGCGCCGCAGCCAGATGCCGGTGCAGACGTCCTCCACGCGTGTTCGGCGATCGAACGGGTCCATCCTCGCGGCCTCTGACGGAGGCAGAGCCTGGTCGAGACCGGGCACCTCCGACGCACGGAAAGCCTCAGCGACGGTCTCCGCTGTCAGTTCCCTGCCCGAACGCTCGATCTCCAGCATCGCGTCTACGATCTGGTTGGCCCAGCGGATCGGCAGCTCCGGATCGCCGTAGGTTTCGACCAGCCTGCCGACGGTCCTGTCGACCATATCGAGGACCGCACCGGAGATGTCCTCGCCCTCGAGCACGCGGCGGCGCTGCTCGTAGATGAGCTTGCGCTGGACGTTCATTACGTCGTCATACTTGAGCGTGTTCTTGCGAATCTCGAAGTTGCGGGCCTCGACCTTCTCCTGTGCCCGCTCGATGGATCTGGAGACCAGCCGGGCCTCGATGGCCTCCTCCTCCGGCCAACCGCCCATAAGCATGCCGAAGCGGTCTGGGGCGAAGAGGCGCATCAGCTCGTCCTCGAGGGAGACGTAGAAGCGCGACGATCCCGGATCTCCCTGTCGGCCCGCGCGGCCGCGAAGCTGGTTGTCGATGCGTCGGCTCTCGTGCCGCTCAGAGCCGATGATATGCAGGCCGCCGATCTCCTTGACCTTCTCGTACTCCTCCTTGATCACCCCTTCTCCGTCCTCGGGCTGACCTCCCAGCACGATGTCGACACCGCGGCCGGCCATGTTCGTCGCGATGGTCACTGCCCCGCGGCGTCCGGCGTTGGCGATGATCTCACCCTCACGCTCATGGTACTTCGCGTTCAGGACGTTGTGCGGGATACCGGTCGATACGGCTTCTTCGAGTCGGTCGAGATAGCGCTCGCGATCCGACGCGCTCAGCTCACCGTTCTCGGTTATGCCGATGATATCGAGCAGTCGCTCGAGGTTCTCGCGCTTCGTCGGTTCGGGGTCGATCTTCAGAGCGCGGAGCACCCGCACGGCCTCCGCTCGATCCAGCGAACTGCGCTGGCGCTCGTTCTGAGCCTGCGGGATCGGCCGGATAGGCGTCCGGAGGATCTCGAGGAACTCCTCGCGCGTCTGCTTGTCCTCGACGGCGCGATCGTTGTTGTGCAGCTCCCACTGCCCGAGCCGGGCCAGGCAGTGCAGGTTGAGGCGGTCTGCCTTGAGGCGTTCACTGAGGTGCTCGGAGACCTCGACCGAGCGGGAGCCCACGAGCGTGGGCTGCTCACGCACGTAGCAGTTGATGATCTCGTCGATGATACCGCGATACTTCGCCTCGGCGGTCTTATAGACGACATCGGGGTGATCTTCGCGGATGACCGGCCGGTTCGTCGGTATGACCACAACGTCCACGCCGTAGATGGTACGGAACTCATCTTCCTCGGTCTTCGCGGTACCGGTCATCCCCGCCAGTTTGTGGTAGAGCTTGAAGAAGTTCTGGTAGGTGATCGAGGCGACCGTCTGGCGCGCCTGCTGGATGCGAACGCCCTCCTTGGCCTCGATCGCCTGATGCAGACCATCGGAGTAGCGCCGACCGGGCTGCAGGTGGCCGGTGAACTCATCGACGATGATGACCTCGCCGTCCTTGACGACATAGTCGAAGTCGCGCTTGAAGAGACCGTGCGCCTTCAGCGAGTTCTGGACGTGGTGCTTGATCTCGATGTAGCGTGGATCCTCGAGATTATCGATGCCGAGGGCCCGCTCGATCTTGCGGGAGCCTCGTTCGGTGAGTGCGACCTGGTGGAACTTCTCGTCGATCATGTAGTCGGCGTCCGGTTCGATCTTGCGCCCGTCCGGCCCCTCCTCGGGCTCCTCGTGGGTGCCCTTGAGTCGGCGGACGATGCGATCAATCTCCTCGTAGTACTGTTCCGAGGCTTCGGGCGTGCCCGAGATGATGAGCGGCGTGCGGGCCTCGTCGATGAGGATGCTGTCGACCTCGTCTATGATGCAGTAGTGCAGGTCGCGCAGCACGAGACGATCAGGGCTGGGCGCCATGTTGTCGCGCAGATAGTCGAAGCCAAGCTCCGAGTTCTCTACGTAGGTGATATCGCGCTGGTACATGGCCTTGCGTTCCTGTGAGCGCATGCCGTGCTGGATATGTCCGACGGTGAGGCCGAGGAACTCGTAGAGCTTGCCCATCCACTCAGCCTGCCAGCGGACGAGGTAGTCGTTGGTCGTAACGAGGTGTGCGCCGCGGCCGCTGAGCGCGTTGAGGTAAAGCGGCATGGTCGCGGTCAGGGTCTTACCCTCACCGGTCTTCATCTCCGCGACCTTGCCCTGGTGCAGGACGATGCCGCCCATCAGCTGCACGTCGAATGGGCGCATGCCCAGCACGCGTTTCGCTCCCTCGCGGACCACCGCGAAGGCCTCGGGGAGGATGTCGTCGAGCGTCTCACCGTCCTCGAGGCGGTGGCGGAAGTGATCCGCGCGGCCATGCAGCTGGGCATCGGTGAGGGCCTCCATCTGTGGCTCGAGGGCGTTGATCTCCTCGACGATCGGCCTCAGCTGCGCGAGCTGGCGCTCGTTGGTGTCGAATATGCGTTTTAGAAGTGACCCAATCACTGCTTATTCGCGCTCCATTTGTATCCCGTCTGATATGTCAGCAGGCTGCGGGATCTCGACCTGTTCGAGATCCCTGCGAGCCTCCCAGTACGGGGGCGGACCCTGCTCGAGGTCGCGCTGATCGGGCGCCTCATTGTTGCCGAGAATGCCGTTGAGCTCGAGCCCGATGCTAAACCTGTTGCCGACCTCGCGATAGCCGGCGATCCAGGTCAGGCAGTGCTCTCGCCGGCGCAACTGCATCTCCCAGTCGCGGGTAAGGCCGTTCTCGAGATCGTATGTGGCCGCGAGGTTCGCGCCCCAGACGTCAGAGATGTGGACGTCCGCGCTCGCGCTGAGTTCGCTCCTTATGTCCACGTCATCGAACTCGAACGGGCTGTCGCCGGAGATGGCGTGATGCCGCGCCTCCAGCGAGCTCGAGAGCCACGAAGTCGGGCGGAACGACAGGCCCGCACCGGCGGTGAGATACTCGTAATGATCGCCGGTGCCGTACAGTGAGCCGCTGGCCCCGACCCACCACCACCGGCCGTCGCGGTTCCGCCGGGAACTGCGGCCATCGATGTACTGCAACTCCAGCCGGGCGCGCTCCTCCGTGAGCCGGATCTCCGGCAGATCGCGCTGGTTGTCGAACTCATGATAGCGGCCCAGCAACAGGCTGACGTCAAGGCCGGTCTCCTCGCCCTGGTCAAGGCTGGAGACGATGCCCAGCTCAGGCATGCGGTCAAACGTCGTGTACCGGTCGAAATCGGCGTCCGCATCCTCCTGGCGGCTCACGCGGAGGTGAGCGGTGACGTCCTCCCCGATGCGGCTCTCGCCGATCGCATCCCAGCGCAGTCCCCGGTACTGCGTCACGTCGAGATCGATTCTGGCGCGGGGCGAGACGTCCGGGCGACCGAACGTCCAGAGCCAGCCGAGACGGATGCCGTCGCGGCTGGAGTACCCGGGCATCGGCCAGACACCGCTGGTCGTCTCCCGATCGCCGACCACCGCGAAGCTGAGCTCCGGAACCAGCGGGATCTCCAGCCCGTAGAGGCTGAGCGACCCGTTCCGGATCGTCATGACGTCCTTCTCGACGTCGTAGCGCAGACTGTCCACGTGTGCCGCCCAGTGCGGATGGACGCGATCGCAGGTGGTGAGTGTGCCGCGGGTCAGGTAGATGATCTCGTCACTGCCCCGGACCTCCCCGGCGTAGAGGAAGCCGTACACCGGGCTCCCCTGCGGCTCCGCGATCTGCACCATCAGGCCGCCCTGGCGGAGCTGATAGGCGCCCGTCGTCGCGTTATACACCACCGCTTCGCCCGACATCGAACCGTCGGGCGTCACGACGAGCACATTGCCGAGCAACTCGAAGCGCCCGCTCGTGAGGTCGCCCTCGGCGTAATCGCCGGTCATCGTCACCCAGTGGTCAGGATCCTCGACGACCCGGGCGCGGATCCTGACGTCATTCCAGAGCGTAACCTGCTTGCGGTCCCACGTGTAATCCTGTCGCTCGGCCTCGAACTGCACTGTGATGACATCGGCCGGGGCGATCGCCACAAGCGCGAGGAGAAACCCGCTCGCCAGCCACGCCCCGCTCATGACTCGCCAGATGTTCACGCCACCATCCCGCACCGGTGCTGGCGGCCTTCGTGTGCTGATCAGTCTTCTCGCCTTTTCTGCCCGAAAATGCCCCGTCTGCGCCCCTGAGGGGCTCTTCGATTATACCACAGTGCTCTTGAGGCGCGCAAACGCCCCGCCAGTGGCGGGGCGTCGCAAAACAGGCAGCCTGACGCCGCCCTGCATATTCTATGACGCCTGCCGACCTCACGCGGTTCAGACGGGTGAGGGTGGCAGTGGGCCCCTGTGCAGGCCGGTGCAGCGAACCATGCTGGCGGGCGCGCCAGGCGCTGGATGGGCGTGGAGGGTGACGCCGACCCACCAGAGGTCGAGAATGCCAGCCAACCGCGCCAATGCTCAGGATTCGAGCATCTCGCTGACGCTCGCGCGCAGGCGGGCGATCGCCTGGGTGTGAATCTGACAGACGCGGCTCTCGGTCACGTCCAGCACCTCGCCGATCTCACGCAGCGTCAGCTCATCCTGGTAGTAGAGGCTGACAACGATCCGGTCGCGCTCGGGCAACCGCTCAACTGCGCGGGCAAGCAGCTCCTTGAGCGCCTCCTGATCGACGATTTCGGCGGGATCCTCGCCGTAGGATGGCGGTTCGATAGGCAGCTCCAGCTCCCCGGGCCGGGTGCCACCCTCGTTTTCCATGAGCTCCTCGAGCGAGGCGACCGCCATTGCTGCGGTCGAGGAAAGCAGAGCCTCGTAATCCTCCTGGCTCAGGCGCATCGCGCGGCGTATCTCCACCTCGGTCGGCTGACGCCCGAGTTGCCGCTGTAGCTCGGCCACGGTCTGCTCCAGCTCCCGATACCGCCGGCGAACGCTCCTCGGCGCCCAATCCCGGGAGCGGAGAAGCTCCATCACCTCGCCGCGGATCACCGAGCTGGCGTAGGTTGCGAACTTCACGCCTCGGCCGGGCTCAAAGCGATCCGCGGCCTTGATGAGCCCGACGATCCCCGCGCTCTCAAGGTCCTCGCGCTCCACGCTCTCCGGCAGCCGGACCGAAACGCGGCCGACGACATACTTCACAAGCCCGATGTGCTCGGTGATCAGTCGCTCCCGTTGATCCGCGTCGATGCGCCGCTGCGACCGGGGCAGTTCTTCTGCTGCCAAGGCTATCACCTCGAAGTCGGTGTGTTCGCGAGTTGAGGGCCGGGAGCCGTCAGCTCAGATGGTCGGGCTCCAGCCGGGCCACGTACTCGATCTGCATTCCAGGTGCAAGATCGGTCGGCTGAAGAGCGACCAGCTCAGCTCGCGCCTGCCGACACAACGACTGCAGGGGCAGCAGGCAGCGGGCCTCGACCACCACGGCGAGCGGCCGACCCCAGCCGCACTCCCTGCCGACCTGATCGAGCAGATCCACCCACGAGGCCGAGCGTGCGGGCGGCAGAGCCGCGACTGTGCGTGATCCCTCACGCGTCACCGCTTCGGCAAGTTCCTGCTCGAGGGCCGGCGCCAGTGCAACTGCAATGATCGTGCCGTCCGCGGCGAGGTGATCGGAGATCACCGCGGCGAGTCTCGGGCGGGCGGTGAGCGCGAGCGCCTCGGGGTCGCTCTCATCCGGGAGCGCCTCGCAGATCGCCGCGACCACTCCGACGGGATCGCTCAGCGGGATCGACGCCCACAGCAACTCCGCGCAGGTGCGGCGGAACAGCGTCACGTTGAGCCCGCGCGACTCGGCCTCGCGCATGAGCGTCGGGTGGCTCTCACGGACCGCGCGGAGCAGTTCGTCGGCACGTTCGAGGTCGAAGATCGCCTCGGCGTGCCGCCGCAGCTCAGCGCTGATCGCCTCCGCAAGGACCCGTTGGGGCGTCAGGATCGCGTGTCCCGTCGCGGCAAGCTCCCTGGCATCCGTCTCAGTGACCCAGACGCCCGTGCGCCCGTCGGGAAGATCAGCGGGCCGCCCGATGTCCGGCATGGCGCCAGCGCTTTGTGACACCACGAAGACCCTCCCCGGACGAACGGTGCCGCGCACGAGCGTGCCGCCGCGAAAGACAAGCGCATACTCCGTCGCCCGCAGGTCCAGCGAATCTCGTACCACGACAGGCGGAACTGGGAAACCAAGGCGCTCGGAGAGCTCACTCCGGACGCGCGGCAGCAGGGACATCAGTCCGCCGGGACCATCTGTCAGCTCCAGCAGTCCCATGCCGAGCTCGAGGACGAGGTCGCCCGACGGAGCCTGCGCGGCCGCAGGCGATACCGGCGGGGAGTCGCCGGCGCGGCCCTGCGCGACCCACCAGGCGCCGGCCCCGAGCAGCGCGGCTCCGCGGATCATCGGGAGCTTGCTCACCCCCGGGAAGAGGCCGAGTGACAGCAGCGCGACGGCCCCGCCCGCGAGCGGCCAGGGGCTGACGAGAAGCTGCCCCGCAAGCTCCTCGATGAGGGGTGAGGCGGACGCCGAGCGCGAGACCATCAGAGCGGCGGCGGCCGCGCTCACCAGCGCGGGCAGAAGTGTCAGCAGCCCCTGACC
>JALGTR010000183.1 GCA_029821265.1 Candidatus Zipacnadia bacterium
ATCGCCTCCGTCAATTCTCCGCGGTGATGCGCACCACGTGCACCGTGGGCTCCAGGCCGTCACAGCCGAAGAGCGTCGGCGGACCATCGACAGGCGTGAGGCCCATCTCGTGGATGCCCGCGTCCTCGAGAAGCACCTCCCGAAGGCAACGATCCAGACCCTTCGGGCACGGGCGCAGGATGCCGATTGCCGCGCACCATGAGACGTAACTGCTGGTCCTCACGGCGCGGCCTCTGCCGGAGGCAGGTTCCGCCAGATGTGGCCGAGCCACCACAGCGATTCTGCAAGCTCCTGGTGTGATTCCATCACGTCCCCGGCGACCTCGTTGGGGTCGGTCGAAATGCGTTCGGCGAGCAACTCCTGAAGCTCCTGCTCGCTGATCCCGAGGATCGTCGCGGCCTGGAGCTCCTCCGCGTTCCAGCCTTCATCCTGCAGCCGCTGCTGATACGCCCTCACCGCGTCCGGGGTGACGGTCATCTGACTGACACCTGCGTTGCGCAGTGCCGCCAACACCCGCTCAATCGCCAGGGCGATCTGCTGGAACCCTGCGCCCGCCTGGCGCTTGTAGTCGACCAGCGCCTGTGCCTGGCGCAGCACCCAGTCGTCATCGTCGGCCGCCAGAGCGCCACCGAGGCGGTCTTCGGTGATGTTCGCCGCGCGGATCAGCGCAAGGTTGTCGGCGAGTGCCTGCGCCAGCTCATTCACGGCCACCGTATGCTCGGGCGACACCTCGTCGGCGCCCGGGGAGAATGTCGGGACTGAGATCGGCTGCGGTATCGCGATCTCGTCATAGTCCTCCACCGGGGGATCGCCGCCGAGAGCCCTGGTGGCCCTGCCCCACATGTCGAAGTTGAAGTCGAGGATCTTGCCAAAGAGGTAGTCCGGGATACCCATCCCGATCTTGCCCGCGCCCCAGCCACGGATATCCGTAACGATATCGATGGCGTCCTTGCCTTTCTGAATACCGTCGATGGCGTTGCGCGCGTCGCTTATTGCGCCCTTGTCATCTCCGCCGTCGGGGCCGTCGTCATCGTCGTCGTCATCACCACGGACAGGTGGACGGAACCAGGGCAGTTTGCGCGGCGCCCCGGACAGTCCCAGGCGCTGACGCCCGCGGCTGGCCGGCGTGGCGCTGCCACGCGAGGGCCGGAAGATAGGCAAAGCGCGCCCGGGCCGAGCCCATGAGCCGGCTCCCACGTCGACGACGGTGCCGGTCGCCCACGGCAGCATCGCCAGTCGGGTCTCCTGCTTCACGTTCCGGAAAGCGGTCTCGGACTCGGCGCCGGTCAGTAGGTGCGCCAGCTCGGAGGCAACGGCTCTCTGGCCCATCTCTTCGATCAGACGAATGCCGCGATCCGCAACGTCCTCCCGCTGAGCGAGCGCCTCCACTGCGTCCACCAGATGCGCGAGGTTCACGACGTTGTCCACAAGCGGGGAATCCGGCGATGCGCCTTCAATGTGGCGCGCGAGTTCGCGGATGTTCGTCAGGACCTCGCTTTCGTCCGCGACACCGGTCATGAGCGTGTCGGCGGCTGTGCATGCGATCTCATAAACGTCTCCGTCGATCTCCAGCAGACGGATGTTCGCGAGCTGCCAGGTGACCACATCGCCCTGCACCGAGATCGGGTCCGGCGAAGCATACTGCACCTCCAGCGTGTTGCCCGCGCGGTCGATCAGTGAAATGACACGATCTCGCTCATCTGTGATCGCTCGGAATGGTTCAGGCGCGTACAGCTGGATCGTGGTGTGTGAGTAGCCATGGGGATCGAAGCGCACGAAGAAGCCATCCGGCATGAACGACCAGCGCCCGCGCGGGACGACCGGCCCGCCCTCTTCGGGGTTCGGCTCTCCCGCGAGCACCGCAATCTCCTCGAGCACTTCGAAGTCGTAGACCTCCTGGCGCAGTCGCTCGCGCAGTCGTGCCTCGGCTTCCAGCACCATCCGCACCTCATCGGGCACATCCACGAAGGCCTGGTCGAAGAGTTCCTCCGGGATCATCCCCAGAGCGCCGCCGTTCAGTCGCCGGATCTGCCTCGGTGTGAGAAGCTGCCTCGCGACATCGCGCAACTCTCGCGGCATGTCGTTGATCCGTGCCCTCGCCTCGATGCCCCAGATCAGCGCCTGGACATTGGTTTGGGCGATCTCCGGATGGGCCATGTAGCGATCCAGCACATCCTGGATGACGCCCGCCTGCGCACCCTTGAGGGGTGCCCACAGGTAGCCCTCTCCCTGGCCGGGGCCGTGCGTGCCCGCGTGCAGGCAAAATGACCTGGCCTCAAGCTCATACGCTCCCGGCAGCGCAACGATGAAGGCACCATCGCCCGTGGATGGAAGCTGGGACATGGGGGCAGTGACAGCCGGGGCAAAGCCGTCGATCAGCGGCACACTGTAGACGGCGTCATCGAAGCTGGTGGCGATCGCCGGCTCTTCCTTGAGAATCTTGTCCAGCCCCGGGATCCGCCCCTTGAGCACATCGCCGGCCACGTCCTCAAGGTCCGGAATGCGCGGGAACTGGGCCATTGCCGGCACACCAACGATGATGATCAGAACGAGTGTCAATGCTGCGGCAGTCCGGAATCTGGGCATGATGGCCACCTCCAGCATCTGCTCTCCGTGAGACTCATTACAGTCGAGTTCGTTATTCCATTCGGGGGAACCTGCCGCGAAGGTTACCGCGTGACGCGAAGCTGCTCGGGCGCCACAGGTTCGCTGATGCTATGCACCAGCGGCGGATGCACTGGCCCGTCGGCACGGGCTCCCGCCCTGGCACTGAAGGGACCGCAGCCGGGGGGAGTTGATCCCGGGTGTAAGCTCTCCATGCGGAGGCGGGTCGCCGTCCTTTGGGCGCAAGTGGGCGCAAGGAACTGAGCCGTCGAGGCAGGCGTTCTCACCGATGAGTGACAACCCTTCGCCACGGAGGCGATGGAGATGAAGCGATGGCCCGCGCTCCTCGCGATTCTGCTGGTGCTCTGCCCCCTCAGCCCGGTTCTCGGGCAACAGGATCAGCCGGCGACCGACGCCTACAAGCAGATGTTGACCGAGCACTACCCGTTCTACACCACGGCAACCGGCCAGTTTGCGCCGGTCTACCCCGCGCTGGCGCGACAGATCGTCGATGACTTCGGCATCACCGAGGGCGTCTGCGTGGACGTCGGCGGCGGCTCTGGTGCGCTCTCGCTGGCGCTGGCGCAGATCACGCAGATGCGCTTCTACGCGCTTGACATCGATCCGTGGGCGGTGCGCGCTTGCAACTACGCGGCGATGGAGGCCGGGATGATGGATCGCGTCAGCGGCGTGCTCGGTGACGCGCAGGATATGCTCTTTCGCGATGAGTACGCCGACCTCGTGGTGAGCCGGGGCTCGATCTTCTTCTGGCCCGATCAGCTCGCCGGCGTGCTCGAGTGCTACCGCATCCTCAAGCCCGGTGGAGTGGCCTACGTCGGCGGTGGTTTCTCGCGCATCCTCGACCCCGCGATCCGTGAGCCGCTGGCCCGACGGCAGGCACAGGCGGTGGCGCAGCAGAGAATCGAGGGCTTCAAGCTCTTCGACGAGACGCTTGTGCAGCGTGCGCGAGCAGCGGGGATCGAGGACATTCGCATGGAGCGCGAACCGATCGCAGGATGGTGGCTGATCATCCGTAAGCCTGCGGAGGAGTAGGCGGCTCGGGCGGCAAAATGGGCGGCGAGGGTGGATCTCACGTCGCACGGGGAGAGAGAGCATGGCTCGCCTGTCTACGATTGCCTGTCTCGCCGCCGTGGTCTTGAGCGCGCTGTCTTCGACCGCCGACGCGGAGCCGCGGCGGCTGAACTCACTGGTTACGGAGATGGCGCGGCTGGAGTACCCGGCCGGCATTCGTTTGCAGGAGGTGCCCGGCCCCGTCGGGCGGGTGACCTTCGATCTGCCCTACGAGTGCTGGCTCCACGTGACGTGGGAGGGCGTTGGCGCGCAGTTCCCCCTCGATCGCGCGTGGGTGGACATCGACCACGCGCGCGGTGGCGTGCGCATTAGCGACTGGGGCGAGCGGATGCTCTTCGTGCCGGCCGGCCGGGTCGAGGCGCGCGTATGGGCGGTGGGAGTAGCCCGGGCGCGGCGGCTGGTAATACGGCGCGTGCCCGAGATTATGGTCTACATGTACGAGGGCCAGAACGAGCCGCAGCCACAGCGGTGGATCACGCACTCATGGGAGATCCTCAACCGTACCGTTTTGCCCTCGGCGAACCTCGTCGTGAGCCACCAGCGACAGGCATACGAGCGTTTCGCGCGTATCTGGCACGATCGCGGCGGGCGCTGGATCGTGAACCACGGGATGAGCCAGTTGCGCGACCCGGAGACCGACCCGGCTCAGTACTGGGCGGAGATGCTGCGCGAAACGCCATACGACGGGGCGATCCACGACGAGCTGCTGATGCAGGACGCCGAGCATTTCGGGCGCTACGCCGACGGGCTCATGCGATTCGCGCAGATGCCCGAAAGCCGCGGGCGGCGGATCTATCTCTTCTCGCCATCGTCCGTGATGCCGGCCGCGGATCTGCTGGATCGCTTCGTGCCCGATGATGCTGCACACAGCGGCGACCGGTCGATCCGGGCGCTGGCGCAGGGAGAGGGGAATATCACCGCGCGGCAGATTGGGGTGCCGATGGAGCCTGGGCGGCAGTACACGCTGTCGGCGTGGATGCGCTCAGAGGACGTGCGGCGGGCACGGTACACCGGGGTCTTTATCATCGACGAGGGCTGGTTCAGGCACTACGCCCACCTGCGCCCTGAGGAGGGCACAACTGACTGGACGCGCTACCAGGCGACCTTCACGCCGGGGGAATCCCGCAACGGGCTCTACCAGGTCGTGATGGTCGGACCGGCGAGCGGGACGCTGTGGATCGATGCCGTGCAGCTTCAGGCCGGGCCGGAGGCGACTGCGTTTACCACGGATGAGCCGAATCTGCTGCGGAACGCCAGCTTTGAGGACGGGTTGACCGATTGGATGCGCGGGATGGCGCGCATCCAGCCGCTGGTCGACGCAGCCATGCAGACCGGGGCGATCTTCGCACCGGAGATGTACATGCACGAGCAGGAGGATGCGAGGGCCGCCCGCGAGCTGATCGACGGCTACCTCGTGGGCAAGATGCGGGCGTGGCGGGATCACTTCGAGGGAATCGAGCGTCACATTCTGGTAACGCTGAGCGCCGGGAATGTAGCGCTGCGTTACTCGAACGATCGCCGGCCGGACGTGAACTACAAGGTCCACCTGGACATGCAGTTCCACGCGATGGCCACCGACCCGGCCTTCCGCGACGTCTGGGGCGTGGGCTTCTGGAGCGGACACTACCTCGACGAGGAGCTGATGCGCTGGTATGGCGCGCTCTTCCGGCACTACTGCATTGAGGGCAATCGCTCGCGGCTGACAGATGATCCCTACGTTCTCGATCACCTGACGAACCCGGGCTTCGAGGCGGGGCTGGAGGGCTGGGAGACCAGCGGCGAGATCGAGGCGATGCCTGTCGCGGATATGCCCGAGGGCGCGCGAGGAGGGACGCATGCGCCGGTGCCGGAGGGCGAGTGGGTGATCCGGACCACCGGCGAGGGGGCGAGCATCCAGCAGCAGATCCGGAACCTCGAGCCGGGGCGGCTCTACTCCGCGCGGGTCTACTGCGCCAATCCCCGCTACAGCGAGGAGCTGATCCCGGCGGAGATGGCTGTCGATGGCGGCCAGGTGCTGGCCCGATACACCCGGGATCAGATATGGCAGAGCGGCGAGACACACTGGACGATGCACTACCGGGTGTTCCGCGCGCTGGGAACCGAGGCGCGGCTGACCATCACCGACGCCGGGCCGGGCGAGGTCTACTGGGACTTCGTGCAGGTTGAGCCCTTCTTCGAGGGCTGATCTGCCGGCGGCTACTTGAGCCGCGAGACCTTGATGTTGTCCCACCACAGCCAGGTGCGGAAGGTCCGCAGGCCGATGAGGCCGCCATTGTGCGGCTCGCCGAGGTTATCGGTGGCTGTGAGCAGCCTGTTGCCATCGACCGAGAACGTGATCTCGTTGCCGCGTTTGACGATCTCGCAATGGTAGGTACGGCCGGCGTTGCAGTGATAGCCGTAGGTCTCAGCGAGCAGGTTGAAGCCCGGGCAGCGGCGGATGCGCACCCGCGCAGGCTGCTCGTCCTCAGGCAGCGCCAGGGACTGCTCGCGCGTGTCCTTGAGGAATGTCACGATATAGCCGGGGATCTTGTGATACTTCTGGTAGCTGGCCTCCGGGCGCTCTCCACGGGTCTCGTAGAGCGTCTTCTCGCCGGGGTACGAGTAATGAAAGAAGAAGTTGATGTTGTTTACGCCCGTGGCGGATTCGAGGACATGCGCATCATACTCGATCTTCACGTCGCCCTCGAATGGCTGGTGGCACCAGACCGTGGCCACGTAACCATCCGTGGAATCGGCGGGCGGGTTGGCCTTCACGTGCAGCCGGCCGTCCTCGACCCAGACCCGCTGGCCGCCCTCCACCCACCAGCCGTCCATGGTGCCATCATCGAAGGTCTCGTGGAAGATGAGTTCGCAGTTCTTCATGACGTCGATACCCTCCTGTGCAGACGCGAGCGTTGCGCTGAGCGCAACGGTCAGAAGCGTGATGTAGACAGGCGCGCAGACGCGAGACATCGAGATCACCTCGGAGTGAACCTTCGGACCGGTCGGATGAAGAGCATTTCGCGGCGCAAGGCGGACGGTCCTGCGTGCACGCTGCTTGCGCGGCCTCACGGGGCCTGATAGGATGGACGGCGGCGACGGAAGAGACGGCAGCCACGAGTGGGACGGCCAACGCCAGCAGCAACGAATGCTCGAAACGCATGAGGGAAGGCAGATGGGCCGGACGACGATGAATGGTGCGGTCGGAGTGATCATGGCCGGAGGGATCGGCGAGAGATTCTGGCCGGTCTCGCGACCGGATCGGCCGAAGCAACTGCTTCCGCTCGGGCCCGGAAAACGAACGCTGCTTGAGGACACGATTCTGCGCCTGCAGGCGGTTATCGGGCGGGACAGGCTGCTGGTCGTCACGGGAGAGCCCCTGCGACCGGCCCTGCTCGACGCCCGTCTGCCGATCCCCGACGCACGGATCATCGCCGAGCCGCACAAGCGCAACACGCTCGGCGCCGTGGCCTGGGCCACCGCCTGGGCGGTGGCGCGAATGGGCGCCGGACCCGAGACCGTGCTGGCGGTCGTTCCCGCGGATCAGCATGTTGGCGACGAGGCGGCCTTCCAGCGTGACCTGCGCACGGCGATAGCCGCGGCGACGCAGATGGATGCGGTCGTAACCATCGGGATCGAGCCCACGCGTCCGGAGACCGGCTACGGATACATCGAGCGCGAGGACACGAGCCTGGAGCTCGAGGGCGCGGATACAGACGGGCGACTGCACCCGGTCGTGCGTTTCCGCGAGAAGCCAGATCCCCAGACGGCGCGGCAGTTCTATCAGAGCGGCCGCTTCCTCTGGAATGGGGGGATGTTCTTCTGGCGCATCGAGACGCTGCTGTCCGAGCTTGAGCGCGCGAATCCGGAAGCGGCCGACACGATAGAGCGGATCGCGGCGGCGCTGAAGGCGGGCGATGACGTGACTGCCGAGGAGCTTTTCGCCACGCTGCCGAATACCTCGATCGACTACGCGTTGATGGAGCATGCCTCGCGCGTGATGGTCGTGCGCGCGAGCTTCCCATGGGACGATCTCGGCTCATGGGACGCCTGGAGACGCGTGTCTGAGACGGATGCGCTGGGGAACGCCACGCTCGGCGACCCTCTGGTCGTGGACTGCCGGGACTGCGCGGTATACGCCGACATCGAGGACCTGCCCGTGGCTGTCATCGGCATGGACGGCACGGTGATTGCGGTGAGTGACGCCGGAGTGCTCGTCGCGCCGATCGAGCGCGCGCAGGACGTGCGGGATGTCGTCCGGCAACTTCGAGAAGGAGAGCAAAGCAGCGGGAGTGACGGCTGATGGGTTCCGATAGGACGGCTGCCTTCGGGTCGTACGACGTCCGGGGGCGGATTCCGGATGAGTTGAACGAAGAGATCGTTTACGACATCGGGCGGGCGTACGTGCAGCTGGTGCGGCCCGAGGCGTGTCATCGACATCGGGCAGGTGGGGACCGAGGTCGTGTACTTCGCGTCCGCTCAGGACGGCGTGGGGGGCGGGATCATGGTCACCGCGTCCCACAATCCCAAGGACTACAACGGCCTGAAGTTCGTCCGCAGCGGGGCGATCCCGATCAGCGGCGATTCAGGTCTGCGCGAGATCGAGGCGATGGTCGCCGAGGGGAACCTCGAGAGCGCGTCCGAGAAAGGCTCCGTCGAGGCGCGCTCCATGACCGAACCGTACATCGAGTGCATACTGAGCTTTGTCGATACGCAGGAGCTGGACGCGATCGATGTGGTCGTCAACGCCGGCAACGGCTGCGCCGGGCCCTTCGTGGACCTGCTCGCGGAACATCTGCCGCTGCGCCTGACGCGGGTGGATCATGAGCCTGACGGAAACTTCCCCCACGGTGTGCCGAACCCGCTCGAGGAGAGCAACCGCCAGCGGACAATCGACGCGGTGCGACAGAGTGGTGCCTCGCTTGGCGTGGCCTGGGACGGCGACTTCGACCGCTGCTTCTTCTTCGACGAGGAGGCAAAGTTCGTTGACGGCTACTACCTCGTGGGGCTGCTGGCGCGGCGTATGCTGCACGATCATCCCGGCGGGAAGATCATCCATGATCCGCGACTGATCTGGAATACGATCGAGATCGTCGAGGAGATGGGGGGGACGCCGATCCAGTCGAAGACCGGACACGCTTTCATCAAAGAGCGCATGCGGTCCGAAGATGCGGTCTACGGCGGCGAGATGAGCGCACACCACTATTTCCGCGACTTCTACTACGCGGACTCGGGCATGATCCCGTGGCTGCTCGTCGCCGATATCATCACCCGGGAGCAGCGACCTCTCGGTCAGCTCGTCGCCGAGCGCGAGGAGCGCTACCCGTGCAGCGGGGAGATCAACGTGGAGGTCGCGGACGAGGATGCGCAGAAGAGGACGCTTGAGCGCATCCGCGAGCACTACCAGGCCCAGGGAGGCGCAGTGGATACCACTGATGGCGTCTCCATCGCCTTCGAACGATGGCGCTTCAACCTCCGCCCGTCGAACACCGAGCCGGTAATTCGGCTGAACGTGGAGACGCGCGGGGATCGGGCGCTTCTGCGCGAGAAGACGGAGGAGCTGCTCGACGAGATACGCCGCTGAGTCGCGTCAAGCGGGACGGGACGGTGTCGGCAGTTGCGGGGCGGCACGCGAGAGATGGCGTCGCCCCATTGCATACTCGACAGGAGCGATTACGCTGAGGCGTGCAGGCAGCAGACATCCGCTGAACTTCCCACTGCGCTGCCAGCCGGTCTTCAAGCGCAAGATCTGGGGCGGACGGGCGCTGGCCGAACTGCTGGGCAAGCAGCTGCCGGCCGATGAGCCGATCGGCGAGTCATGGGAGGTCGCCGATGTCCCGGAGGGGACCTCATCGATCGTCGGCGGGCCGCTTGGAGGCGCCAGCCTGCGCGCGGTGATGGAGCGGTTTGGCGAGGAGCTTTTTCCCGATCACCCCGACGAGCAATTCCCCCTGCTGGTGAAGTTCATCGATGCGCGAAGCAACATAAGCATTCAGGTGCACCCCGACGCCGAGATCTGCCGTCAACTCTACCCCTCGGAGCGAGCGAAGGCCGAGACCTGGGTGATCATCCACGTCGAGCCGGGCGCCGCGGTGTTGCACGGCCTAAAGCCGAACGTGCCCCTGGAGGAGCTCCGGCGGCGCTGCGAGGATGGGACGGTCATCGAGGCAATGCGCAGGGTCGAGGTGCGCCCCGGCGATGTGCTTCATCTGCCGGCCGGAACGCTGCACGCCATGCTCGAAGGCGTCACGCTGCTGGAGATCCAGGAGCCATCGGACTCGACCTTCCGCGTGTACGACCACGATCGCATGGACAGTGATGGCAGGCCGCGGGAGCTGCACCTCGAGCAGGCGCTGCGCAGTCTGCGACCCGGCGAGGCCGGCCCACCGCTGATAGAGCCGCGTCGCACGCCGCATGCGTGGGGCAGCCATGAGATCCTCGTGCAGATCGATCAGTATAGCGTGGAGCGGCTGTATCTGGAGCGCGAGCGGGCGTGGCGGCCCCCGGGGCGCGTGCCGGCGGTGATGGTTGTGATCGCCGGACAGCTTGAGGTCCGCTGGGACGATGGCGAGGGGCGGTTCGTCCGCGGGGAGACCTTCATCGTTCCACCAGGCATCGAGGCCCTGCGACTGGTTCCGGTGGAGCCCGCATGTGTTGTGGTGGCCACGCCCGGCGAGCGGTAGGACCCCGGGGGACCTGAGCAGATCAGCTGAAAAGAAAAGAACTTGTGCACCCGCCGGATCGTTGGTATACTGGTTGCGATTACAACGATTTGTGTTCCCGCGGATCGCTACAGGAGGACAACTCTCCGTGATCGTTCGATGAGCCGCAAGGGAAAGACAAGGGCAGCCGGTCGTTACGTGGGCATGATTCACCGCTTCGCGCGGCGGTATTTCGCGGCTGAGATGAAGCGACTGGGCCTTCCGGCCACGGCATTTCCGCTCATCTGGTGGCTGCTTCGGCGTGATGACATCAGTCAGGACGAACTCTCCGGCGATTTTCTCGTCGACAAGGGGACGACCGCCCGTAAGGTTGCGAAGCTCGAGGAGGCGGGGCTCGTCGAGCGCAGCGTAGACCAGGAGGATCGAAGAATCAAGCGCGTGCGGGTCACCGATAAGGCTCGGCAGCTTGTGCCGGACATCCGCGCGGTCATGCGGGAGTGGAATGAGAAGCTGCTCGACGGCTTCAGCGAGGAGGAGAAGGAGCAGGCCCTGGCTCTGCTCGAGCGGATGGCAGAGAATGCGCGGGCGCACTGGGAGGACGTCGTCGAGCCGAGGTCGCGAAAGAGGCGCTGACCGGACCGCACGAGAGCGATCTCCTCGAATCGATTCCCGCCGTCTGACGTCCATTCTCTGGTAGGGGGAGCACCTCGTATCTTTCACAGGCTGCGCGTCTCGCTTTCAGGATAGCACGCCCCATTGGTGGTTGCCATGATGCGTTCTGACGGAGCACTGACGCTTGCGATCGTGATAGCTCTCTCGGCGCTGTGTGCGCTGGCGGGGGCCCAGGAGGAGCTTCCACCGCTGCTTACGCTGGAGGAGGCACTACGGCTTGCCGTTGAGCGCAACCCGCAGATAGCAATCGCTGAGGCCGATCTGCGAGGTCGCGAAGCCGCCCTCGACAGCCAGCGCGGCCGCTGGCTGCCGCAGTTGGTCGCGGGCTGGAGCTGGCGGTGGCAGCAGTCGCTGCCGCGGACGATCAACGTGGGCGGCGGCACGATTGAGACGCAACGTCAGCGGACGACGACCCGGGATGCTTCGCTCACGCTGAACCAAACGTTCTACCAGTCCGGTCTGCCCGAGGCCATCGATGCCGCCCGGCAGCAGGTGCGAGCGTCGGAGGCAAGCCTCGAAAACACGCGGCGGACGCTCCTGGCGCAGGTCGCGGGCACCTTCTACGCGATCCTGGCGAATCAGGAACTCGCCGCTGTGGCGGAGAAGGCCGTGGAGGTGTCGCAGCGGCACCTCGAGCTTGTTGACGCTCGGATCGAGGCGGGCACCGCGGCTCCGGCGGATCGACTGCAGATTGAGGCCGAGCTGGCCGACGCCGAGCTGGAGGCGGTAAGCACCGTCAACGCCACATGGCAGTCTATCGCGCAGCTCAGGGAGCTGCTGGCGCTGCCCCAGGACACGCTGCCGCTGCTCAGCGGAAGCCTGGACGGCCCGCGAACGAGCGGCGATCTGGATGCGTGGCTGACCGAGGCGGAAACCGAGCGGCCGGATCTGATCGCTCAGGAGCATCGGGTTCGCGCCGCTGAGCTCAGCCTCCGTCAGGCCGAGATCGACTCGGGGCTAAGCTACAGCTTCCAGGGCTCGGCCGACTGGGGGCGGTTCACCGGCAACACCGGCGAGAGCTGGTTCCTCGGCGCGAGCGCGAGCTTCCCTCTCTACAGCAAGCAGGCGCGGGCGAGCGTGGACCAGGCGCAGGCGTCGCTCGAGAGCGCACGGCAGCGGCTGGAGCAGACGAAGCTGAGCGTGGCGCGGGAGGTGTCGCAGGCATATTACGCGCTTCGCGACGCGAACCAGCGCGTAGCTGCGGCCGAGGCCAGTCTGGCTGCAGCGCAGACGAACCTCGATGCGGCGCAGGCACGCTACGCCGAGGGGGTCGTGGACGTGATCACCGTAACCGACGCGGAACTGACGTGGCGCCGGACCGCCGCAAGGCTGGTGCAGGCGCGCTTCGACCGAAATGTCGCATACTATCAACTCCTCGCGGCCGCCGGGCGGCAGCTGACCGAGCCGGGGCCGCCGGAGCCCACCGCGGACACAGAAGCGGCGGATGACGAGACGGTGATAGGCCAATGAGGCGCTGGATCGGGATCGCCATTATCGTGATCGTGCTGGCCGGGGGTGCCTGGTGGTGGCTGCGGGGCAGGCAGCAGCCTCAACAGGAGGAGGAGCTGGCGACCGCGCAGGTCATGCGCGGTGACCTGCGGGTGACCGTGGCGGCGACGGGCGTTCTGGAGCCGCTGACGACCGTCGAGGTGAAGTCCCGAAGCGGCGGCGAGATCAAGAAGATGTACGTCGAGGCCGGCGACACCGTCAAGGCCGGCCAGCTCATTGCACAGCTTGACCCGACGGACCTGCAGAGCCAGGTTGATCAGGCCAGGGCACAGGTGCGTTCGTCCAGCGCGCGAGTTGCCCAGTCGCGCTACACGGCTCAGGCGCAGGCAGAGCAGGCGGACGCGCAGGTCGCAGAGGCCGAGGCATCGCTTGCCTCGGCCCGAGCACGTCTGCGGCAGGCTGAGACGCAGCTTGAGCAGACCCGCGCGAGCTCGGAGCAGGAGATCAGGCAGGCGCAAGCCCGACTGAACGCGGCTCAGGCGCGACTTGAGCAGGCAAAGACCCAGGCTCGGACGCAGCCTGAGTTGAGCGCGGCCGAGATTCGACAGGCTGAGGCTTCGCTCGTGCGCGCCAGGCAGGACCTCGCGGTGCTTGAGGCCGGTAATCGGCCGCAGGAGATCGCCCAGGCCCGCTCCCGGGTCGAGGAGGCCCGCGCGGTCCTCGACAACGCGACCGCCGAGCTCAGGCGGCAGGAGCAGCTCTTCGAAAAGGGCTTTGTCTCGGAGCAGGCGCTCGACACCGCCCGGCGAGCGGAGCGAACGGCTCGAGCGCAGCTCGCGTCCGCGCAGGAGAGCCTCGCGCTGATAGAGGAGGGGCCGCGCCAGGAGGAGATTGAGCGGGCGCGTGCGGCGGTCCGCCAGGCGGAGGCGGCGCTTGAGGCAGCTCGCGCGCAGCAGTCGCAGATACAGATTCGCGAGCAGGACCTGCGCAGCGCCGAGGCGTCGGTGACGGAGGCCGAGGCAGCGCTGGCGACGGCGCAGGCGAACCGCAGGCAGATCGACATCCGCGAGCAGGAGGTGGCCGCGGCGCGGCAGGCTGTCGAGCAGGCCGAGGCCGCGTTGGAGCGGGCAAAGTCGGCCCATCTCACAACACAGGCGCGCCGGGAGGACATCCAGAGCGCGCTCGCGGACCTCGAGCGCTCTCAGGCGCAGCTTGATGACGTGCAGTACAGCTTCCGCAACACGACGATCGTGGCACCGCGCGACGGTGTGGTGCTGACCAAGCACGTCGAGGAGGGCACCGTGGTTCCGGCAGGCACCGCGGCTCTCGCCCAGGGGACTGCGATCGTCACGCTCGCCGACATCACGGAGATGTACGTGATGGCGGAGGTCGACGAGGTGGACATCTCGCGGGTGGCGGTGGGTCAGGACGTGGAGATCAATGTTGAGACGCTGCCGAACGTGAAGATCGCCGGGCGCGTTGAGAAGATTTTCCCGCAGGGGCAGGAGGAACAGAATGTGATCTACTTCCCGGTGCGGATCAAGGTGCTCGATCTGCATCCGGACCTTCGTCCCGGCATGACCGTTGATGTGTCGATCCTCACGGCCGAACGCAAGGATGTGCTCCTGGTCCCGGACGCAGCCATCGACCGTTCGGGCGGGGAGACGCATGTCGAGGTTCTCACCGACCCCAAGGGCGAGCCGGAACGACGGAAGGTCGAGGTCGGCGTCACTGACTGGCAGCAGACTGAGATCAAGAGCGGACTGCAGGTCGGTGAGACCGTGGTGCTGCCTTCGGCCGCGGCCGCGATGGGGACGATGGGCATGGGCGCCGACGCCGGAGGCGCGCGCTCTCCTCAGGACGAGCGCGCGCGGAGCGCACGGCGGGCGACACGAATGATCGGCCGGGGGCGCCGATGATCACTCGCGGGGAGAGAGAGCGCACAGGATGGCGCTGATCGAGATCACGAACCTGCATAAGATATACCGCATGGGCGATGTCGAGGTGCATGCTCTGCGTGGCGTGAGCCTGGAGATCGAGGCGGGGGACTATCTGTCCATCATGGGGCCGTCCGGGTCGGGCAAGTCCACACTGATGAACCTGCTCGGCTGCCTCGACACACCCACGGAGGGCACCTACAGGTTGGACGGTGAGGACGTCTCGCACCTCGATCCCGACCGCCTGGCGGCGGTGCGCAACCGGCAGATCGGCTTCGTCTTCCAACAGTTCAACCTGCTGCCACGGGCCAACGCGCTGCAGAACGTCGAGCTGCCGCTTATCTACGCCGGGGTCCGCGACCGGCGCGACAGAGCGATGGCTGCGCTCGAGCGCGTGGGTCTTGTGGAGCGCGCGCATCATCGCCCCCGCGAACTCTCGGGTGGGCAGCAGCAGCGTGTCGCGATCGCCCGGGCGCTCGTGAACGAGCCGAACATCGTCATGGCCGACGAGCCGACGGGGAACCTCGACACCGCGACGGGTGCCGAGATCCTCGATCTCTTCGACCGGCTCAACGACGAGGGTATCACGATGATCATGGTCACACACGATCCTCGCGTGGCTGAACGCTGCAAGCGCGTGGTACGCCTGGTCGATGGCGAGATCGTCTCCGACGTGCGCAACCATCAGGTCGCTATGGCGGGTGACGGCGGATGAACCTCGTCGAGGCGATGCGCAGCGCGCTGATGAGCCTGATGGCGAACAAGTCACGGTCGATCCTCACCATGCTGGGCGTGATAATCGGCGTGGCCGCGGTCCTGATCGTGGTGGCGATCGGTGAGGGCCTGAAGGCCGATACGCTCGAGCGTATCCGATCGATGGGCACGAACCTGATTCACATCAGTCCCGGCGGCGGCAGGCGGTGGGGGCCGACCCAGCGCCCGGGGCGATTGACCCAGGAGGATTTCGATACCCTCCAGGAGGAGCTTGTTGATGTCGC
>JALGTR010000184.1 GCA_029821265.1 Candidatus Zipacnadia bacterium
TCGCCGTGTATGAAGCAATCCCGGCCGTAGCGCCGCACCTCGATCGTCTCGAAGCGCTCCAGCGCCTCAAGCTCCGAGTACCGCATGCCCTTGGCGAACTGCGCGATCAGCACGCGCAGGCCTGCCCCAGCCGCCCTCAGCGCCAGTCCCAGGGCGGCGGTGGTTTTCCCCTTCCCGTCGCCCGTATACACCTGGACGTATCCCCGCTGCCATCGGGTCATCGGCTCACTCCCGTACGATGACGTCGGCATCGGGCCGGAGGGGGTTGGTCCGTGCCTGGAACGAGTAGAGGAACGGGTAGTTCTCGTTCAGGTGAGCCATATACTCGAGCCACTCTCGAAGCAGGTGCTGATAGACCCTGCGGATATCTCCGATCAGGTGGTTGACATCCGACTGCGGCAGATCGCCCAGATCGCCACGCGCCGCCAGCTCCTCCTGCAGGTGCGTAAGCGCCCACAGCAGCTCCGCAAAACACTCGTCCTCAAGCAGCACCGGGTTCTGCAGCAGGCCGAGGAGGAACTGCCGGTTTTCGCTCAGCAGCTCTCGCAGGGCCTCCATGTCCTCGCGCATCGGGCGAACCTTTATGCGCAGCTCGGGTATCGACTGTCGGGCCTGCCGGATCTGCTCGGTGGTCCAGTTTGGGCCGATGGCCAGGGAGCTGCGAACGTCGGTGTCATCCTCCAGCACCATGCACATCCGCTTCAGCAGAGGCTGACCGAGCGCGCTGAAGAACGTTCCGATGACCATGTTCATCTTCTGGCGCACGGCCTGTCGCTCGCGCTCCTTCAGGACGCGATCGACCACAAGGGAGATCACGAGGATCTCCACCGGCAGGAATGCGATGTCCCCGAACCCGTAGATCGCGAGATGATGCCAGTCGCGGAAGATCAGGTAGTGCGCGCCGTGCTGGGCCAGCGCCAGCACCACCAATACCGTCGCAACGATGATGACCTCTCGTCTCGTCATATCCACCGCCCCAGTCCGCCACCGCCCATGTAGCCGCTCAGGCGTAATCCTCTGTCACATCGCGCACGATCTCAACCCAGCGCTTCAGACGCTCGGGCTCGTTCTCGACCGTCTGCACGTCCTTCAAGGTGATGTCGATATGACAGCCCTTCGCAGCCTCCATCGCGTCACGCACGATCCGCCTGATGCGATCCTCATCGAAGCCGCAGCACATCACATCCGCGGGGTTTGGTCGCCATGAGAAGACGTACTCATCGCGGATGAGCTCCGCTGACCTGGCCACATCAGCCCGAGGGACGACCGCGATGCGTCGCAGGTTCGGAAGCTGCCTGAGCATATCGATCTTCTCGGTGAGGTCCTCGCAGCAGCCGTAGGCCACCAGCCCGAAGTGCTCGAGAATCGGCATCTGGTACTGGAACATGAACTCATCGTGCATCGCCGGTGAGATCTGCGCGAACTCCTGGGCGGCACAGAACATCCACAGGTCCTTCCGCTTCACAGGGGCTGAATTCGGGGCGGGATCGTCCAGCTCAAGGCAGTATGGTTGGGCCTGGTTGATGTGGCTGGTCAGCGACAGGTCGCCCGCCTCCTCGGCCTCTTTGTGCACGCGGAGGATTCCGTCGCGCATGTGCGCCAGCAGTCCGTGCAGCCACTCGGGGTTGTCGCTCATGTCCCACATGACCTGCTCCAGCCCGCGAATGTAAGCAAGGTCGGTCGAGATATCCGCGGTGAAGCCCCAGTAGTGCGGCGTGCGATCGACGTTCACGGTCAGGATGTCGCCCACCGCCTCCTGCAGCCGCTCGACGTTCCTCGCCGTCTGCTCCTCGTCGATCACGTGGTGTATCTCGGCCAGCTTCTCGCGATCCTCAAGCCGCTTCACGGGCGGATCATACATCCAGGCGCCACCTGGCTGGGGACTCGGAATGCGGTTGTAGGGCACGCCCCAGCGCCCATGCTCGGGGAGCTTGATCGATGCCTTCTGCGTGATCCACGGCTCGATGACGTAGTCGTCCCCGATCCAGTCCTGCACAATGTGCATCCGCAGGAAGCGTTCGTGGCCGCGCCAGAAGGGGTCCTCGCACTTCAGGTCAGACTCTGGGTGCTCCTCCCACGCGGCGAACCAGCGCATGTAGATCAGCGGGCGGGTACGCTCAAGCGAGTTGTGGCGACGCCACAGGTCACGCCGCTCATCCATAACCGGCTTCGCGGCGATCTGGGCGTACTTCTCCGCAAGCGTGCGGATGATCTCAATATCGCGTGTGTTCTCTGGCATCGTGGTCTCCGAAACGAGATTGCGCGCAAGGGCGGCATAGCCGTCCCAGACGAGCAGGCCCGGATGTCGACCGAGTCAGGCTTCGACGAACTCCACCGTCGGGTACCCGCTGTAGTCCAGTCGATACGCCCCGTTTGCGGTCGGATACTCAAAGACGTTGGCGCGCTGGAAGTCGTTCTCCTGTGCTGTACGCCTCGCGTGCTTCCCGTCCGGCTGTAGATACTGGTCGGCGTACTTGATCACCACGAGTTCCCGGTTGCCTACTGCGTGTCCGGTGTTGAGCACCGCCTCGCCATCCACATCGATCTCGGACAGGAACCGGCCGTCGACGTCGAGACCGGCGGCAATCATGTTGGCGAACTGCCTGATCTTCGGCACCACCGGGCAGACGTCATCGTGCAAGCCGTGAACGATCACGAGCTTCAGGCTTGGATTGGCCCGGGCGAGCATCCGGCAATGCTCCGGGTGGCCGAAGTCCCGAATCGCCTGCATGTCCTCACTGAGGTAGCGCGGGCTCGCGGGATTACGCGAGTACTCCGCGCACAGATGACTTCCGTACTCGCCGGTCCCGAACGCGATGCCATCTGTGAGGCCGGGCATGCCGCAGATATCCACGCCGCAGGCGAAGGTGTGCGGCGCGAGCTTGCAGGCCATCTGCGTGACGTTGCCGCCGCCGGAGCCGCCCATTGCGAAGATTCGATGCTCGTCGAACTCCAGGCCGGCCTCGATGATCTGCCGGCGAACGTGGTAGAGCGCGCCGATGCAGTCCATCGCCTGCAGATAGCCGTGGTCGTAGGGGCGATCGCGCCGGAGCTTCCATTCGTCACCGCTTTGGAGGTAGTTGACGCTGATCGCCACGACGTCATATCGCGCCGAGAAGCTGCTGCACCAGTCGCGGGAGATCTGCTCATCGTAGACCCCGCCCCAGTTGTGCAGGCACAGCATAAGTCCGGTGCCCGCACCGATTCCCCGCGGCGGCTCCTGCACCCACATCCTGACCGCGCGCTCGCCGGGCTCGAACTGCCATTGCTGTGCCACGAACTCCTGATCCTGCTTCAGTGTGGTCGTTCGCGCCATCCCTCAGGCCATCCCGCTGCTCGCCGTGTGATCCGACGGGCCACAGTTCGCCGCACCAGCGTTCATCGCCTGCCTGCCCCGGCCTCGAGCCTCACTACGCTTGTGACGCGCGGAGAGGTCGCGCTCTGCGCCGGAGCGAAACGCACCAGGCGACCGACAGCCGAGGGAGGCGGACGATGACCACGCGGACAGCCGCTATCGCACTGATCGCAGCGACATTGGTATCATGCCACGCCCAGGAGGCCAGCATGCTCGGAGCCGGCGATGGAACGCCCGTCACGCCGATCGCCAACCCGAGCTTCGAGCACGGCCTGCAGGGATGGAGCATCTGGCCCGAAGGCTCCGGTTCGACGATGAACATCGACACCGCCCGGGCAGTTGACGGTGAGGCGTCGCTGCGCATCGATGCCGTCAGTGCCAGCGATCGGGCCTTCGTCAACACCACCAGCGCCGAATTTGAGCGGGATGTGCTCTATCGGCTGTCCGTGGCAATTCGCCGCGACGACACGGTGCCTGAGAGCGCTGTCGGCTACCTTGTGAACTACCGGGACGCGAACGAGGGAACGATCAAGCGCCGCGCCTATCCGATGAACCTGCGCAAGGAGCCCATCGGCGATGGGTGGGAGCGCTGGTCCGGGCTCTTCATTTGCTCTGAGGACGCTGAGGTCTGGCAGGTGCTGCTGCGCGTGGAGTACACGGTCGGCAGCACCTGGTTCGACGACCTCCGCGTCGAGCGCCTCGGGCCCATCGAGGACCTGCGGCCGGACGTGTGGAGCTACCTCCCTGTCGGCGTCGAGATCGGCACACCGCCTCTTCAGCGGTTCATGGCCCACCGGGAGGAGGGTGACGAGGCGTGGCATGCTGCCAGGCGGTACAACGCGTTGCTGATGTCATCGGCCCTCGTCGGCGCCAGAGTCCGCGACGTTGAGCGTTGCTACGCGTATGCGGGCGAGCAGCCACCGGCGGAGCTGCGTGTGCGCCACCAGGCGATGGAGCGGCGCCTGAACGAGGCCTACCACGCCTTCGCGGACGCATTCCTCGGTCACCGCGACTGGCCGGCCGTCCGCCCGGCCATGCGCCGGCTGCAGGACGAAATCGGCCTGCTCTCCGGCGCAGTCGTGGCCGCGCGAGACGCGATCGCCGTCGATGATGTGGCGCTGCCGGCCAACCTCGGTCGCCAGCCCGCGGCGGTGCCGCCATTCAGCAACGATGGTCAGATGAACCGTCTGCTCATCGGCGAGTGGAGCCCCACCAGCTTCGTTGAGCTTGAGCGCGCGTTTGAGTTCGAGTTCCATTCAGCCGCTCCCGGCAGTCCGGCGGTTCACACCGAGAGCGAGTGCCGGTTCACGAACATCACGGAGGCCTGCGACACCTATGAAGCGCTGGGCTTTCGGGGCACCTTCGGATACCTGCATTTCGGCATCCACGATCTGATGTACGCGCCGAACTGGTTCATCGAGAAGCACGCGGAGGAGCCTGATCTGTTCAAGATCTCCTGGGATGGCCTCAAGGGGCGCAGTCGCGGCAGCGACCGCTCGCTCAACTACTTCCACCCGGCGGTGAAGCAGTACATCCGCGACTACCTCTCGGCCTACGCGAGGTTCTGCGCCGACGAGCCACGCATCCTCTTTCACGAGATCGCACAGGAGGCGTACCCGCTGTTCAACACCGAGGATGGCGCGCGGCGGGAAAGCGGCTATGGCCCCAGCGCCCTCGCGGCCTTCCATGACTGGCTGGCCGCCGAGTACGGGACCATCGACGCCCTCAACGAGGCGTGGGGGACAGACCACGCGAGCTTTGTGGCGATCGAGCCGCCACCCGACCGCTACGTTGTGCCTGATCGCGAGATCACGCCGCTCGTAGCCGAGTTCGAGCGCTTCCGGGAGGATGGCTACCTGGACTATCTGCAGCTGATCTACGATTCCCTGAAGGCCGGCGATCCGAGCAAACCGGTCGCCGCGCGCCACAGCGCTCTGCTTGCGAGCATCAATGGCGCGCGCGCGTTCGAGCACTGCGACGTCCTCGGCCATCACTCGCGCGCTCCCCGCATGCAGGTGATGCATCGCTATCTCAACACGCTCTCACGCTGCAATGGCAATCGCCCGCTGGCCTACCTCGAGGACTTCTGGGGCGTGCAGGAGGAGGCCGACCGCGTCGCAGACGAGCGCGTCATGCGGGCCAGCCTCGAGAAGCATGTCGCCCGTACCTTCGCCTGGGGCCGCGCGCTGCAGATGAAGTGGTACGCATACACGGCAAGCGGCTACCTCACCACCTACAATGGGAACTGGTTCAATCCACGCTATGACATCCTCACGATGCGCTACTGCGCGCCTGGCCTGAAGGTTGCGCTCGATCGCATGCGCAATGTCGACTGGCTGCTCACGCACTCGAGCATCCCGCAGTTCCGCCTCGCAATCTGGCAGCCATCCGCCTCGATGCGCGTCCAGCGCCGCGAGGGTCTCGCAGCCGGGGAGATCTCGGCCCTGCACGAGCTTCTGTACCCGGCCTTCGAGTACGAGATCGTGCCCGAGGAGTATTTCGCAGACGGACGGGCGGATCTGGCGAGCTTCGACGTCGTGATACTCCCCGCCGCCGAGTACCTCAGCGAAGCCCACCAGCGTCGTCTGGTCGACTACGTCCGGTCGGGCGGAACGCTGATCGCCTTCGAACCGCCCGGAGTCCGCGACGAGCTCACGCGCCCGTCCGGCCTGCTGCTGCGCGAGGTATTCGGCATCGAATCGGTGGAGTTCGACCCTGATGACAGCCGCTGGCGCTACGAGATCGATGGCGGCCCAGTCCGTGACGGGCTCACACGCATCGATATCGGCTCAGGCGAAGCGATGCTGGCGCCCACCGGTGTCGCAGGAGCGACCGAGGCGGAGGCACTGCGGGAGCTCCTCGAGCCGCGGGTTCGACGCCATGCGTGGTCTGAGCGCTCGCAGTTCGAGATCATCCCGCGCATCGACGAGGACGGGCGCCGCTATCTGTTCGTGCTCAACCCGAGCCCCGACGAGAGACGCAGCGACGTCATCCGCAGTGGCGAACCTGTCAGGTCAGCCACCGACATCAGCGTCCCCGGCGGCTACCCGGTGGCCGTTCGGCCAGCCGGCGACGGCTCCGCGATGAACGTGACGCTCGGGCCAGGCGAGATGGCGATTCTCTGGCTCAGATGAGGGAGGCCCTCGCGATGCGCGCGATCCTCGCGGCTTTACTCAGCCTGACCACGCTCTGCGCGGCCGCAGCGGAGGGGCTCGGCGACCTGCCGTCCGGCGAGCCACTCGTGCAGGACGCCCCGCCAGGCGCGATCGCCATCGACGGGCGCCCCGCTGCGACGATAGTGGTGCGCAGCGTGCCCACAGACGAGCTGGTGTTCGCCGTCGCGACGCTGCAGGAGCACCTGCGCTTGATCTCCGGGGCGACGCTGCCGGTGGCGACCGACCGCGAGCCGGTCTCGGGCAATCGTATCCTCGTGGGCCTCTCTGATGCGACGCGCGAGATGGACCTCCGCGTCCCGGCCGGGATCGACCCCGATGGCTACGTGCTGCGCTGCGTCGGCGAGGACATTGCGCTGCTCGGAGGCAGCGATCGGGGTACGGTGCATGCCGTCGCAGGCCTGCTGCAGGATCATCTGGGCGTTCGGTGGTACGTACCAGGCGACGAGCTGGGCACCTGCATCCCGAGCAGCCCGACGATCACGCTCGAGCGGCTCGATGAGCGCCGCGAGCCATCGTTCCCGATGCGCTGGATCGGTAACGGGAGCGATTGGGCGCTGCTCAATCGCCAGAGCTGTCGCGGGGAGTCTCTCCCGGCCAGTTTCTCCATCGAGCCAGGCATCTATCACACACAGCACCGGCTGCTGCCGCATAACGCGCACTTCGCCGAGCATCCGGAATACTACGCGCTGATCGATGGCCGGCGGTCGGAGCAGGGCCACTGCAAGCTCTGCTACTCCAATCCGGAGACGGCGGCCGCTGTCGCCGACGCCATGAGCGACCTGCGCGATGCCGACCCGGACATCGACCTGCTGTCATTCTCGCCGACCGACGGGCAGATGTGGTGCGAATGCGACGAGTGCCGTGCGCTTGATGAGGAGGGCGTTGCACGCGACCGCAGCATGTCCCGTCGCAGCCTGCTATTCTACAACGCGATCGCCGATAACATCCGTCAGCGCCATCCCGACGCGGAGGTACTGATCGGCGCGTACAACGTCTACAACTGGCCGCCTCGGGACCGCTCGATCAACGCCGACGAGATGCTCTCGGTGATCGTCACGCACTACGAGGACTACTGCATGGCGCATCCGATCGCCGACCCAACCTGTCCGCGCAACCGGCGCTACGTGCAGCTCCTTCACGAATGGGACGCGCTGGGAACGCCGGTCTACTACTACGAGTACTACTGGAAGGTCAACTGGCTCGATCTCCCATGGCCGATCGTCCACTGCATCGCCCGGGACATCCCGTGGTTTCATCGGCGCGGCGACCGCGGTGTCTTCACGCAGTTCAACAGGCAGAACGCGTGGACGCTGTACCCGGCGTACTACATCGCGGCGCAGCTTCTGTGGGACGTGGACGCGGATGTCGACGCGATCTTCGACGAGATGTGCGAGCGCCTGTACGGCCAGGCGGGGCCGGCGATCCGGGAGTACTATCGGGTGATGGAGGACGCCTTCGCGACCGCCGAGATTCACTTCCCCGCGCGCATGCCTCAACCGCGCCCGTGCGCTTGCGGACGACGACACGGTGCGCAGACGCCTCGGGAAGCTTGAGCTCTCCTACGAGTACACCACGCGGCTAATGTCGTTCGCGCGGCGGAGGCAGACGACACAGCTGCGGGAGGCGGAACAGGCCCTGCGCGAACTCGAGGGCCTCGTCGCCGAGATACGAACCGACCGCGCAAAGTGGGAGGGCGTCGTTAGCACGAACGTTGTTCGCGAGGGGTACTACCTTGGCCGCGACCTTGAGAGCTTCCGCGAGCACGTCGAGAAGCTGCGCGCGGCCGCGCTCGAGAAGCAGTCGCTGATGGTGCTCGACGAGGGCTGGCGCTTCAGGCTGGATCCGGATGACGTCGGCGTCGAGCGGGAGTGGTTCGCGCCCGGCCTCGATGACTGCGACTGGGAGCCGATTGCGGTCGGTCGCTCGTGGGAGGACCAGGGCTACGAGGGCTATGACGGCTTCGCGTGGTATCGGATGCGCTTCGACCTCAAGCCCGAGTGGATCGACCGAGGAGCGGTCCTGAGCTTCGGCGCAGTCGATGGCGAGGCGTGGATCTACCTCGATGGCGCTCAGATTGCACACCACGAGGGCTGGGACACCCCATTCACTGCGCCGCTATCCTCCGTCGAGCCGGGCGAGCGCGTCCTGGCCGTCCGGGTGTGGGATGGGAGCAAACAGGGCGGTATATGGAAGCCCGTGACCGTCGCAATCCCGTCAGAGTGAGGGTGGGGACGTGAGGAGCGCCGCCACGCTCTTCGCAGGGGCCTTAGGGAGCTGAAAGCATGCCACAGGAGAGCTTCGAGATCGTCGAGCGGCCGGAGGCAT